>JASHOM010000075.1 GCA_030041115.1 Vulcanimicrobiota bacterium | reverse complement strand
TGCGTCCAGGTGCGGGCAAAATGCGCGAAGACGCGTTCCGCGCCTCCGCGCTGGTTTAAGTAATCGTGAACGAGCGCAACGTTCACTTGCGTGGGAAACGACGGCTAATCTTGCAAGCTGGTGCCGCGCGGTAGCACGAGGGCAATCGTCGGATTGCCTAAATAGCGCCGAGCCACGCGCTGCACGTCCTCGGGAGTGGTCGCCGAGATTGCGGCGACGGCCCGGTTGATGAAATCGGGCGATGCGCTGTCGCGCGAGAAAACCGCGGCGAGCCAGGTCCGCGTCTCGAGCGTCGTGGCATCGTTGGAGAAATCACCCGCGGCTTCGGCCTTGAACTCCTCGATCGAACCTTGGAGTCGCGTCGCGGCGAGCACGTTGACCACCGAGAGCGCCGTCGCAAACGCTCGCCCGGGATTGCCGTTCAAACCGCCGTTGACGTAGAGCACCAAGGTGGGCGGTGCGCGATCGTACGCATAGACCGCGCCGACGGAACGCGACGCGAAGGTGGGCGAAACGACGCCCGGGACCTGCGCGATGTCCGAGAGCGTGCGCCGGACGAACGCAGCCAGAACGAGCATCGGCCCGAAATCCGCGCTGTCCACCTTCGGAGCCGGATATTGCGCGATCAGCCACGGCGAGGAGATATCGCGGTGCGCGACGATCTCGTGCGTGGCGCCGGCCAGTCTGGGCACGCGCACGGTCACCGGCGTCGTGGTTCCTTCCGGAAGCGCGCTCGCAAGCGCCGCCAGCGCATCGGGCGCAAGCGTGTCGAGCTGTCCCCCGGCGCTGACGAGCGAACCGCCGCGACGGTAGTACGCGTGGTAGAACGAGCGCACGTCATTGGAAAAGAACTGCGCGAGCGAGGCCGGCGTGCCGAGTTCGGGCAGGCCCACGTTGGCTTGCGCCGACGAGGCCGCATTGAGCATGTCGATGCCGACCTGCAGCGCCTCTTGCTGATTGGCGGCGATCTGCGCCACGAGCTCGGAACGCGCGCTCCGAATGGTCGCCGGGGAGAAATCCGGTGCCGCGATCGCGCTGCGCAAAAGATCGAGAACGGCCGGCGCGTCGCCGGCCAGCGACTCGACGTAGAATCGCACGTCGCCGGGATCGACGGTAAAGCGAATCGAACCGCCGCGCGCGGCGATTGCCTCCTCGAGCGGGAGGGCCGGCGTATCTACCGGCGTGCGCAGGATCGTCTGCGCGACCAGTGCCGCCAGGCCGTTTTGCTTCATCGTTTCGCGATCGAGTCCGGCTCGTACGACGAGCGCAACGCCGACCAGCGTCGCGGCGCCGTCGGGCTGACGAAGGATCGTCGTTCCGTTCACGCGATCGATGCTCGGCGTCGGAACCGCGATGGCGGCGGTCAGTCCCGCGCGCGGCGCGCTTGCGAGCGCCATCGCGGCGGCGACGGCGAAGAACGGTGCGCGCGTCACGGCGACGACTCCTTCTGCGGCGTGGTGGCGATGAGATCGACGACGACGGGTTTCCCCAGATAACGGCGCACGGCGTCGGCGACGTATTGCGGATCGAGCGAGCGGGCCGCGCGTTCGTAGGAGCCGTTTGCGATTCCCGGCGCGTAATCGAGGTTGCCCTCAACGGTGTACCAGCCGAGATTGTCGGCCTGTTCTTGGGGCGTTTGCGTGTCGGCGGCAACGTGGTAGAGAAAGGCCTCGCGCGCCGCTTCGAATGCGGCACGATCCATCGGCTGCCGCATCGATTGCAACGCGGCCAGCACCTTCTGCTCGGCCTGTTTCTCGTGATCGCCGCCGATCGTCACGACCATAACCCCGGGATCGTGCAACGTAATGAATTGGCCGATGACGAGCGCGTCGCTCTTCGCCTCGTCGAGGGCCTGCGCAACGACGCCGGTCTGATCGCGGAAGAGATAGTCCGCGACGAAGTCCATCGCCGTCGCGGCCTTTTCGTCGGAAATCGGCGGACCGATCCACGCGAGTCCGACGCCGTCGACCGCCCCGGTCGTGGTCGCCGAAACGGGCGCCGGGTCGAGCGGCGAGTCGTACGGCGCGTCCATCGCGCCCTTCCCGCTTCCGTCGGTGACCGCGTTGATGCTCGTCGCGTCGACGTTGCCCGTCAGCGTCAGTACGCCGTTCTCCGCGCGGAAAGCCCGTTTGGCGAAATCGCTCACTTGCGGCGCCGAGATGCTCGTCAGCCCCGAGACCGTGCTCGGCAAGGTCGGGTAGTGCGCCGGTCCGTTTGCGAAGATCTGCGCGAAGAGTAGATCGTGAAGCGTCGAATCCGATTCGTAGCGCTGTTGAACTCCCAGCACCGCGGCGTTTGCCCGCGCCGTCTTGACGGCCGATTCGTCGACCGCCGGCGCGAAATAGGCGGCGGTCATCGCCGCGACGACGCGACGCGCGGCCGAGGCCGGAACGACCGCCCCGATTCCCACGATGTCGGGATAGACTGCGATGTTGAGATCGCCGCCGACCGAATGAACGAGCGCGTAGAGCGATCGTCCGCTTGCAAGCGGCGCGACCGCCGCGGCGGTTGCCGCGAGGTTTGCGATGCCCGGCGTCGTGTTGTCGTAACCGGCCGCGGGCGCGCGAAACCAAAGCCCGATCGCGGCCGAGCCGACGGTCGGGTCGGGAGCGAGCACGTACGATCCGCCGCGCGGCAACGGCCCGAGCTGTTGCGGCACCGCAGCGCGAGCCGGTGCCGCTGAATAAAAGAGCGACGCGGCGAGAAACGCCGCAATCGCCGGGTGAGCGCGAGCGATCATGCGGGTTCCGGCGAAATGTTCGGCGGCAGGCGCGAAGGTTTTTCCGCCCGCTTCGGCTCGTCGACGGCGGGACGCTCGGCCGCGGCGTCGCTCGGCGCCGCGGGCGCTCCGCTGGTGTGGTCGTACGGACGGCCTTCGAGAATTGCGTGCACTTCCTCGGCTTCGACGGTTTCGTATTCGAGCAACGACGCCACCATGCGTTCGACTTTGTCCCAGTTCTCCCCGAGGAGCCGCTTGCCGTTATCGTAGCAAGATTCGATGATCTTACGCACTTCGGCGTCGATCTTGCTGGCAACTTCCTCGGAGTAGCTGCGCTCGTCGCCAAAATCGCGCCCGAGAAAGACTTGATGCGCACCGCGACCGAACTGGATCGGGCCCAGCTCGCTCATCCCGTACTGCGTGACCATTCGACGCGCGAGCTCCGTCGCTTTTTCGAAATCGTTGCTCGCTCCGGTCGTGACGTCGCCGAATCTGATCTCTTCGGCCAGACGGCCGCCCATCGCCATGGTGATCGACGCCAGCAGCTCCTCGCGCGTCTGACTGTGGCGATCGTCCTCCGGCAGCGACCACGTGATTCCCATCGCCATTCCGCGTGGAATGATCGTCACTTTGTGCACCGGGTCGGCTTTCTCGAGCAGCCCGCCGATGATCGCGTGGCCCGACTCGTGGTACGCGGTAACCTCTTTCTCTTTCTGCGACATCACGAGTGACTTGCGTTCGGGACCGATCATCACGCGATCGATCGCCTCGTCGCAGTCGATCATCTCGATGAAGTTCTTGTTCTTGCGCGCCGCGAGCAGCGCCGCCTCATTGAGTAAGTTCTCGAGATCCGCGCCGGAGAAGCCGGGCGTGCGTTTCGCGAGCGTTTCGAGTGAGACTTCCTTTCCGAGCGGCTTGTTGCGCGCGTGCACTTCGAGAATCTTTTCGCGCCCTCTGAAGTCGGCCCGGCCGACGACGATCTGCCGGTCGAAGCGGCCCGGACGCAGCAGGGCCGGATCGAGCACGTCGGAGCGGTTCGTCGCCGCAATCAGAATGACGCCGGTGTTCTGATCGAAGCCGTCCATCTCGACGAGCAGCTGATTGAGGGTCTGCTCGCGCTCGTCGTGGCCGCCGCCCAATCCGGCGCCGCGCTGGCGTCCGACCGCGTCGATCTCGTCGATGAAAACGATGCAGGGCGCCGATTTCTTCGCTTGGTCGAAGAGATCGCGAACGCGCGATGCGCCCACGCCGACGAACATCTCGACGAAATCCGAGCCCGAGATCGAGAGAAACGGAACTCCCGCCTCGCCGGCGATCGCGCGCGCCAGCAACGTCTTTCCGGTTCCGGGCGGACCGAGCAGCAAGACGCCCTTGGGAATCCGCGCTCCCAAGGACTGGTACTTCTTGGGATATTTGAGGAAGTCGACGATCTCGGCGAGCTCCTCCTTCGCCTCGTCGACGCCGGCGACGTCGGCAAACGTGACTTTCGGGCGATTTTCCGAGAGCATCTTGGCACGCGAACGCCCGAAGGAGAGCGCTTGGCTTCCGCCGCTTTGGGCCTGGCGCAGGATAAAGAAGAGCAAGAGAACGGTGATTGCGAGCGGGCCGAGGGTCATGAGACTCGAGAGCAGTCCGGTATTCGATTGCTGCTCGAAGCTTATCGCTCCGCTCTTTACCCGCTTATAAACCTCATCCACGAACGTCTGGTCGACGTTGGGCACTGCGACCGAGTACTTGGTGCCGTTGGAAAGGTCGCCGATCGCATTGAGACCGGTGGCGTGAAAGGACTGAACTTGCCCCGCTTCGAGCTTCTGGTAAAAGGCTCCGTAATCGAGCCGGGTCTCACCTTCGGTTGTCGGGACGAACCGTTCGACGATGATGAATACGGCGACGACCGCCAGGATGATCAGGACAATGGACCGCAGATGCTTGCTCACCGTTTGGCTAGACCGTTTTACCCTCTCGAAGCTCGGCCAGGTAAGGAAGATTGCGGAAGAGTTCCTTGTAGTCCAAACCGTAACCTATTGTAAACATATTAGGAATTGCCATGCCCAAATAATCGATCGAGAGATCGACCTCGCGCCGCGCGGGGCGGTCGAAGAGGGCGCACGTGCGCAGACTCGCCGGGCGGCGCTCGCGCAGCAGGGTCTGTAGAAACTCGATCGTTCGTCCGTTGTCGACGATATCGTCGGCGATGAGCACGTTCGCACCCTGAACCGGCGTGGCGCAGTCGGCCGCGAGGCGTGCAAGACCCCCCGCGCTCCCTAAGCTTCCGTACCGTTCCACAAAAATGTAATCCACGATAATTTCACTGGGCCCGTCCGGCCTCCGGGCCAGCGCCCGCGCGAGGTCGGCCGTGAAGCAAAGCGCTCCCTTCAACACGCCGAGTAGAAGGAGCGGTTGCCGCCGGTAGTCGGCCGCAATCTTAGCAGCCAAGCGTCCGATCACCTCCGCGATCTCGTCCGCAGCCGCGATCGTTCTTCCAATTTCGGCCTGCACGTACTCGCTCACTCTCTGGTGATACCCGCGACCGTGCCCCGCTCGATTTTCAGGGCCAGCCCGGGCTTCATATGAAACGTGCCCGTCCGGCCCGCTTCGAGGGCGCGCACCGCCGCTTCGACGTGCACGAAATCGATCTCGCGAAGCTCGTCCTCCCGTGCGAGCCGTTCCCGGAGCTCGCGGCGCAGCTCCGCCCGCCGGGACCCGTCGCGCTCGTCCGCGGCCAGGCCGGCGGCCCGAGCGACCGCGGCATCGAGCCCCGGAAAGAGCGGGCGCAGCGCGGCCAGCGCCTCGCGGACCGCGTTACGCCGAAGAGTCGTCTGCGAATTGGTTGGATCGACGGCGTAGGGCAGCGCTCGGGAGTGGCAATAAGCGCGCAACGTTTCCGATGCAATTCCAAGGAACGGACGGATCAGCGCGAGACCGCCGGCGAGCCGTCGTCGCGCGGGCATGCCGCGCAGCCCGGCGGGTCCGCTGCCGCGCAGCAGCGCCAGGAACACGGTTTCGCTCTGATCCTCGGCGTGATGGGCCGTCGCCACGGCCGTGCAGCCGGCGCGCCCGGCGACGCCGGCCAGCGCGTCGTAACGCGCCGTCCGCAGCCGCTGTTCGTCGCGGGCACCGGCCTCGAGCACCAC
>JASHOM010000074.1 GCA_030041115.1 Vulcanimicrobiota bacterium | reverse complement strand
CTATCAGCCGGCGCTTCCGGGCGAAGCCGTCACGCTTTCCGTCATCCGCGACGGGCGGTCGCGCATCGTAACGCTGGAGGCGCGATCGCCGACCGGAGCGGAGTCGCGTCGGGCGCTCTTCTCTCCGCTCGCCTCGCTCCTGCGCCTAGCGGGATTTGCGTATATCGTCGTCGCCCTCGTGATTCTGCTTCGCCGTCCGAACCGGATGACGTGGGGACTCTTTCTCTACCTCGTTTCGGCGACGAACGTCACGCTCTATCGCTTCCCCGATTGGCTCTTTGCGTTCGCGCAGTTCGCTTCCGACGCGCTCGACGTAGCGGGACCGATCGGGTTGCTGATTTTTGCCGCGCGTTTTCCCGGCGACGCCGCGAGCGGATGGCGGATGTGGCTCGATCGGATCGCCGTTCCGGTCGGCCTTCTTCTTGCAATTCCCAACGTCGCATGGGACGCCGAGGCGCTCTTGATGGGGCGAGGACCGGCGGCTTGGATGTCGTTGGGGTCGACCCTCGGCGCGCTGGCGCTGATTCTGGCCGCAGGCGTAACCCTCGGCGTCACCTACGCTCAGTCCGCGCGATGGGAGCGGCAGCGGCTGCAGTGGGCCCTCGTCGGATTGCTCTTCACGCTGCTGAGCTATGCCTCGGAGTGGGTTCGCTATTGGCCGCCGGCCGCCGCGCTTGCAACCTCCGACGCCCTGGTCTGGTTCTCGACGGTCCTGTACGCGTGCGCGCCGTTCGCGATCGCTTACGCGGTCGTTCGCCAACGCGTCTTCGAGATTTCGTTCGTCCTCGGCCGCACGCTCGTCTACACGGTCATGACCGGCACGATCTTTGCGGTCTTCGCGCTCATCGAATGGCTGGTCAGCCACATGATCGAGCGCGCCGGAGTCGCGATCGCACTCTCCGCGCTGGCCGCGATCGGAATCGCGTTCTCGCTCGACGCGGTTCATGGCAGAGTCGAGGATTTCATCGACCGCATGCTCTTTCGCCGCCGCCATCAGGCGCAACGCCGTCTCGCCGGGATCGCGGCCGGCCTCGCGCGCGCGCCCGACGCCGCCACGGTCGAAGAGGCGCTCCTGCGCGAGCCCGTCTCCGCTTACGCGCTGGACGGCGCTTCGCTGTTCTTCCGCGACGCCGGCGGCGAGTTCGCTTGCGACGGCAAGGTGCTCGACGCGGGCATTGCGCTGCGGCTACAGCGCGGCAGACGGGCGTTGCGCCTGCACGAGTTCAGCCGCAACGGTGGCGAAGCGGGGGAGCCCGGCGATCCCGTGCTGGCCGTCCCCGTCTTCATGGGTTCGCGGCTCGAAGCCGTTGCGGTCTACGGAGCGCACGCCAACGGCGAGGACATCGACCCCGACGAATCCGCATCGCTCGAAGCAATCGCCGCCGCGGCGGGAATCGCCTACGAGCACCTCGAGAGCGCGCGCTTCGAGCGCGAAGCGGTGCGCTGGCGCAAGCTCGCGGAGCGTCAGGCTCGCGAGCTTGCGTCGCTGCGCGAACGCCTCGCGCTACTCGGCGAGCATCTCGGCGGCGATGATGCTCACGGGGACGGTTCCATGTGAGAGCAGGTCGTCGTGAAAGGCTTCGAGATCGAAAGCGCTTCCTTTCTTCGCTTTGTATTGCGCCAGGAGGGCTTCGATCTGCGCCTTGCCGACGGCGTAGTCGAATGCCTGTCCCGGACCCAGCGCGAACCGGCTCACTTCGCCGGCCGCGGTCGCCCTATCGACGCCGGCGTTGCGCGTGAACCACGCAACGGCTTGCTCGTAGCTCCACTCGCCCGTTGCCAGCCTCACGTCGACGATCGCGCGCGCGCCGCGCAAACGTTCGAACTGCGCGACCGCGTAGCGACCGTCGAGATCGTTTCCATACAGGCCGTCCCGCTCGAGAAGGGCCTCCTCATAGAAAGCCCAGCCCTCCGCAAAGACGCCGTCGAAGGCGAGCCGCCGCACCGGGTCGGGGTTGTGTTTGGCAATCGAGAGCTGCAGGAAGTGGCCGGGAAAGCCTTCGTGCCCGCTGGTCATCAGCACGCGATCGCGATCGAAGTCCTCGAAAATTGCCCCGGTCGTCGCGGCTTTCTCCATGTGCGGATTGGGCGGCGGGATGAAGTAGATGCCGTCGACCTCCTTGGAAAGGATCGGAGGTGGATTCATCGACGCCCCGGGCAAGATCGGCAATAAGAACGACGGGGTCGGCACGACCCTCATCGTGCCGACGTACGACGGAATCGTGACGATTCGTTTGGCGGCAATGAATGCGCGCAGCGTCTCGAGTTGCGCGCGGAAGAAGGCGAACTGCGCTTGGCTCGTCGCCGGCGTCAGGCCGCCGCCGTTCGCAGCCGCCTGTATGGGATCGGAGAGATCGACTCCCCGAGCTTTCGCTTCGTCCCGGATTTCGCGTTCGGCGGTCAGCGCCGCGTCCAACGTGGACTCTCCGATCGCCGCGATCCGGCCGGCATCGTAGGGCAACAGCAGTTCGTCGTGCAGCATCTGGTTGTAGGCCTCGGCGCCCATCGCGTAATTGATCGGCCAGCTCGCCGCGTTATCGCTCATCCATTTGTTCCAGGCAACGATCGCCGCAACCGTGGCATCGCGCGCCGCGACGAAGCGGGCCCTCTGGTCGGCCGGAAGCCCGGCGGCCATCGGCGTCAGCACGAAGTTGAAGAAGGCCGGAGCCATCGCCAACTGCTGGACCGCGACTTGCGCTTGCAATCTGCCCGGGTGCGTGATGAGCGCGCGCTGTTCGGCCATCCAGGCCGGAGCCTTCTCGAGTCGCGAGATCACGTGGTCCCACCAAACGGCTTGATCCTGCTCGTCCTTGTGCAGAACCATCGTGAAGATGACGCCCACGACGGTGAGCGGCGGCCCCGACGGGTCCTTCCCCTCCTCCTGCTCGGCGAGCATTCGCCGCTGTTGAACGACAAAGGCCCGCATGAGCGCGACGTCGTCGCGATCTTCGAGCGTCGCGCCGGTCATGTCGATCGCGCCGATCCGGCTTTCGTAGGCGGCGAGCATCGTCTTGAAGCGCGCCAGACCGGCGGGAGATTGATCGCTCCAGTCGCCGTCATGGCTATAATCGCCGAGAAACGTTGCCGTCTCCGGTGAAGCGGCCAGGAACCGCGCGACCGCCTGCGTTTGGAGCGCGGCAATCTGCTCGCTCGCAGTGCTCTGCGCGGGTGCGCGCAGCGGAGTAACCAAGAAGAGTGCGGCCGCGACGGCGGCAAGCGTACGGTGTTTCATGAGCCGGTTACACCGGCCGAAACAGGAATGTTTCGCCCGTCTTCCCGCCCACCGCCCAAAAGAGGACTTGCCCGGCGGTCTAACCCTCCCGCAGCCGGGGTAAGTATGAAGATCATCTTCGCTATGGAGGAACTGTCGATGATCCGCTCCCTCGCCGCCGTTGCCGTCCTTGCGCTCGCGCCTTCGGCCGGATCGGCCGCCGTTTGCGCCGGCCCCAATCCGGCGATCACCTCGGTCGCCGTGAAGCACGTCACGACGAACGGTTCGATCAACACGTACGACATCGCCGGTACCGTCACCAACCTGGGCAGTCAAAAACAGGCCTCAAACACGCTGCAGTTCGTTGACATCTACATCGACCGTCAAAAACGCAACGAACGCGGCATCCCGCCGCTTGCGCCGGGACAATCGTACAGCTTTGCCTTCAACTGGTCGCGATCGACCGATGCCGGTCCCGGAACGACGACCGTGCACTTTCGCATTCGGACGGTGCAAGGCTCCGACTGCAATCCGGCCAACGGCACGAACAGCGTCACGTTTTGAGCTGCAGCGCCTTGCGGACACGACGGCGGTGAGGCGGTTTCCATGTGAGCTAACGATGCGTTGACGCGCTCGGCGCCGAAAGGCGCCTCATGGCGCAGCATCGCGCGTTACGCGTGGGAATCGACGTCGGCGGCACCTTCACCGA
>JASHOM010000073.1 GCA_030041115.1 Vulcanimicrobiota bacterium | reverse complement strand
GGGCTCTCCTCACACCTTCAAAGATTCGGCGATCGGCTTCTTTGACTACTGTGGATACGATCCTGCCGGCGAGCTCTATGCCGACGGAACCACCAGCAAGGGCAACGTTGCGCTTGTGCGACTTCCCAAGCATGGTGAGACCCTCAAACAGATTCTCGTTCATTGGAAGTATGGACAGGATATTCAACAGCCTGGGGGCGTCCAATGGGATGGCAAGCTTCTGGCGGTCGGCTCTGCCCAAGGCGAGAACATCACACCGTCGGTTTATCGCGTCGATTCCTCAAACGGGCGCGTCGCGTCGGCCTTGACACTGCACAAATCGCACTCCGTCTTCCAATTCTTTATCGATGGTAACGTGTTGATTGCACCAAACAGACGGAGTAAGCGCAGCGGACAGGTCCTCTTCTACAGCTATCCAAAGGGGGCGAAGCTCAGCAAGGTCATTAATGGCCTGGACATGCCCACCGCCGTCGTTGTGAGCGCGGGAGCGCATGGCTGAACGACTTTCCCACACCAAAGAACATGCAAGATGAGGAACATCGTTGGGGTCGCGACGCGCTAAACATCTGCGCTGCTGCGGCGCTGCTCGCAGGGTGCGGTGGCAGATCGGAGGCGCCGGCCGGCGCGCCAGCCGCGATGCCGCAAAGCCGCGTTGTCAACGAGCAGCCCGTTCGTAGCGGCGCCTAGCCTCACATGCGAACCTCCCGGATTCTTGCTTCAGTTGCCTTAGGCGCATCGTTGCTGAGTACGGCCAGGCCGGTGCCCGCAGTCGCGCACGTACTCTCCGGGAAAATGGCTTGGTGGCAGCAAGTCGTCGGATTCTGGAGCTGCGAAGTGTCGGTTGCTCCGGATAATGTCTTCCACTGGAGCGAAAGAGCTTCTGGCTTTGAGGGCGACCAGTACGACGGATACGCAACGGACAAGAAAGTCTGGTGGGAAACGCAGTCGGGCTCGACTGCTTTTGCGTCAGCCTTTCACTCCTCGGACGGTTTCACGTTCGAAGGCAGCCCAGCGCCGGGGTCAGCTCTTAGCGGAAGTCGATTTCGCGAGACCTATAGCATCGGCAGTCACGGTACGTTTGATGAAGTGGTGAAACGACGACTCAACGGCTCGTGGCATCCGTTCAGCGAGGCTTCCTGCAAACACATCACCGCGCCCCCTGCGCCTAGCGTTTTGTCTGAATTTGGCACTGAGCGCGGAGGATAGGAGCATCCCAGTGGTAAAGGGCACATGCGATCCCCAGGCAGTCGCCGGCGGCGGAAGCGATCCAGCGATACCGGACGTATGAAGACCGAAAGACTAGAGCACTTTCTCGTTGCCGCTCGGACTTATGCGATGAAAAGTTCCGTTGCCGAGCGGTCCGCCGGTCGAAGTCGTCCCATAGAGCATTCCGTTGACGTTGACGAGGCCAGCAAGTGGGTACGCTCCGCCAGATTTCTGAACCCGTGCAACAACGTTTCCGAGCCGGTCGTGCTTAGCGATAAGCGCCTAGTGCGATGCGGCCTCGCGCAAGCTTCTGCGATGCTGCGATTGAAATAGCGATCCCTTGCGGATAGTAAAGCTGCTCACCAAAGTCTCTTTGCGTGAAAGTATGCGTAGCTTTACCGCCCGTTGGATATCGCCAGAAACCGATTCTACCATGCCCAAGCGGGCCGTATGGAATAAGTAGTTCATCAGCTACGAACCAGGACGCACTTACGTGTCGTAAGTTACCGGCAATATGGATCGTCCGGACAACCTTAGCTATCGAACCTACAACTTCGACGCGCGAGAACACTACCGAACGGGTCGATACCCCTTCAACGGATAGATACTTGCCGTCCCAAAAAATGGCCCAAGGACTACCGCCGGTTCCTTGATCAAGGCTAAAATCCGAGAACGAACTGCCGCCGCTAGGAAGCTCGGCAAGGCCCACTTCACTGCGCCCAACGTAGCCATCGGCAAACAAGTTGCCCTGATCGTCGTACGTGCAGAACTGGGAGTAAATGCCGCTTTGATACACGGTTGGCGTTCCTCCCGCGTCCTTAAAGACGGCAACGTTCTCCGCTGAACCTCCTTGATATTCTGTATCGTAGGTAACTGCTAAATTACCTGTAGTAGGGTCACTCGCACAGCCGACCGCAGAGGGATACTTCCCGGGGAGATAGAGCGTCGCGATCGGCGTAGTACCGCCGTGGCTATATTCCACTACGCTACTGTTGGGACCAACGAAAAAGACGTTTCCGGCAGCGTCGGAGCACACGCCATCATAACCTGCGGCGATGGTGCCAACCAGTTTACCCGTATTATACGACAGTACGGCGGTCGGTTCACTCGCTACATAGATAAGGTTTTCGCTCTTCGCTTCCGGCAGCATCCATGATTCGCCGCGATCGGCGTGCGTCGCGATCGCGTGACTCTGCGGCGTCGCACCTGGCGCGCCGATCCGTGGCTGCAAACCCCCGCACCCGGCGAGCATCGCCGTGGCGAGGCTAACGCTGAACGTGTAGCGAGCTGCGATAATCATCTGCGATGCCCCCGGATGCCGGACGAAGCGGCGGATAAGAACCTTTGGCGCTGAATGCGCCGATATTGCATAAGCACCCTAGCAGTTCCGGTTCCGCTGCTTTTGAGACGATTCGGGCGCGGAAAACAGTTAACTATCTAGGGTAACTGCGGCGAAAGGTAGGCGATACCTGGTGCCTCCTGCGGCTTGCCTGCGGTATACAGGGCGGCAGCGCCGCACGGGCGAACCTGCCCAGCCGCTCATCCGTTTAGTTTCGAGAGGCATCGCTCATGGCTTACTTCGCTCGCTTAGCGCTCATAATCGGCGCGGCTGCGCTCTTTGCAGGCTGCAGCGGATCGCAGCAGGTCGGGCAAACCGCCTTCCCGCAACTGCAATGGGACGCGGCTTCATCGCCCTTGCCCGGCGGCGCGATGTCGCCACTCGCATCGTTTCCGCTTCCCCCCTACCCACAAAGCAGTCAGCCCCTGCTGTATGTCGCTAACGACTATCCAAGCTCCATTGATATCTTCCCCCTCACGGGACCAAATCAGCCACAGATCGGCTCGATCACCAACGGCGTCGACAGGCCGTTGGGATTAAGCGTCGACTCCAAGAAATCTCTCTACGTCGCTAACGAGCCGCATCTCAGCTACGGCTGGGGCTCCGTCACGGTCTACCCGTATGGCTCAACTTCCCCGTCGGTGACGTACTCGAAAGTGGGCAGAGCGTTATATCCACTAGCCGATTCGACAGGGCACGTCTTCGTATCGGGTCAGAACAATTGGGCCGGAGAAGGACATGTCCTAGAGTTCAACGCCGGCCATAACCATGTGATAGCGCAGCAGCGTTTAGGGTCAGAAACAGATGGAATAGCCGAAGACGGGCAAGGCAATCTCTACGTGGCATACCGTGGTAAAGTCAGCGGTTCCATCGCCGAATTCGGACCAGGGCTGACACACAAACGGCATCTGGGCATCAGGATCGATCAGCCTCAAGGATTACTGGTTGATACTGCCGGGAACATCATCGTCGTTGAATCTGCGGCCGATCGGATCGACGTCTTTCCGCCCGGAGCGAAGACGCCGTCGGTGACGGTAACGATCCCGGGAATCGGTAATCTCGCGGAACTGGCGATGCAGAGTAGCGAGACGACGCTGTGGGTCTCATCAGAAGGGGGATTCGTGTACTCGATGCCCTACCCGCTCACGGCGAGTACGGTACCGACCGAATATGAGCAAATCAGCGCGGGATTTAACGGAGTCGCCGTCACCCCCTAGCGCTCGACTCGATCCGTAGTAAGCCCGCCCGCGCCGCGATCGCGGCGGGCTACCGGTGATGCGCAACGCTAACGGTCACGCCGTCAGCGTATTGGTTGCCAAACGTTTTCGTACTACTTTTATCCCCTCCACCTTTGGGATAAGGCCAAAGGAGTACTTGGCTCTGATCACCACTCTCCACGGTCACGGCGATTCTGCCACCTTGGATGAAGAACGCTGTATCGCCGCTAACCTTGTCAGCACCTAGATCGAGCTGAGTCTCGCCGACAAGCTGCGCTCTCCTCGCAGAAATCGTCATTTGGTAGATCGAGTACTGCGTTGCATAGCGGGTACCTTCGCCGATTGCTAGCTTGCCGCCGTACCATTCGATGTGCTGGTTAACTGTATCAATGAGGATCTGTTTTAATTTAATGTCGATAAATTTGGAGCCTCCCGCAGGGAGCTCCGCAAGCGCGAGTTCCGCTTCCTTAGAAGATACCATCTTGCTGCTTACACCGGCCGCGAACAGGTCGTCGTTGTTATCATAGCTGCAGGCCGTCATTTGCCTGAAGCTTGGATCTGTGTAGAACGTTGGATGCCCGCGCGCGTGATGGAAGACCGCGACGCCGGTAGAGTGCGAGTTATAGGTGTAGATTCCTACGGCAAGGTCTCCGGTGGTCGAGTCCACTGAACATTCCTCCGGCTCGCCCGGACGCTCCAGCGTGGCGATCGGCAACTTCCTACCACGCGCATACTCCTGAATAACGTTAGGAAACTCGGTCACAAAAACGTGGCCGGCGGGATCGGAGCACACGCCGTCCGGGTTGCCTTCGAGGCCTATGAGAGATCCGACGCTTCGACCGTCTGGATACGAGAACACGTAGACCGCGCCGGACGCTTGAGAAACGTACATCAGATCGCCCTTCGCTTCGGGTAGCATTTTCGACTCGGCGATGCTCGCGGCTACGCCGCGACCTTGGGCGATCGCGCCGGGCGGACCGATCGGCGGCTGCGATCCGCCGCACCCAGCTAGTAATGAGGCTGCGACGCTGAGAGCGATCGCAGCATGACTACGAGTCATTCTTCTAAGGCACCTCCGGCGGGTAATACGCGAGACCGATCGGGCTTCGGAAGGTCGAGATGGTGTTCTTTGACGCTTTTACCGACCCGAGTGGAAACTCGAGAATCACGGGAAAGTTCGATTTGCACGCGTTGACGCCCGCGTTGTCTTCGTAAAGTCGGCCGTTCGCAAACGTCAACCCTGTCGGTCCATTGATCTCATCTGTAATAGTCCGAAACGGCTTGCCTTGGTCCGTGCGATATTCTTCGATGTCCCCGCATCCCGATTTAGCGTTGATCAAGTTCGCGACGTACAAGGTGCCCTCGCCATCAATGGCAAGGCCTTCAGGATAGTAGAGTCCGTCCGTGATCGCTCGCCATGGCGTTTTTCGTCCGGGTCGATAAACGGCGACGAATGACTGCTGGCTGTACGCTCCAAGGTTGTTTCCGACATACATATTTCCGCGCTGATCGAAGACTATGCTGTTTGCATACGACACGCCGTCCTTGATAATTTTATGCCGCCGCTCGTATGCTCCCTCTGAGCGACTCTGATCCGCTGCAGCCGGGGCCTGTAACGAAGACCTCTGCTTTGGAGTCAATGCAGGTCCCCGTAGCGTAAATGAGGCGCCCCGACCTCTTGACCGAGTCTCGGGCGCTCGGCGCCAGCGATAACGCGCCCGATGCGGCGATGGGCGGCCGCGATCCGCCGCACGCCGCAAGTGCGAATGCTATGGCACCGATGCAAAGGGTGGAGCAGCTACCAGCGAGAGCGATCATCGGTGGGGTCTCCCAAAAGCGGAACGGATTGGCGGCTAAGGACGTTCGGCGAGAGCCAGTTCTATCCCAGCGGAGCGAGCGCCCTTACCTCTCGATCGGTCTGCGCAGCGCTTCCCAGTGCGGTGAATGTGGGAGCGTTTACAAGATGGCTTGGGATTTGCTCTATCAGCGGCGACGTCGTGTCAGCTCGCTTTGATAAGAGGGGCCGACTGCAGGCTTGGAATCTTGGCCAAGCCGTCGACGGATGTTAGTAGTGGTACGCCACCGCCGCTGCAGTAGCCGCCACCGCATAGGAGATACGGCTGCAAAGACGAGACGCCTGCTTGGCCTGCTCAGCCGTCGAGGACGCTTTGCTGCTGCGCGATCGAAGCGCGCGGCTGCGCGAGCTAAGGCCGCAAAGCTCGGCTACGCCGCGATGCAATCGCGACGACGGCAGGGCCCCCGCTTAGCGCGACGGGGCGAGGCTCACGGCTGCGCCTCGTGGGCTGTCCAGATCCTTCGTGATGGAGCGCGTAGGCGAACCGCCGTCCGGATACTTGAAGAAAAGAGCAGTATAGGGCGAACGATGGTGTGACCATTCTCCGACCGCCACGAGCGTCTTCTCCTGAGTGACAAACGCATAGATGTGCCGAGCCGGGGCACCCAGCTGAGTCTTGCCTATCTCTGTCGCGTCGGTTCCGGCGATTTTGAATCGGTAGATTATTGGTGTGCTAAAAGCACCGACGGCGAGATGCAGGTCGTCCCACTGCACGCTTCCGGGCCAGCGGATGTACTGATCCAACTTCATCATTTGAAGCGCATCGCTACGCTTTGGAAGCTTCGCTAAGATGAACCGGTGATGGTGCACGCTCGTTCCATCGACAAATAGGTTGCCCTTATTATCGTAAGCGCAAAAGTCGTAAAAACGGAACTCCGGATCGGAGTAATGGGTCGGAGAGCCCCTTGCATTCGTATAAATCTCAACCCCACCGTAGCTAGACCCGATGCCTCCCGCGGTCGCTAGGTCGCCGGTCGTAGGATCGATGGCGCAGCTGGCTGCTCCGGCGGGGTCGGACAAGATTCGAAGCGGCTTGGAGCCGCCGTGCGCGTACTCGAAGACCGAACTACCGTCTGCAATGTAAACGTCACCCTGCGCGTCGGAACAGTCTGATCCCGGGTACGCGGGGTCATCAAGGAATCCCATGAGGTTTCCTTGTGGATACGAGTAAACGCTTACGCCAGTAAGGTTCGTTACGTAGAGCAAGTTCTCGCCGCTTGCTTCCGGCAGCATCCACGATCCGCCGCGCTCGACGTGCATGGCGATCGCACGGCTTTGCGGCATCGCGCCGGGCGCACCGATCATCGGCTGCAATTCGCCGCATCCGGCGAGCAATGCCGCCGCGCTGCTCATAGTCAGCAGGTAGCGGCGAAGAGCGATGTCTTTCATGCGCGGCGACTCCTTGAAGCCTGTTCGGATCGCTAGCTCGAAGCGTTCGCGACGCCCTCGGCTCTATCCCAGGGAAGCGACGTCACGCTCCCGTTACGCTTCCCGAGCCTCCCCGCGTCGGGGTGCGGCTGCCTGCCGCGAATGAAAAGAACATATCGCTTGACGGAAATCGCCAGGCACCAGAGCGCGCGCCGCCGTATCTGGCGCAGTTCGAAACGCGACTTTCCGTCTTCGGTCCGCCCGTGCCGAATCCGAAAACGACCATGGCCTTCAGGCTCCTAGGGCCTCAAGGCGAAGACAGTTCCGTCACCGCCCGAACGACGGTGGTTCGTGCCTCCCTTATAGGTGGTGCCATAGAGCACGCCATTTACCGCTATGAGACTTGCTTGGGGGGATTTGCCGTCGGTTCGTTTGCCGAAGCTGTGCAGCACCGTCTCGTTGCCGTCCGTCGTGAGGCTGAAGACCGAACCGTCGTTATAGGTGCCGCCTTGAGAGGTCGTGCCGTAGAGCACACCCTTTACGTCGATCAGGCCTGCGGTCGGCCAACTGCCCCCACTTCCGTTGAAGCTATGCACCAATTTCTCCGCGCCACCCGTCGTGATGCTGAAGACCGTACCGCTGTGATACGCGCCGCCTCCATTGGTCGTGCCGTAGAGCACGCCCTTTACGTCGGTTAACCCCGCCAAAGGGGACGTGCCGTCGGAGGAGCCGCTGGCCCCGAAACTATACACTACGTTCTCCTCTCCGGACGCGCTGATGGCGAAGACCGTACCGCGCCCGTACTTACCTCCGTAAGGTGTGGTGCCGTAGAAGGAACCACTTACCTCGACCAAGCCTGCGTCGGGTAACGTGCCGTCGTGACGATGTTTGCCGAAGCTATAGAGTACCTTCTCCAAGCCGCCCATCGTAACGCTAAAGACTATCCCGCAGCCAAAGGAGTAGCCGCAGGGGTACGGGCCGCCTTGCTGCGTCGTACCGTAGAGCGCGCCCTTTACGTCGATGAGACCTGCGTAAGGCCAAACGCCGTCGGCTTGGTTATAGCCGAAGCTGTGAAGCACTTTTTCCGTGCCTTCGGTCGTGACGCTGAAGACCGTACCCAGGTAATTAGCACCTCCTGCTCTCGTCGTGCCGTAGAGCGTGCCCTTGATGTCTATGAGCCCCGCCTCGGGTTGAACGCCGTCTCCCGAGCTGCCGAAAGTGTGGAGCAGCGTTTCCTCGCCTGTGTTGGTCATCGCGTAGACGGTTCCAGCGTTATCAGAGCCCCCGTAGACGGTCGTTCCATAGAGCGTGCCGTTGATGTCGATGAGCGCCGCAGATGGATGCGTGCCGTCTCCCGATCCACCGAAACTGTAAAGCGTAAGATACGCATGATCGGCACGCAATCGGTGTCCTGTACCTCCGGCAGACAGAGGTTGTGCCATCGCTCCCGGCGCGCCGAGCGGCGGTTGCGAGCCGCCGCAGGCTGCGAGCAACGTAGCTGCTACGCCGATCGTAAGCGTGAAGCGATTAAGGGCTAAGGCTTTCATGCTGCTGCCTCTCGATGAAGCGGCCTCAGCGGCCGGCGGCAGGGCGGCTCACCTCTCGATCGCGCGTTGGAAGCCGCCCCGAGAGTGCTTGCGCTCCGAGATAGTCCTTTGTCGAAGCTATACGGATACTTCATCGACGTTGGCGTGTAGCTGAGCTCGCGCAAGGCCTTCCAGCGCCTCGGGCGCGGCCCCTTCGCACCGGCCCGAATGATCGAGCTAGGCTGCGAAACTGCCGGGCCGTGAGTCACAGCACCGGCCCGCGCGATGCGGCCTCAAAGGCGCGCCGGTGCTCGAAAAGGCTGGGGTGAACACCGAGGATGGACGGTCGCACCGGGGCCGCGACCTGATCGGCTTAGACTTGCGACCGAAGTGCTGGGGCTCACCGCTCTGAGGGTAGCGCGGAAGCGTGAAGCGCTTACGGCTCAAACGTGAAAGCCGTTCCGTACCCGTACCTTCCGCCGACGAACGCCACACCGTAAAGCGTCGCATTGATATTGATCAAGCCGAGCGGTATTCGACCTCGCCTGTGCGCGTAAGAATCGAAGCCCAGAAGCACTTGCTCTTTGCCGACTCTATTGACGCTGAAGATCGTTCCACAGTCGCCACAATTTCCCGGTCCGTTCCACGTGGTGCCGTAGAGCATGCCCTTCACATCGACCAAGCTCTCGCTGGGATTCCAACCGTCCCGATCGCCACCGAAGCTGTGCAGCACTTTCTCCGTACCGCTCAGCGTAATGCTAAAGACCGTGCCCTGCGCATATCCCGTGTACGTGCCGCCGTACTGAGTCGTGCCGTAGAGCGTGCCGCCAACGTCAATTAATCCCGCGCTGGGATCGTCGCCATCGGGGTTACCGCTGAAGCTGTACAGGACTTTCTCGGCGCCGCGCAGTGTACTGCTAAAGACCGTCCCGCAGCCGCCACCGTAGCATTGCGAGTTGCCGCCTTTCTGAGTCGTGCCGTATAGCCTACCGTTTACGTCGAGCAAGCTCCCAACCGGGTGCGAACCGTCGTTACCTTTGCCGAAGCTGTGCACCACGTGCTCCGTGCCGCTCGCCGTGATACTGAAGAGAGTTCCGAGGCCGTACTTGCCACCTTCGATCGTGGTGCCGTAGAGCGCCCCGTTCACGTAGATCAACGGCCCCTCCGGCATCTCACCGTCGCGACCATCGCCGAAGCTGTGCAGCACCGTTTCCACGCCCGACGCGCTGATGCTATAAACGGTTCCTCCACCGTAAGACCCGGCGTACGCACCGCCGAGCTTAGTCGTACCGTATAACGTGCCGTTGACTTCGATTACGCCTGAGTTGGGGAACTCACCATCCGTGCCGCCGTCGAAGCTATACAGCACTTGTTCGATGCCGCTCGTCGTCATGCTGAAGACGGTACCTTTGGCATTCGACCCTCCCGAAGAGGTTACGCCGTACAACGTGCCGCTCACATCGAGCAGCGTTCCTTGCGGTTCCGATCCGTCGGAGCCCTGTCCGAAGCTGTGGAGAACGCGATAGGATCGGGCAAGGTCGGAGTGCGTGGAAGCAGACAGTACGGCTCGTTTTTCCAGCATCGCGCCCGGCGCGTCGATCGACGGCTGCGATCCGGCGCAACCACCGAGCAATAGTGCAACTGCGCCGATGCTAAGCGCGCGACGACTGAAAACGAAGGTGCCCATCTGCTTCTACCCCGCGGACTGAAAGATCGCAACTACGAGCGCTTCGCTGCCGGCCGCGAGCTATCCCGGGGGAACGAGATCAGGCTTGCGGCGGTCGTTAGCGCTCCCAGCTTGCGCAACACCTTGCGCAGCTCTGCTAGCGCTCGTCTTTTACGCTACGAACGAGAGGCAGCCTGCGACCCGCCGAGCGTGGACCTACGCTCGCGGGCCGGCGCGCGTTCGTCCCCCCTTCCATCTTGTCTAGATGGCGCCGCTGATCGCTACTCCAACCGGTTGCTCGAATCCGCTAATTTTGTTTAGGGGTCTACCGCCCATGGGGTAGCTCCACACGTCGACGGTGCCCGAGTCGAGGCTGCCGCCGATGACATCGTCACCCGCGATGAGGAACTGCAAGACCCGATCTACACTTCCAAGCGACGTTTGACCCACCTTCCTCAGTTTACCGTTGCTAACGGAGAATCGATAGATCTTATTTTCTTGGTCGCCAACCGCAAGGTATTTGCCATTCCACTGCACGCCACCGGGATAAGCCAACCATTCATCCACCTGGAAGTCAATCCACCGTTTTTTGTCTTTTGGCAGCTCGGCGAGAGTGGTTTCGTAGCCACTGAAGTACCCGTTGGTTCCGTCGAGGAAGAGATTCCCTTTGTCGTCGTAACCGCAGTATGAGAAGTTGCCCAGCGAGCTTTGGTAGAGGGTCGGACTGCCCGTCGCGTGCCTGAAGATTGAGACCGTGGCCGGAGAGGCGGTGCTCTGCTCCTCGTCTGTAACAGCGAGATCACCGCTTTGAGGGTCAACCGCACACGCCTCGGGCTCTAAATCTCTATCCTCGAGAAGCGCTTTGGGCGAGGAGCCGCCGTGAGCGTATTCGACGATGTCCTGGTTGCCGTTATCAGAAATAAAGACGTTCCCGTTCTTGTCGGCGCATTCACCGTCCGGGCTAATGAAGCCGCTGAGTTTCCGAACGAGCTTTCCCTGCGGATACGTGTAGACATAGACCTTGGACGTAGAGCGATCGGAAACGTATAGCAGGTCACCCGATTTCGCTTCCGGCAGCATCCACGACGAGGCACCATCGCCATGCGGCCCGCGTGCGAAGCTTTGCGGCATCGCTCCGGGAGCGCCGGTCGGCGGCTGCGATCCGCCACATCCGGCCAGCAAGGCCGCCGCGGCACCGGTACTAAGCGCACAGTGAGCGAACGTCTTCATGCGTCATGCCTCCGTAGCGGAACAGATCAGCGGCTAAAGACGTTCGCCGCGCCCGGGCCCCGGCCTAGCCACACTTGGGATGATTTTCACCGAGTACCGTCTCCCAAAATCGAGAGCCTCTCAAACGTATTTCGAGCTGCTCCAACTCAGCGAAAATGCTATCGCGGCGCACTTCGCAGCTCCGTCAACAGCCGCGCCGCGTTTGGTGCCGGGCGATCTGCAATAAACACGTATAGAGGACCGTCCATCGTGATCGAGCCGCGTGCGTGCGCGGCATTTGCCCACGTCCGGATTTCATCCCGATTTCCCATACCGGCCCAGCGCACCGGCGTTGTGCCCAGCGCAACCCCGTAGTTAAGATAATCATCGCCGGCAAATCTCGAAACGGCGACGATGCGGTTATGCGTGTCGAAATTCAAATGATACGCCCAGACGTAATTTCCATAGACCAGGCGCACACCGCGCTGCGCCAGCAACGCGCGTAAGCGTTCGTCATCGCGCAGCTCGGCCGTCAGCAGGTTGCGTAGCGCAGTACCAGGGAGCCCGTACAGCAGCAGATTGGGGACCAGCAGAGCCGCGGTGCAAACGACGGCGATTAGCCGGCTCCAGCTCCACAACGTCGCGACTCCGATGCCGAGAAACAGAGGAACGACGACGTAAAACGGCGCAACGTACCGGTCCGTCCAGCCGCGTACCGAACCGGCGTTTGCGAGGCTGAAGATCAAAACCGTCGTTGCAAGCACGAGCGCCAGCAACTGCGCCGCCTCGCGCGTTTCATTTGCACCCGATCGGTCATCGCGGCTTCGACGTACCGCAATGGCAAACCCGACGCCGGCAACGGTATACGCCGCCATAAGCAGACTTGTCCCGGACCACCAGCCTGACGACCCAAAGAGCAGATTTGGGAGGTTGTAGGAAAGAACCCAAGTGAAGTTGCTGAAGAACTGCGCAGCATTAGGAACCGGACGAGAAGCCCAGTTTTGCGTGAATGTCGCGAATCCGGTCGCGGCGTTTCCGAGCAGCAACGGTAAAGCCCCGGCGACGACGGCCGGCACCACCTCGACGGATTCGTTAATCATGGATTTACCGCGCTTTAGCGCGATCCAGCCGACCGCGGGCAGCACCGTCATGAGAGTCTCCAGCGAAAACCACAGGCCGATGCCGACACTCAATCCGAATCCTACGCGCTGCCGGAGTGAACCGTCGTTCCGCCACCGCGCCGCGAGCCAGAGCGTGGCTGCGCACGACGCCATGATTTCGCCGTAGGCCCACGGTGCGTATGTCGCGGTCATGAACTGCTCGGACGGAACGACCGCGAAGACGTATGCCACGCACGCGAGTCGTGGCGATAGCGTCGCCCGCAGGAAAAGGAGCGTGAAAACCAGGTAAAGCGTGCTCCAAGTCAATCCGGTTAGAGCTAGACCGACGCGACCCGGACCGAACAAATGAAACCAGGCGGCCGCGACGTAGCAACTGGCCGCGCCCAAACGGCTACCGCCGGGAAAGAATGCCGGCAAGTGGCCCTCCGCGATACGAAAGGCGCAGAGTCCCGAAAGAACCGCATCCGAATCGAATTGGTACATCGCCAACGGGAAGTAGAGCGCAGCGCGGATCATGACGCCGGCCACGAGCAAGGCTAGCGCGACCCAAAGCCAGCGGTCGCGACGTTCCAAATTTATGCCGCTTCGATTCCCAGCGGACCGATGACGGTGCTCCCGTGCATCAGAAACTGCGCATCGCTTGCCGAGTCCGTCAGGGTCATTGCGTAAGGCTACCGCAGAAACCCACGCTTGTAAACGATCGCTCGGATGGGAACCTCCCGGTCGAGGCGAAGCACCGTACATGAACGCCTTAGCTTCTAGTCGCTGCGTGTTGAGCATCGGCGCGGCTGCGGCATTGCTTGCGGGCTGTGGTGGATTACAGCCACCGGTCAGCGCCCCGGGCGCGGTCCCCCAGAGCAACGCGATGGCAGCGTCGTCCTATCGGGTGCTTTACAGTTTCGGCGATCCTCCCGACGGGAATACGCCAAAGGCTGATGTGATCGGCAAGGACGGCGCGTTCTACGGAACGACGGCTTACGGCGGCGCATATCGCAACAGCAGCGGCCTTGGTTATGGGACCGTCTTCAAGGTCACGGCAGACGGTGCGGAGACAGTCTTGCATAGCTTCGGCAGCGCCGATGACGGCAGTTTTCCTGCCGCAGGCCTGATCGGCGTGGGTGGAATCCTGTACGGCACGACATTTAATGGAGGCTCGCATTTTTGCTCTTCGGGGTACGTCAAATGCGGGATCGTCTTCAGCATCACGACAGGCGGCGCCGAAAAGGTGTTGCATTCCTTCGCCGGGGGTTCCCGCGACGGCAGCAGTCCCGTAGCGCAACTGCTTGACGTAAATGGCACGCTCTACGGCACGACGCAGACCGGTGGGAGATACTGCGAGCCGCACGATTTCGGGTGCGGAACCGTCTTCAAGATCACGACGGGAGGCTCGGAGCGAGTGCTGCACAGTTTCGGCAACGGCGCCGACGGTGCTCTTCCGGACGCAGGGCTCGTCGAAGCAAACGGCGTTCTCTACGGCACGACGGACGAGGGCGGCAAATACGGCACCGGCACGGTCTTCAGCGTCACATTAGGAGGGGCGGAGAAAGTGCTGCACAGCTTTGCTGCGTACCCTCACCGCAACGACGGCAGTTACCCCTTAGGAAGCATAGCCGTTCTGGGCGGCGTGCTCTACGGTACGACGGCAGGCGGCGGCAAACACGGTGACGGCACCGTCTTCAGCATTACGACGGCCGGCGCAGAAAAGGTCTTGT
>JASHOM010000072.1 GCA_030041115.1 Vulcanimicrobiota bacterium | reverse complement strand
CGCAGCGTGTCGACTCCTTGGGCGATCGTAAGACCGCCCTGATAGACGGTATGCACCGTGTTGGCGTGGTCGCTGTTCGCGGTCGCCATGTCCGATTGCAGCTGCGCCTGGAGATCTGCGGTGTCGAGCATCGCGAGGAGCTGGCCCTTATCCACGCGATCGCCTTCGCGGACGTAGACGGCGTCGGTGGGCTCGGTGAGCGAGCTTTGAATGGCCACGTCCTGATAGGGCGCGATCACCCCGGCGAGCTGTCGCGCCGGCTCGATATCGCCGTAGGACGCTACGCTTGTGCCGACGTACGGAGCCGGTGACGTCTCGGCCGCCGGCTTCGCGCCGCAGCCACTGACGGCTAGGATGGCGAACACCGCAGAGAAGAGTCGTCTCGAGAGGGCGTCCCTGCGTTTCATGACTGGTCCGATTGTAGCCAAAGCGTGGGTTTTTAATCCTGGAGTGAGTCTGAGAACGGTCCCGGCGGCCGAGCCGGCGCGCGTCCTCATCGTCGATGACGAGCGGGCGCTTCGACAGTTGCTGGAATACGGGCTGGAACAAGCCGGCTTCGCCGTGCGCAGCGTCGCCGAGGGGTCGGCCGCCTTTCCCCTGTTGGAGAGCTGGCCCCCCGACCTCATCGTGCTCGACGTCATGTTACCCGGCAAAGACGGCTTCGCGCTGCTGCCCGAAATCCGGCGGCTCACGACCGCGCCCGTCGTGATGTTGACCGCCCGCACCGAGATCGGCGAGAAGCTCGCCGGATTCTCCGCCGGCGCCGACGATTACGTCGCCAAGCCGTTCGATTTAGAGGAGCTCGTCGCGCGCCTTCGGACCCTGCTGCGCCGCCCTCGAATCGAGCAGCACGAAACGTTCAGCTACGCCGACTTGAGCATCGACGCGTCGAGCCGGACCGTCCATCGCGGCAATCGACGGATCGAGCTTTCCCCGCGCGAGTTCGACTTGCTGCGCGTTTTTGCCGAGCATGCCGAAGAGGTCCTCACCCGGTCGCAGCTGCTCGATCTGGTGTGGGGCGTCGACCGTGACGTGATTCCCAATACCGTCGAAACCTACGTGTCGTTTCTGCGGGCGAAGATCGACAGCGGCGAGCCGGTCAAGCTCATCCAGACGCTGCGTGGCGCGGGATACTCGCTGCGAGCGGCGAGCCCGTGACGACCCGGCTCGCTCGGCGCATCCGGACACTCGCGGCGGTAGAAATATCGCTCGTGCTCGTCGCCGTGCTGGTCGCCGGAGCGCTGCTCGCTTTCGGCGTCTACATCCGCACGCTCTCCAACGAGCTCAGCGGGACGCAGGCGCAACTGGAAGCCTCGCTCGCGCGCACGCTGCCGCGCAGCGCTCGCGAAGGCGGCCGGTTCGCCGCATCCCTCTTACTCGGCACGGGCAGCGAGATCGTCTTTCTCGACGCGGACACGCGCGTCACCGTTTATCGCCTGCACCGCGCCGACCCGTCGCCGATCGTCACCGTGCGCAGCCGCGGCGACCTCTCGGGGGACCCGCACGCCGCCGGACCGCTCGCGCGAGTGATCCTCGGGCTCGCAACTGCCTTCGGGCTGCAGTCGCTCTACGCGCACGTCGGAGTCCTCTACATCATCGTCAAGAGCAACGACGCGACCCTCGTGTCGACCGTGCGATCCTTCTTCATCCCGTTGCTCGTCGCGCTCGCGCTCGCGGTCGCCTGCGGCGTGCTGATCGCGCGCGCGCTCACCCGCCAGGCGTTGCGGCCGCTCGACGACGTCACCGCGGCGCTCTCGCGCTTCGCATCGGGCGATCTCACGCCGCAGCTCATCGCGGCCGACGAACGGCACGAGCTCGGCGCGTTGGCGAGCGCGTACAACGGCGCGATCGCGCAGATGGAGCGCGCCTTCGCCGCGCGTGATCGGGCAAACACCTCGATGCGGCAGTTTATCGCGGACGCCGGACATCAACTGCGTACGCCGCTCACGGTCGTGCAAGGCTTCATCGCGATTCTGCGTCGTGGCGGATTCGAGAGCCCGGGCGATCGCGACCGGATTCTCGACACGATGAACGACCAAAGCCACATCATGGGCTCGTTGATCGATAAGCTGATTCTACTCGAGCGCTGGGAGAGTCCCGAAGCTGCTGCCAAGGCGGCGCCGATCGACGTCGGCACGCTCGTCGCCGATCTCGTCGCTCCGATCGCCGACGCGCATCCCGACCGGCGCTTCGCCGTTTCGACGCGCGCGGGGATTCTGGCGGCAATCGATCCGACCGAGCTCGGCTACGTCGTCACCAATTTGACCGATAACGCGGTGAAGTACGGACGCGGCGAGATCGCGGTGAGGGTGCACGCGGAGGACTCTACGGCGGTCATTGAGGTCGCCGATCAAGGCCCCGGCATTCCCTCGACCGATTTTGCGCGGGTTTTCGACCGCTTCTATCGCGGGGCTCAACGCGACGTTCCCGGTTCGGGTTTGGGTCTTGCAATCGTCAAACGCGCGGTCGAACGCGCGCGAGGAACCGTTACGCTCGACAGCAGCCCGCGCGGTTCGCGCTTCATCGTCGAGCTTCCGCGCGCCGCAGCGTAAGGGCTCAGGACTGCGCTTCGCGCCGACGATAAGGAATTTCCGTGAGTTCGAGCAAGCGTTAGGACTGGCGGAGAGGGTGAGATTCGAACTCACGGAACGCTCAACACGTTCGCCCGCTTTCGAGGCGGGTGCCTTCAACCACTCGACCACCTCTCCAAAGCTGTCGGTTGGGACGAATCCGGCGTTTTACCTTCTTGCGCTGCTGCGCGGCGCGCGCGAAAGAACTCCTGAAGCTGCGCGGCCGCTTCGGCCTCCAACACTCCGCGGTCCACGGCGACTCGGTGATTCGTCTGCGGCGATCGCAGCACGTCGAAGGCGCCGCCGTCGGCGCCGCCTTTGGGATCTCGAGCCGCGTAAACCAGCCGCTTGATTCTCGCGGCGATCATCGCGCCGGCGCACATCAGGCACGGCTCCTTCGTGACGTAGATCGTTGCTTCCGATAGCCGCCAGGCATCGAGGCGCCGTGCGGCGTCGCGCAGCAGCAGCATCTCGGCATGGGCGGTCGGATCGCGGCGGGCCTCTTTCTCGTTTTTGGCTTCGAGCACCAAATCGCCGCTAACCAGGATCGCCCCGACCGGTACGTCGCCGGCGCGTGCGGCAGCGCCGGCGAGCGCAATTGCGCGCCGGATGTACGCTTCGTCGCGCAGCGCCGGATCGGAGTCTTCCATGTTGCTTATCTAGTGGCCGGGGATGCGCGCCCGGAGGGATTCGAACCCCCGATCCCAGCCTTCGGAGGGCTGTGCGTTATCCAGCTACGCTACGGGCGCACAACATGATGTCAGCGAGCCGCGTCCGGCGGCGATCCCGCGCTGGGGATGTGCTTGAACAGATCGAGCTTGTGATCGACCAACGTGCGGTAGAACTTCCGCACGCAATCGGGATGCCCGAAAAAATACGTCCGCGCGTACGCGAGATCTTCGCCCGAGCTGTCCGGCACGTAATGCGAGATTTCGATCTCCTCCATTTGATTGCGATCGACCGGATGAGGGCAAAAATCGCACGGAATCGTTGACATGAAATACCACCTAGCCTTTATCGTTCTGGCTCGGGTAGGACTTGAACCTACGACCAAGGGCTTATGAGTCCCCTGCTCTACCACTGAGCTACCGAGCCGCGGTCGGGCGGCAAGCCGCCCGACACCGGAGTATATCAAAAACTAGGCCGGGGGCCTAATCTTTGACCTTGTTCGTGGTCGTGTAGCCCTGACCGTACGGCTGCTCGGGTGCGTTGCCGATCGAAAGGATCGGATCTCCGTTGGGCGTCGGATAGGCCCAGTAGTTGAAGCGGCTCTTACAGTCGATATTGCCGCCGAGGACCACGTAGCCCACGGCCTTCGCCGTCGGAGTGTTGCGGCCGTTGGCGATGAACGGCTGGGGCACGTCCGCCGCGGCGCCGTCGCAAGTGTCGGTCAGCGTCGTGGTGCCGTTTAACGTCAGATCGCCGGTCGGCAGCTCCTTGGCCCGGTAGAGCGCGGTCGACTGCGTCGAGCCGTAGTTCTGGTCGGTCAGGGTGATATGCAGACCGTCCCACATGACGCTGCCCGGCGAAACGATCGCCTGATTGAAGGAAACGGGGACGAGGGACGTACCATTTGCGGGAAGCTCGCATACGGCGTTGACGCCGGACGAGGCGCCCTCGACGTACAGGTTTCCTTTCTTGTCATAGCCGGGCGGCCACAAGTTATAACAGCTCGAGCTCGAGTAGCTGGCCGGCGTTCCGGACTCGTGAGCGAATACCTGGATGTCGCCCTGTCCGGCCTTCGTCGAGTAGTTGGCGACCGCAAGATTCCCTTTCGCCGAAACCGCGCAGCCGATTGCCGTGCCGTTCGTCGTGAGCGTCGCGATCGGCTTCGTGCCGCCGTGTGCGTATTCGACGATGGACGATCCTTCGAAGTTCGCGATCCAGATGTTGCCCGTGCTGTCGGCGCATTGACCGTAGGGCTCCGCAAATCCGGTCAGTTTCCCGATAAGCGTGGCTTGCGGATATTTGTACACGAAGACGTCGTCGGTCGCCCAGTCCGAGACGTAGTAGAGCTTCTTGGCGCCGTTCGATTTCTTCGACATCCACGATTGGCCGTGGTCCGGGTGAACGGGCCGCTGCACGTAGTGGGGCATCGTCATAGCGGCCAGGCGGCTGATCGAAAGTGGGGTCAAGCCGCTTTCGACGGCGCTTGCGCTCTGCACGCCTTCGAGGGCAGGGGACCCGGCACTGCAGCCGGCCAGCAGGACCACGGCGCAAATCGCCGAGACTCCGCGCAAATTACAACGCAATGGGTTCATGTTGTGCTCCTTGTCGGCTAGCTCGACTCCGCTCGATGATTCGCCGGTGGGCGCAGCTTTCCGGCAACAGGGGGCCACCCGCAACCGTCGAAGTGCAAGAAGCGATTTGCAGCGGGCCGCTACTTTTGGAGGCGCTATGGTTGCCAGGCTGTTCCTGATAATTGCATCGCTCGGACTCGCCGTTGGATGCTCCTCGGATATTCAATCGCTCGCTCCCAGCTCCGCGACGCCCCTCGAGAACTCGTTCAGCGGAGGGTCGGTTGGGAATTACATCAAGCACGTCGTCGTCATCATCCAAGAGAACCGCACCTTCGAGAATTTCTTCGCCGGCTATCCGGGAGCCAACGCTCCGATGTACGGCTATGCGATCAAC
>JASHOM010000071.1 GCA_030041115.1 Vulcanimicrobiota bacterium | reverse complement strand
CCAATCGGGTGAGAAAACCCCCTCGATCTGTCCCAAGGGCAGCTACTACGTCTACGCCGCCGGCGTGGACTGGCCGCTCTACGAAGCCGCCTATCCCGAGAATCTCTCGCAACTGCCGCGCATCACCGGACCTAACGGACAAGCCGACGTCACTACCTCCGCCGTCTTCTCCGGAGTCTATCCCTGATGAAAACGGCCAGAGCTACGGTTCGATGCGGGCGCTCTTGATGTAATCCAACCGCGGGAACGCCTTTTCGAGATATGCGTTGCCCTGCGCCGCGATCAGGGTCTGATCGGGCTCTTCGCCGTAGCCGGAGTAGATGCCGTCGACGGCCCGCATGCCGCTGGTAACCCGTCCGATCGGTGCGAACCCCATCGCATCGAGCCGCGCGTCGTCGCCGAGGTTGATGAACAAATGGGTCGTACGGCTGTTGGGCTCCTGCGCCGCCGCAAACGTCACGGTTCCGCGCGTATTCGATGCCTTCACGGGATCGTCGGGAATCGTGACGTCCCACTTTTTGGTGACGGCGGCATCGGCCGCGGCGCCCCATTGCACCACGAAACCCGGCACGACGCGATAGAAGCGGGCGCCGTCAAAGTACTTCGCTTTGACCAGCTCGTAGAAACGCTGCGCACCGTGGGGCGCGAGACTCCGGTCCACTTCGATGACGACGGGTCCTTTGCTGGTGTCGAGCAGGACGCGGTAGGTACCGGGCGGCGCGGCTTGCGACGACGCTTCCTTTGCGGCACCGGCGCAACCGGCAAGCGCGAGCGTCAAGAGCGCTACGATCGCTGAAAACTTCATTCTGCTCATCCTCATGCGGTTAGGAGACGTGCGAGCTCGCTGGCCTGTTTTTTGAATCGGGAATCTCCGGTAATTTGCGCGGCGACGCTATAAGTGTCGCGCAGGATGGGTGCCGATCCGAGCCGTTTGGCCGTCGGAATCGTTGCTTCGATCAGCGCCCCGGCGTCGCGCCGGCGTTGCAGCTCGTGCGCGGCTGCCGCCGCGATGACCGTCCTGCGCAACGTGAGGGCGACGTACTGCGTGGTATCGCGCTCGTCCTTGGCCAGATCCCATGCGCGCTGGAATTGATGCAGCCGGAACGCCCGTTCGGCGGCGAAATAGGAAGCGAGTGCGCGATCGTATGGATCGCACTCGCCGGCAGTCTGCGGACCGGGGAGGAACGAGAATGCCGCGCTCCAATGGCGAGTCCAGAGCAGCATCATCGCGACTTGTATGGAGATATGCGCTCGCAGGCGCTCGCTGGGCTCGCTCTTGGCCAGCAAGACCGCGAAACGAGCGTGACGGAGGGTCTCGTCGTCGTCTCCCGCAAACGCGTGATGCTCGGTTAACGCGACGAGCGCCGTCGCGGCCTCAAAGAACGCGCCCGACGCGTAGGCCTGCTCGAACGCGGCGGTCAAGCCCTTCAACCGTTGCCACGAAGGATACCAGCTCTTCGAGTTCATTAGCAGATAATTGCGGAGCTGCCAAATCTCCACCATGATTCGCGTGCGAATGCGGGGCGAGACGGAGCGAAGGCCGCGCAGCTTCGCTTCGGCTTGCTCCACGTACTCGTAGCCTGTTTCAAAATTCCCCGCGTTCCAAAATGCCGCTCCCAGCTCGTAGAGGCTTTCGACGTAGAGCTGCGCGATGCGCTCCGGCGCTTGAGCCGCAACGCGGTGGAGTCGCGAGGCCGCACGCTGCGCGCTGCGCAACGCCTGCGCCGGGGCCGCCTGCTGGAAGGCGAGCTTCGCGCCGATGAGGTCGATGCAGGCTTGCGCGATCTCGCGCGACGGCGACTCGCAGACGCGCAACTCCCGGTCCCACAACGCCTGCGCCTCACGGTGGATCGACTCGGCGCGCCCGAGGTCGCCGAAGCGCGCGGAAACCAGCGCACCGAGCCGAAGCGCTTCGATTCGCTGCTGAGCGGTCGCCGCGGATTCGACGATGCCGTCGAGCTCGGCGAAGGCGAGCTTCGCGCTGCAGCAGGCGGCGCGATGCATCGCTCGATCCATGAGCACGGCGAACTCGTCGAGAACGGGAGAGGGCTCGAGCGCATGCGCCTCGTCGCGCTCGCAGATATAGCGCGCTATTCGCCGGCATATCTCGGCACGTTCGCGATAGCAGTGATAGTACGATATTCCAAGCTCGGCCGCGACCGCGGCGATCGGACGGCGGCCGAGGCATTGCTGCGTGACGATCGCATGTTGACGCAGCGCGCGTTCCTCCTTGCCGGCCGCGACGTCGGTGTCGCGGCAGTATGCCGCGCCGGCGCGGACGAGCTCGTGGATTCGCTCGAGCGCGTCGCTTTCGGAGCCTTCTGCGGGGTCGTGTCGACTCGGCGCCTGGAAGAAGAAGTGCCGCACCAAGCGATTCTTACGCAAGACGTGCGGTTCGTGCAGATGGCGGAAAAGATGCTTTGCCGCAACGTTGAAGGGCGCACTCGAATCTCCGGTAGGCAAGCAACCCTCCTTTCGCTCCGCCGAAGGCGCGACGCCGCGAGAGAATTCGCGCCGAACGCGCGAAGTCCATCCGCGCCGGACGCGCGAGCACCCGGCTCGGATCAAGCAAATTATCAAGCGCCGCAGAAGGAGCCGGGCCTGACGATCGCAGTGCGTTTCGCGCGGCGCGGCGAATCGTCCCACGATGCGTCAGATGATCCGACTGCCTCTTATCCCCGCGTTCGTTTTTGCCTGGATCGGGGCGGCGACGCCGGCGCCGGTCTCGTCCGGCACCGCGTTGGTCGGGTGGGCGGCCGGGCCGGCCGTTAGCGCCGAGCTCGAAGCCGAGAAAACGATGATGCGCGTGCCCAGCAGCGCGAATGCGATGGAGATCGAGCGCCATCTGTCGTCCGTACCGCATCGCGCAGGTTCGGCGGCCGATTACGCGACCGCGCTCTACGTCAAGCAACGCCTGGAGCGCGACGGCTTCGCCACGCGCATCCAAGAGTACCGGGTCGAGTTTACCGGTCCGCTGCAGCAGAGCCTGACGATGCTCTCGCCGCGGCACGTCGCTTTCGATCTCATCGAAGGAACGCCGGGGCGTCACACGCGCTGGGAGCTCATGGCCGGTCAGCCGTTTCTCGAAGAGTCGGGTGACGGCGACGTAACGGCGCCCGTCGTCTACGTCAACACGGCGAGCCGGGACGACCTCGCGGAGATCGACGCCGGCCACGTCAGCCTCAAAGGCGCGATCGCGCTCGTGCGCCTCGGCGCGCCCGGTCCGAGTTTCTTTCGTAGCGTCGATCCGAGCTGGGTTGCCTATAACGAGCTGCGCAAACGTGGCGTCGTCGGGATCTTGGAGTTCATGGATCCGGCCACCACCGGTTACGGCGGCGGCGCCATGTGGCCAAGCGGCAACTACAAGAACACGAATATGGCCGAGCGCATGGGCGGGATGTCGCCGCGCGGATTCATGATGTTTCCGCCCGGCGATCCGACGAGTGCCGGGCAAGCACCGGTGGCCGGCGCGCCGCACAAGAGCTGGAACGAAATCCCGCACGCGACGATTCCCGAGCTGAGCAACACCCAACGCAGCGCGCGAACGCTACTGGCCGCGATGACCGGTCAAGTCGTGCCGGAGTCGTGGCATCCGATGTTCGAGTTCGTCCAGCACTTCGGCGGAAACGAGATCGTGCGGGTCCACACGAGGTTCGAACGCGAGCTCAAGACGATTTGGCTCGTTTTCGGGGACATGAAGGGCGCGCAACAACCCGACTCGATCGTCATGATCGGGAGCCATCGCGATGCCATGACCTTTGGCGCGATCGATCCGGGAAGCGGCACGACGGTACTGCTCCAGGACGCCGACGCCTTCCACGCGCTCGCGCAAGCCGGCTGGAAGCCGAATCGCACGATCGAGATCGCCTCCTGGGATGGCCACGAGCTCGGTCTCTACGGCTCGGCGGCCTACATCTACCAGTACGGTCCCCAGCTGCGCAAAAACGTCTTTCAGTACATCAACACCGATCAACTGACGACCGGCGATCCTTTCGTCGTGAGCGCGTCGCCCGGACTGTACGCGTTCATGAAGCAGATTTGCGACGTCGTGCCGGCAGCCGACGGGAAAGGCACGCTGGGAGCGCGCGACGAGCGTGGTCGTCCGCTGCTCAATCCGATCGTCGGCGGTTCGGATCACCAAAACTTCGCGTACATGCTGGGCGTGCTCAGCACCTCGAACGGCTATTACGGTCCGTTCGGGGCCCACCACACCGCCGAAGATAATCTCGACGGTTTGCGCACCTACGATCCCGGCATGCGCGAGGCCGTCGTCACCGCGCAGGTGACCGGCATCCAGGCGATGCGCGCAGCCGGCGCGACGGTCCAGCCGCTGCGCATCGAAGAGATTCCCGCGCAGATGCTTGCCGATCTGATGCCGGTGCAGCTTGCGGCGTTCGAACGGAGCAAGGGCACCGAGACGTTCGGCGCACTGCGCCAGGCTCTGGATGAATATCGAGCCGTCGCGCACGCGACCGACGTCGCGATGCGGCAAGCCGAGGCGAGCGGCGACGCGGCGGCAATGGAAGCGATCGCGCAACGGGAGCAGGCTTCACGCGACGCTTTCTACGTCTCGGGCGGCTTGTTGCAGAACGCCTACTATCACACGATCGACCGGGTCTTCACGAGCTTTCCCGAGATCGTCTTCGCCGGCGCGAACGAGACGACGATTCGCAGCGGGTACGCGCGCATCGTGAATGCGGTTGCCGTCGCGAGGGCTGCTCTGCGACCTTGACGCCGCGAGCCCCGCCGCAAAATGCCGGCTGGACGGGCTGAAGAGAAAGTCCTGCCGCGAGATTGTCGTACTATTAAGGCGCTTCACGGAGTCAGCCAAGGCCCCGTGTAGCGAGGGGAGGGGACCGGTGCGAGCCGGTTCCCTCTTGGGACCTTGCCGCAGGGAGGACCTTAGAGCGGGCATGAGTCCCTATGAGCGGGCATTAACCGGGCCTCGCGGTGAGCGCCGATGTGCGCGTCGCGCTGGTCTATTCCGAGGAAGTTTCTTCGATTTCGGCGAGGTAGCGCCGCTTTGCGCCGTCGTCGATGAACGACGCTTCGAAGGAGTTGCGGGCGAGATCCAGGAGCTCGGCGCGGGTCAGTGCCAGCGCCGCGCCGGTTTCGCGGAAATTCTCGCCGACGTAACCGCCGAAGTACGCCGGATCGTCGGAGTTCACCGTGCACATCAACCCCGCGTCCATCATTCGCTTGAGCGGATGTGCCGCGAGCGTTGGAACGACGCGCAGCCGGACGTTCGAGAGGGGGCATACCGTCAGCGGTATCCGCTCGTCCCGTAAGCGCGCGACCAAGTTCGGATCCTCCAGGCTGCGCACTCCGTGGTCCACGCGCGAAACCTTCAGCTGATCGAGCGCTTCCCAAACGTACTCGGGGCCGCCCTCTTCGCCGGCGTGTGCGACGGTGAGGAAACCTTCGGCGCGCGCGCGGTCGAAGACGGCCTTGAACTTCGAAGGTGGGTTACCGAGTTCGGCCGAGTCGAGTCCGACGCCGACGATCTCTTGCTTGAAAGGCAGAGCAGCCTCCAGCGTCGCCATCGCCGATTCGGCGGAGAGGTCGCGCAGGAAGCACATGATTAGCTGCGATGTGATTCCCAGGTCCCGGCGGCCGTCGGCGAGCGCGCTCGAGATGCCCCGCACGACCGCCGAAAGCTCGACCCCGCGCTTGACGTGCGCCTGCGGATCGAAAAAGATCTCCGCATGCCGCACACCTTGGGGTTGCACCCGTCGTAGGTACGCACTCGTGAGATCGTAATAATCCCGCTCGACGCGCAGCGCCTCCATGCCGTGGTAATACAGGTCGAGGAACGACTGCAAACTGGTGAAGTCGTAGGCTTTGCGCAGAGCTTCCACGCCGGCGTAACCGAGGCGAACTCCGTTACGCCGCGCAATGGCGAAGATGAGTTCCGGCTCGAACGTTCCTTCGATGTGGAGGTGAAGCTCTGCTTTGGGAAGCGTCAGGCCGTCGATGAGAGGCTCCGGCCCGGCCGATCCGCCGGCGTCACTTCGCCGCCGGCCAATGCATCGCACTTGGCGGCGAAAACGAAGTCGCTCTCGGTCAAGCCGCCGATCTTATGCGTCCAAACGTCCACGCCCAGCCGTCCCCACGAAACGTGAAGATCGGGGTGATGTTGCTGCGCTTCGGCCATCTCGCCGATTCGGAGCGCGGCGCGCATCGCAGCCGCGAAATTCTCGAACTCGTAGCTGCCGGCGAGGATCGTGATGCTCCCGCGTCTGGGGTCAGCGCGCTCGACGACGCGCCAACCGGGGCTCAACTGCGCGAGAAGCGGAGCGATCGCTTCGTCGTCGAGAGGAGGAACGCCGCCGCGACACGGGATGCACGTGCGTTGCGCGAGCTCGCTCAAGGCGAGCTGCTCTGCGGCAGTTCTTGCGCGGCGAAGTCGTAATCCTTGAAGTCGGCGTCCGCCGAGAGCGAGAGATGCGGCTCGTCGATATCCGCCGTCATCGTCGCCGGTAGGAAGAAGCCGTCGACGTCGCTCGAGTTGACTCGCGTTTCGATGTGCGTTCCGTCGCTGTAGGTGGCGTCGATCTCGCGCGCTCTCCCTTTGGGTCCGATGGCCACGGTTGCTCCTTTGAGCGAGGGATCGTCGATCGCCTGCAGCGCAAAGAGCGTCTCGTCGTCGCGCTGGCCAACTTCTTGATAGGTGTACCGATTCGGCCACATCAGCGGGTCGAGCATCGAAAGATCGCAGCTATGCTGCTGACGGGGAATGAACCACGGTACCGAGCTGAAGTGAACCACGTAACTCTCGCCCGGATCGTAAACGCCCGTACCTTCCAGCCGGAAGTGCAGCCACGGAAAGTGGCGCATTGCCATTGCGACGTCGAGATGAAAGGTGTAGCTGGGCGGTGCCAAGCTTCGCGCGAAGAGCGTTGCTTGCGCCGGCACGGTCGAGTTCGCGCGGGCCGGTGCGGCAACCGCAAGCAATATCAACGACGCGCCGCCGGCGACGGCGCCCTTGCCAACGTGCATTGAAGCAATGGTACCCATGGTTGCGGGACTTTGTGCGCCTTCTGCAAAGTGCGGTTCGGATGCTTCCTCTGCCGCAGAGTGCCGTACTCCTTTCATTCGAAGGTCCCGATCCGTATTCGACGGTCGGGGGTCTTGGAACTCGCGTGACCGGGCTGAGCGCCGCGCTCGCGCAAGCGGGCGTCGACACCACGCTCGTTTTCGTGGGGGATCCTGCACGCCCACCGGTCGAGCGGGCGTCCCCTACTCTAGAGTATCGGCGCTGGTGCCAGTGGATTTCAGCCTATCATCCCGATGGGGTGTACGACGGCGAGCTCGGCAAGCGCGACGACTACGCCGTCAGCGTGCCGCCCTTCGTCGCCGAGACGATCGTCGAGCCCGCGTCACGCCATGGCGGCCGCGTCATGATCATCGCGGAGGATTGGCAAACCGCGCCTTGCGCCGTCGCGCTCGACGCCGCCCTGCGCAAACGGAATCTGCGCGATCGTACGATCCTCGTGTGGAACGCAAACAACACCTATGGTTTCGACGCGATCGACTGGGATGCGCTGTCGCGCGCGGCGCGGATCACGACGGTCAGCCGCTACATGAAGTTCGAGCTGCAAGCTCGCGGAGTCGAATCGCTGGTCGTTCCCAACGGCATTCCCGCGCGACTGCTGGAGGGTCCGTCGAACGAGCTGGTGCGAGTCGCTGCCAAAGGGCTACGGCGCCCGCTGTTCGTCAAAGTGGCGCGCTTCGAGGAGGACAAGGGCTGGATGCCGGTCATCGAGGCTTTTGCGGCTCTTCACGCCCGTCACGCCGAGGCGATGCTCGTCGTGCGCGGCGGCCGGGAGCCGTACGGCGAAACCATCTTCGAACGGGCGAACGAGTTAGGCTTGGGCGTCGACGCGTTGACGATCGATGCGCGCGAGCCGTGCGACGTGATCGAAGCAATCGCCGCCGTGCGCGGGCCGGTCGTCAACGTGCGCAGCTTCATTCCCCAGCCGGCATTGGTCGCACTCTACCGCGTTGCCGACGCGGTTCTCGCCAACAGCGTGCGCGAGCCGTTCGGCTTGGTCGGACTCGAGGTGATGGCGGCCGGCGGGGTCGCGGTCACCGGATCGACCGGAGAAGATTACGCGGCACCTTTTGACAACGCGATCGTCTGCGACACCGCGGACCCGCGCGAGCTGTCCGCATACCTCGAGCAACTCATCGCCGATCCGGATCTCGGCCGGAGGCTGCGCGATGCCGCCGCGGCAACGGCGAGTCGTTACGTTTGGGAGCGAGTGCTCGAAGTGCTCGGGCGCAAGGTAATCATGCTGCGGTGAGCAGCCGCGCTAGCCGCGCGCGAGTTCATCGATTCGGCCGGCGATTTCGTCGGCGTAGCGGTTGGCTTCGTCCTCCGAGCGTCCTTCGGCATACACGTTGAAGAGTGGGTCGGACGCGTCGGGAAGCACCAAGACCCATCCCCCCTCGCGGCTAACGCGGATGCCGTCCGTGAGCTCGACGGTCCGGCCGTCGGTTTCCTCCAGGAGCTTGCGCATGATTTGGCCCTTGCGTTCCCAGGGGCATCGATCGCGCCGCGACGCGAGATGCGACGACGGCAGCTCGTCGACGATCGTGCTGAGCGGGCGCCCCTGCGCGGCGAGGAGCTCCATGATCTTAGCCGTGCCGTACAGCGAGTCGAAGACCGGCGCAAACTCCGGGAAGATCAGTTCGTAGTTCGCGCCGCCCGCAAAGGCAAGCGAGGACCCCTCGCGGGCGGCCAGCGCCATGAGCGAGCGGCGATCGGTACGAGTGCGAACGACCGTCGCGCCGTATTGTCCGGCGACGCGCTCGATTGCACTGGGCGCCATCACCGGCACGGCGATGCGCGCGTGCGGCACGACGCTTGCGACGAGCACGGTCAAGAGCGCGAGCAGCCGGCTGCCCTCGATGATTCGCCCTCGGTCGTCCACCAGCGCGAGCGACTCGCCGCGCTGGTCGAGCAGCACCCCGAGCGCGGCGCCCAGCGAGGTCGTCGCGTTGGCGAGCTGCTCCAGATGGCGCCTGCGATTCGCCGCGAACGTGAGCACCTTCGCATTGTCGAAGAAGGCGTTGAGTGCGATCATTTCGATGCCCAGATTGCTCAGAATCCGCGGCAGAATGAGCGAAGCGTTGCCGTACGCGTAGTCGATCGCCACGCGCACGTTTGCGGTGCCGATCGCTTCGGGCGCCAACGCCGTCAAGAATCCGCTGCTGTATGCCTCCGTTACTCGTTCCGGAAAGTCGAGTAGACCGACGGCCTCCATCGGCGTGCGTCGAAAGTCCTCGCGGAAGAAGATGTTCTCGATCTTGCGTTCGATGGTTTTGTCCACGTTGACGCCGTGCGCGTCGAAAAACTCGAGCAGGAACTGATCGGGATAGTGCGGCGAGATTCCGGCGTGCACGCCGGCGTCTCCCGACATTCGCACCGCGTACCGCGAGACGGGCATCGGCGTCTCCCGAAGATCGTGTACGTTGGTGCCGACTGAAAGCAGCCCGGCGATGATGCAACGATTCGCCAGTCGCGACGCCGGATGCGCGTCTCGGCTGGTCATCACGTTCTGGCCGGGGCGCAGCACGGATCCCAACGCCTGCCCGAGCTTCAGCGCGAACTCCGGCGTGATCTCGATGTTAGCCAAACCGCTCACGCCGTCGCCGCCGAAGAGCGAGCCGGGCCACTTGATTCCGTAAACGAGCGACATCGAAACGATCGAGCCCGACGCGACGGACTTGTCGGGCCAAAGCTTGATGTTCGAGGGCACCGTCGCCCCGCTGCCGAGCGTGCTGCCGCGGCCGATCACGGCACCTTCCATGACCGTTACTCGGTCCTTCACGATCACTCGGTCGGCCAAGGTGCAACCGGAGAGCGACGAGCCTTCGCCGACGTAGACGTCCTCCCACCCGATGGTCCGGTGCAGCCGGGCATTGGCCGCGACGATCGTCGAATCGCCGAGACAAGTCAGCTCCTCGACGACGGCATCGCGCTCGATCGTGACGTTCTTGCCGATGCAGACCGGCCCGTGCACGTGGGCATCGGGTGAAATGCGCGCGTTGTCGCCAACCCAAACCCCCGGTGCGATTTGGGTTCCCGGAATCTCGAGGCGAACCGCGCCGCGCAGCGCGTCGTAGTTCGCCTGAACGTACTGCTGCAGGTTGCCGATGTCGCTCCAGTAGCCGCCGGTGACGTGGCCGTGAAGCGCGCGACCGTCGCGTAGCATGCGCGGAAAGATGTCGCGGGCGAAGTCGTAGTTCTGCCCCTCCTCCATGTACTCCAAGACCTCGGGTTCGAGCACGTAAATTCCCGTGTTGATCGTATCGGAGAATATCTCGCCCCAGGACGGTTTCTCCAAGAAGCGAGTGATGCGTCCGTCGTCCGCGGTGACGACGACGCCGAACTCGAGCGGATTGGCGACGCGGTGCAGCGCGATCGTGGCTATTGCACCGCTGCGCTCGTGCGCGGCGACCAGCTCGTCGAGATCGATGTCGGTCAGCGCGTCGCCCGAAACGACGATGAAGCGCTCGTCTTCGAGAAGCCGGTGCGCGAGCTTGACGGCGCCCGCCGTACCCAGGGGCGTATCTTCGACGACGTACTCCATCGCGATGCGCAGCTCCGACCCGTCGCCGAAGTAGTTCTCGATTTCGTCGGCGCGGTAGTGGAGCGTCGACACGATCTGCTCGATGCCGTGACGGCGCAACAGATCCACGATATGGTGCATCACCGGCTTGTTGGCGACGGGGACGAGGGGCTTGGGACGGCTGGAAGTCAAAGGACGCAGCCGCGAGCCCTCGCCACCGGCCATCAGAACGGCTTTCATCGGTACAGGCTCCTAGCGGTTTGCGCGAGCCGTTGTTCGGCTTCGAATCTTTCGAGCGAGATCGAGCGTTTACGGCGCCAGTTCGGATGCTCGTCGAACGTTCCTGGGACGTTGATCGCTCCGGTTTCGTAGAGCACGTCCTCGATTGCGACGACCTTGAGCGCGCTGGGCGTCTTGGCGAGGAAACGGTGGACTGCGTCCACGAGCTCGGGCACCACGCGCAGACTTCCGCCGGCGCCGGCGTCGTCGCGCAGACGCGCCGCGACCTGCGGGTCGATCGCGCCGGCGCGCTCGAGCGCATCGACGACCAGGAAGCGATCGCGGAAGCGGTCCTCGTTTGCGCTGCGATCCCCGGTCCACCATCCGGCCAACGTCGGAAGGTCGTGCGTGCCGACGCTCGCCGCGGCGAAGCCCGGATAGCGCTGCGGCGCCAGAAAGGAGCCGTCGTTCCAATCTCGCTCGAAGTAAAAGACTCGCGATGAGAGCGCCGCTTCCGCCTGCATTCGTTCGCGAAATCCCTCGGGGACGGTTCCGAGATCTTCGCCGACGACCGTGCACCGGTTGCGGACGCTCTCGAGCGCGAGGACGGCAAGCATCTCGTCGAAGGGGTATCGCACGTAGGCGCCTTCCGACGCGGGCGCGCCGCGCGGAATCCAAAATGCGCGTCGCAACGCCATGACGTGATCGATACGCAGGATGCCCGCCCGGCGCATGCCGGCGCGCAGCAGCGCGACGAACGGTGCATAGGCGCGTTCGCGCAACGCCCGTGGCGAGAACGGCGCGAGTCCCCAGTTCTGGCCGCGTGCGTTGAGCGGGTCGCCCGGTGCGCCGAGCGAGGCCTCGGCCACGATCGCATGTTGATCGGCCCACGCATCGGCTCCGTTGACGTCAACGCCGACCGCCAGATCGCAGTAGAGCTTTGCACCGGCGCGGGCGGCAGTCGCGAGCTGTCCGTGTGCCAGCCACTGCAAGAAAAGATAGAACTCGACTCGTTCGCCGCGTTCGTCGACGAAGCGTGCGACCTGCGGCGACTCCGGCGAGCGGTACTCGTGCGGCCATTGCCGCCAGCCGTAGCACCGGGAGTCGCGCGCCCGAAAAAACTCCGATAGCGCCTCGTAGGCCGCCCAGCGTTGCAGCGCGCTCCCTCCGGCGCGCACGAATCGCCGGAAAGCGTGGTCGCGGCGATCGCCGCGATTCGCGCGAAAGATGCGATGCAGCCGGGCGAGCATTTCGAGTTTGAGCCGCGCGACGCCGGCGTAATCGACGAGCTCGCAACGGCGCAAGGCTGCGAGCCGCTCTTGGAAGCCGGCGCCGGCGACCTCCGCCTGCAGCTCGCGCGACCGCGCGAATTCGTCAATGCCTTCGACGTCGATGTACAAGGCGTTGAGAAAGAGGCGGCTCGAAGGGCTGTACGGACTCGGCGAGTCCGGATTATCGAGATGGAGCGCGTGCAGCGGGTTGAGCGCGACCGCGTCGGCGCCGGCGACCGCGGCCTGTCGTGCGAACGCCGACAGATCGGTGAAATCGCCGATGCCCCAGTTGCGCCGCGAGCGCAGCGCGTAGAGCTGCGTTGCGAGTGCCCACGACCGGCGGTTGCGCATCGCGGGCGAGAGATAACAGCGCGGCGGCGCGACGATCAGCACGCACGATTGCGCCGCTCGACCGCGGCCGGCCGTTAGGCGGTGATAGCCCAAGGGCAAGCCGCTGCGCTCGCCGGCGAACTCCGTGCCGTCTTCGAGAACGACTCGGCCGCGGACGCCGGGCGGGAGCGTCGCGTTCTCGCCTTGGCGCACGACGATCACCGCAGGCAAACCGGTCCTGGTCGCATCGCCCTGCGGCTCGCCGGCGTCGTAGCCCATCGCCGCGAGCAGGGCCGCGCGCGTGGACGGCGGTGCCTCCACTCGATTGCCCCAGTAGTCGAAGTAATGCGACTCGATCACTCCGTCAGCCGTCCGGCGAAGAGCGAGAACGAATGATCCGCGACCGTCAGCCGCGAACCCGGCGCGATCGGCAGCCTCGGCGTTGCGCCCAAGCGCGCCGTATCGAGCAGATGCGTCCAGCGGCGTACCGGCGCAATCAGAGGCAGGACGAACTCGACCGACGTCGCGTGGGCGTTGAGGATCATCAAGAAGCTGTCGTCGAGCTCGGGATAGCCTTGGAGACTGATGAAACGATCGCCGACGTCGCCGCCGAGCAGCGCGCCGAAGCAGCGGCGTCCGCCGTCGTTCCAGTCGTCGCGAGTCATTTCGCGACCGTCGGGCGCAAACCAGGTGATGTCCTTGAGGGGCGACGGCTCCGCCTCGACGCCGCGGAAGAACCGCGGGCGCCGGAAGACCGGATGTGCGCGCCGCAAGGCGATGAGCTCCCGCACGTATTCGATCAGCGCGCCGTCGTGAGCGTCGCTCGTCGACGACCAATCGACCCAGCTCAGCTCGTTGTCCTGGCAGTACGCGTTGTTGTTTCCGTGCTGGGTCCGGGCCAACTCGTCGCCGGCCAGCAGCATCGGTGTGCCTTGTGACAGGAGCAGCGTCGCCAAAAAGTTACGCCGCTGTTTGCCTCGCAGGGCGAGAATCTGCGGGTCGAGCGTCTCCCCTTCGACGCCGCAGTTCCAGCTAAAGTTCTCTTGAATTCCGTCCCGATTGTCATCGAGGTTCGCCTCGTTGTGCTTGCCGTCGTACGAGACGAGGTCGGTCAGCGTGAGTCCGTCGTGCGCGGTGACGAAGTTCAAGCTCGCGCGCGGGCGCCGGCCGCGGCGATCGAAGAGATCGCTCGAACCGGTCAGCCGCGTCGCCATGTCGGGCGTGCTGCCGTCGCCGCGCCAAAAGCGCCGGACGCCGTCGCGGAAACGATCGTTCCACTCCGACCATCCCGCCGGAAAATCGCCGGCGCGATAGCCGTCGGGGCCAAGGTCCCACGGCTCGGCGATGAGCTTGACTCGAGAGAGCGCCGGATCCGCGGCGACGGCGGTGAGGAAGTTGCCGTGCGTCGTGAACCGCCCGTCGCGACGGGCGAGCGTCGTCGCGAGATCGAAGCGGAAACCGTCGACGTGCATCTCGCGAACCCAGTAGCGCAGCGCATCGGTGACGAGGGCGAGCACGTGTGCGCGATCGAAGTCGAGCGAGTTTCCGCATCCCGTGTAATCGAGGTAGTAGCGCGGGTCTTCGGCGAGCGCGTAGTACGATTTGTTGTCGATGCCCCGCAAACTTAGCGTCGGTCCGAGCTCGTTTCCCTCGGCCGTATGATTGAACACGACGTCGAGGATGACCTCGACTCCGGCATCGTGCAAGCGTGACACCATCGTTTTGAATTCGCCGAGATTCGGCTCGGCGAGGTAACGCGGTTGCGGGGCGAAAAAAGAAATCGGGCTGTAACCCCAATAATTGCGCAAGCCGCGCTCGACGAGATGCCGGTCGTCGGCGAAGTAGTTGACCGGGAGCAGCTCGACCGCGGTGACGCCGAGTCGGGTCAGATGCTCGATTGCCGCCGGCGACGAGAGGCCCGCGACCGTTCCTCGGAGATTCGCCGGTATTCCGGGATGTTTCATGGTGAAGCCGCGCACGTGCAGCTCGTAAACGATCAGCTCGTGCCAGCGCGTGTGGAGAAGCCGGTCATTTCCCCAGGTGAACGCGGTATCGACGACGACGCACTTCGGCATTCCCGCGGCGTCGTCGCGCCGGTCGAAGGAGAGATCGCCGCGCGGCGAGCCGATCCGGTAGCCGAACTGCGCGTCGCTCCACTGCAGCGTGCCTGCGATCATCGCTGCATACGGATCGATCAGCAACTTGTGATGGTTGAACCGGTGTCCGTTTGCGGGATCGTAGGGCCCGTACACCCGGTATCCGTAGAGCAGGCCCGGCCGCGCATCCGGGAGATAACCGTGCCAGACCAAATCCGTATACTCGGGGAGAACGATGCGTTGCACCTCGCGCCGGCCGCGCGGATCGAAGAGGCAGAGCTCGACTTTTTCGGCGTGCGCGGAGAACAGCGCAAAGTTTACGCCGGCGCCGTTCCAGGTCGCGCCCAGCGGGTAGGGCCGCCCCGGCAGCACCGCCGCGCGTTTCACGGCGTCCCGAGGGAAAGCACGACCGCCGCCAGCGGAGGCAGCGTCAGCGTCAGTGAGTGCGGGCGGCCGTGCGACGCGATCGGCCGCGTTTCGATCAGACCGCAGTTTCCGACGTTGCTGCCGCCGTAGTATTGCGAATCGGTGTTGAGCGCCTCGCGATAGACGCCGGGGCGCGGTGCGCCGATGCGATAGCCGTGATGGACGACGGGAGTGGCGTTGATCGCCACCACGAATAGGCCGTCGGCTTCATTGATGCCTTTGCGCGCAAAGGCGAGTACGCTTTGAATGGCGTCGGCAAAGTCGATCCATTCGAAACCCGGCGGCTGCGCGTCGAGGCGGTAGAGCGCCGGCGAGCTGACGTACAGCGCGTTGCAATCGCGCACCAAGCGTTTCACCCCGGAGTGCTGTGGGTCGGCGAGGATGCTCCAATCGAGCTGCGCGTCATGGTTCCATTCGGACTCGGGGGCGAGTTCGCTGCCCATGAAGAGCAACTTCTTTCCGGGGTGCGTGAAGGTCAAGGCGAGGAGCAGGCGTAGGTTTGCGAAACGCTGCCAGCGGTCGCCGGGCATCTTGAGCAGCAGCGAGCGCTTTGCGTGGACCACTTCGTCGTGTGAGAGCGGGAGAACGTAGTTCTCGCTGTAGGCGTAGACGAGCCCGAAGGTCAAGCGGTTTTGATGGTAGCGCCGGTAGAGGGGATCGTAGCCGAAATACTCGAGGGTGTCGTGCATCCAGCCCATGTTCCATTTATAACCGAAGCCCAGGCCGCCGTCGCTCACCGGCATCGAGACCATCGGCCACGCCGTCGATTCTTCGGCAATCGTCACGCTGCCGTCGTAACGTCCGTAGAGCGTTTCGTTCAGGCGCCGCAGAAACGCGATTGCCTCGAGGTTCTCGTTGCCGCCGGCTGCGTTGGGCACCCATTCGCCGGGGCGGCGGCTGTAGTCGAGATAGAGCATGGAGGCGACCGCGTCGACCCGCAAGCCGTCGGCGTGGAACTCCTCGAGCCAGTAGAGCGCGCTTGCAAGCAAGAAATTTGCGACCTCCCGCCGTCCGTAGTTGTAGATCAGCGTGTTCCAATCGGGAGCGAAGCCTTGACGCGGGTCCCCGTGCTCGTAGAGATGCGTTCCGTCGAAGAAGGCCAGACCGTGCGGATCGTCGGGAAAATGACCGGGTACCCAATCGAGGATCACGCCGATCTTCAGTTCGTGCGCGCGCTCGACGAACGCACGGAAGTCATCGGGCGTTCCGTAGCGGCTTGTCGGCGCGAACATCCCGGTCGGCTGATAACCCCACGACCCGTCGAACGGATGCTCCGTGATGGGCAGCAGCTCGACGTGCGTAAAGCCCATCTCGCAAACGTACGGCAGAAGCCGGCCGGCGAGTTCGCGGTAGTTCAAGACACGTCCGTCGCCGTGCCGGCGCCAGGAGCCCGGATGCACCTCGTAGATCGAGATGGGAGCATCGCGGCGATTGCGCTCGTGCCGCTCGCGCATCCAGGAGTCGTCGTGCCACGGCGGCGCGCTTTCCTTCCACACGATCGAGGCGTTTGCGGGCCGCACCTCCGCGTGGCGCGCGAGCGGATCGGCTTTGAGCGGCAGCAGATCGCCGCGAGCGCCCAGGATTTCGTACTTGTAACGCGCTCCTTCGCTCGCCGCCGGAACGAAGATCTCCCAAACTCCGCACTCCACGCGTTTGCGCATCGGATGACGCCGGCCGTCCCAACCGTTGAAATCGCCGACGACGCTGACTCGCTGCGCGTTCGGTGCCCACAGCGCAAAAGTTACGCCGGAAACGCCGTCGATCGTGCGAACGTGCGAGCCGAGCACGTCCCACAGGCGCAGGTGCGTGCCCTCGGCGATGAGATAGACGTCGACGTCGCCGAGAATGGGACCGAAGCGATAGGCGTCTTCGATCTCCTCGTTGCCGCCGGCATTCTCGAGCGCAAGCACGTAGTCGAAGGCCTCGCGTCGCTCGGGCATGCGAAGCTCGAAGAGACCCTCGCCGTCGACCCGGCGCATCTCGGCGAGCGTTGCGGCACCGCGTTCGCGCACGAAGGCGCGCGCGGCGTGGGGCAGCGAGGCACGCACGACGATGCCGTCGTCGCCGGAATGCATCCCCAGATAGGCGAACGGATCGGTTAAATAAAGTCCGGCTTTCAGCCAGCTGCCCTCATTTTGGGGTAGACCCTACGGAGCCAGCGCGTTCGTCTCCTCGCGTGTCGCCAACGTCGAGCGTAAATCGTGGAGCTCCCGCCGAAGCCCTCTCGCTCGTTCGAGCTCGGGCGCTTCGGGGTCGGACGGTTCGCCGGCGCTGGTGAACCCGGCAAGGATCGCGTGACGGATCGACTCGATCGACGAGACGATCTTGGCGCGCACCGATTTTCGCCACGGCTCGAGATCGCGTGCGACGCCATAGCGCAACCTTCCGCGCAGAGCGTCGAGCTCGCGTGCCAGCACGTCGTCGTAGCGCCGTTTGAGCAACGGCTTGCGAAGCGGCCCCGGCAGCGCTTGAAGTGCCGCGGTGACGACGATCTCCAAGCCGGTCGTCGGCATGACCGATGTGGCCAGATCGAGCTTCGCAGGCGAAAACTCGATGTTGCGGGCGATGAGGGAGCCGGCATCGATGCGTAATATTTCGCATCCGGTCTGGAGCGCCGACGTTTCGATCTCGCCGAGAAGACGTCCGTACTTGGCCGCGTGCGCGTTCAGTTGAGCGGTCGCATCTTCGACGGCGGCTTGACGCCAAGCCGACGCTCGCGCGGCGATCGCGCTCTCCAAGCGCTCCGTGCGGCGTTCGGACGACGACTCTTCGGACAGCTCCGCCGCCATCGCGCGAAGAAGCGGCACATCGCGGTCGTACCACCGTCCGAACTCCGCCTCCATCTCTTGGCTTAGGCGATTCACGTCATCGTCGACGACCAGCTCGAGCGCGCGGGCACGGTCGGCAATGAGCTGCAAAGCGCCTTCCATCATCGCTTTGCGCCGTTCTCGTTCCTCGCGCGGAAGTTCCAGTGCGGCCACTCGCATTGCCGCGAGCGCATCGAGCCGCTCGACGATTGCGACCGCGCGCCGCCGAGTTGACTGCTCGCGCACCGCATCGCCTTGGTGATCCGCAAGCCGGCGCAGCGACTCGACGAACGATTCGAAAGCCGAGTCTCGGCGTCCGTCGCGCTGGGCTTCGCGGGCTCGAGTCACGCTGAGCGGCACGACGTCGACCTCGTTGTCCGGTCCAAGCACGTTGCGCAGGGCATCTCGCGTGAAGCTCAGGATCTCGGGCAAAGCCTCGCCTGCAATGTCGCTCTTGTTGAGCACGACGAAAAGCCGTTCGGACGAAGAGATCACGTCGCGCGCGTATTGCAGCTCCTCCGCTCCGATCGGGGGCTCCGGGCCGACGACCAGCACGGCCACGTCGGCGCGGGGCAAGGCGGCGTGAGCGGCGGCGGTATTGTGAGCGTATGTCGAACCGATGCCCGGCGTGTCGAAGAGCGCGAAGCCGCGAATCCTTTCCGAAGGCCAAAGAATCTCCACGCGCTCGACGCCGAGCCGGTTCGCGGGATTGCATTTTTCGGTGACGTAGTTCGGCAACTCGTCCACGGCGATCAGCCGTTTTTGCGGCGAGCTTCCGAGCGAAACTTCGATCCGCCCTTCGTCGCCGTATCGTATGGTCGTCGTGACGCCGGTGAGCGGCAAGGCTCCGGTCGGCATGACGTCGTCGCCGAGCAACGCGTTGACCAGCGAGCTCTTCCCGCGCTTGAATTGCCCGAGCACGAGCAGGTTCAGCTCGCCGCGAGGTATTTGTTCGGAAAGTTCGCGAGCGAGTCCCGCGGCGGTCGCGTCACCGACCCACTCGGCGAGGGCTTGGATTCGCTCGAGGGCGGATTCGATCATGATTGCTTGGAGCGTTTCTTGATCTTGCGCGCGGTCGCGCTCGTTTGGTCGACGTAAAGACCGCGCTTGCTAATTCGAAAATTCTCGGCCTGCGGGGCGGAGCGCAGAAGCCGCGGGTCGTCCAACGCGACCCATTCGACGGAAAGAATTTGCTCGCCCATCCGGTCGGGCGGCTCGATCTGCCGTACGGCCGTCGCGTAGAAACAGATTTCCAAAGTGGGATCGGGCCACCGGTCGTTGTACCCCTCCGCAACGAATGCGATCTCGGTCGGAACGACCTCGAAGCCGGTCTCCTCGCGAACTTCGCGCACGAGTGCCTCCTTCAGCGACTCGTTGAAATGCGCCATCCCGCCCGGGAGGTTGATGCGTTCGAGACCGCGATCCAACTGTCGAACCACCAATACCTCGTCACCGGGGCGTAGAATCGCCGCGCTGATCCGAACCACGTATTGATTCAAAAGGTTCCTCCCAAGATCGCATCTCGAGAAAGGAGCCATTAGCCGCATCGCCGCATCGTCCCGTCGGGGACGACGCTTCTGACGCGGCGGTCGAAGGCGGCGCTCCATCGCCCGTAAACTAACACGAACGAAATTCGCAGGATCGTTCTCTATTCCTCCGCGAAGCAACGTTTCCGAGGGCGATGGAGCTCGCCGAACAAGCGCCAAAAAGGCTGATGGCTCCTCAACGAGAGTGAGGTTAGGTCGTGGCCGATCAAGTCGCCGAACTGCAGGAGCGTTGCCGAGATCTCGAGGCTCGGCTGCAGTGGGCGAACGAGAAACTCCAAGAGCGCAGCGGCAGGCTTTACGAAATCGAGCGCCATTATGCCAGCGAGCATTTCGAGCTCCAGGAATCGATGCGCAAGCTCAAAACGGAGCGCATGCGCAACGCGGGCGCCTTTGCCGGCCGCGAGGTCATTTTGGGCCGGGCCAAGGAGCTGCAAGCGCGAATTGCCGAGCTCAAAACTCGCTTGCGTCAGCACGAAACCGTAGAGGACCTGTTCTTCGACGACGCGGCGATCGTTCTCGATGACGGCTGACCGTGTCAACGCCGCCTGGCAGATCCTTCGCGACGATGAAGCCGCGGCGCGCGTGGTGCTCGAGTCCGGCTGTCGAACCGATCTTTCGACGCTCGATCGTTTCGTTGCGAAGCCCGTGCGGCGGGCGCGCGAAGAGCTCGCGGACCATTTCCTCTCGCTGGGCACGCTCGCTCCGGACTTGAGCGCGGCTCTGACCCGCAGCCATTCGGAGCTGGTGGCCATGCGTTGCGCTCAGATGGCGTTCGAAAATGCCGGCGTGCGGTTCCGGGCGCGCTTTGGATTCTATGCGGAAGCCTTGCTCGCAGCGCAGGAGCGCTTCGTCCGAGCCGCCGCGCAAGGAGCCGGCGATCTCGCGAAGCCGCCCCGCCCGCCGCGAAGAATTGCGTTGCCGCGGATAGAGGTGGACGACGAGCGGGAGATCCTTCCGGACGCGGCCTGCTCCTTTGCGGAGATCGACGGATGGATCGCCGAGCTCGAGCAGCGCTTGCGCTCGGCGCTGGTGGAGCACGTCGAGCGCGCGATGCGCAGCTTGATCGGTCGCGGCGCGGTCAGTCTTGCGCGGACCTCGATCGCGGTACGCCGGGCCGCTGCGATCGGACGAAGTCAGGGCGGGACCGTCGTCGCGCCGGCGTCGTCGAAGATGCGATCGTAAATGTCTTTGCCGTAGCTCGTCTCCAGCGGGCGTCCGGGTTTGATTCGGAACGTGCGCGATCCGTCGTCTCGCCGCTCGGCCAACAGGAAGAGGACGTCCGTGCGGCCCTCGGTCATGAAGCGTTCGGCTAGTTCGTACTGATGCGTTACGAAGCACGCGATGACGCCGCAATCGATCAGCCCGGTGACGACCTGATGAGCGATCTCCGCGCCTTCGCGTTCGTCGGTCGCGGCGAAGGACTCGTTGAGGAGCACGAGCGAACCCGGCACCACGGCATCGACGATCGCGCTCATTCGAACGAGCTCTTCGTCGAATTTACCGCTTTGCATCGTCGGGTCTTCCTGACGTTTGTAGTGCGTGAAGACTCCCCGGCAGACGCTGGCCTCGAAGCGTTCGGCCGCGACGAACATTCCGCACTGCATCATTAGCTGGGCAAGCCCGAGGCTGCGCAAAAACGTCGATTTCCCGCCGCGATTTGCTCCGGTGACGAGCACGAGCGCCTTACCGTCGGCCGCGAGATCGTTTCGCACGACGGAGCGTCCCAGGGTCAGCGCCAGCGACGGATCGTAGAGTCCGGTGGCGTTGCGCTTTGCGTCGGCCGCGGAGCACGGCGTAGGCGTGCAGGCCGGTGCGCCCGCCGCGGCGAGCGCTTCGCGGATGTTGAGGCATCCGACGTAGAAGGCGAGCTCCGTCCTGAGCATCTTGAAGAACGACAGGATGTGATCCATCGAGCGCGCGAGCGCGTCGGCGACGCGCGCTATTCCTCGATCCTTGAGGGCTGCCAGCGCGCGCGCGCCGCCCTCGTCCTGATCCGGAATCCTAAACGAATACGCCTGCTGCCCGCGGGCCCCAAACGCGCGGCGAAGCCAGCCCTCCGACTGGACGATGCGGTGAAGCTCGTAGTCCACTCCCTTGTTGCCGGGACCCAAGCGCGCGCTCGACAACACGCCGTCGGTAAATCGCAAGTCTCCCAAGTGCTCTCGAACGATTCCCAGGTAATCGTCGCCGAGCTCGCGCCGGAGCATGTCGAACAAATTGGTGAAGGCAACCGACCCGAACCGGGCCGCATTTTTGTCGGCGAAGGCCCGTAGCCGGCGCAGCCGCTCCTCCAATAATTCGAGCAGCTCCACCGCCCGGAAGAGTACCGAGCCCGGCGTTCGCCCGACGAGCCCGAGCAGAAACGCGCGGCGTTCGGCTTCGAGCGCCTCGACGGCAAGTTCGTACAGCTCTCGAACCGCGGCGGAATTCGCGACGGCGTCGCCGAGCGCAGCTTGACGGTACCGGATCGCGGCCAAATCGGTCAGGCCGTTCCAGAGCGCCTCGGTCGCGACTTCCGCAACGACGGGATCGCCGGCGGCCATCGCCGAGACGAGCGCATCTCGCTCGAGATCCGCAGCGACCTCGCCCTCGGTGATCGGCACGACGCTGCGAAATGAAAAATCGCGGTCGGCGTACATCAGGTGCGCCTTGAGCGTCATGATCGTATTCTAGCTTTTACCAAATCGTGCGTCAGCCGGTGCTTTTCCGCGAGCGTGGCGGCATACGAAGGTTCGCCCGCGGCGCGCCGGACCACCTTGAACGTTCGCACAGCGGGGTTGTCCGCAACCACCGTGCTCACCATGTTGACGATCCGATCGTCTCCGTGCGCCAGCTCGTTGAGGAACGTAACGCAGACGCAACGCGCTCCGATCCTCAAGATCTTGGCCAGCATCTGCCGTCCGAGCCAATAGGCGTCGCTGCGCGTCGTCGATGCAAAGATTTCATTCAAGATGACGATGCTGCGTTCGCTTGCGTCGCGCAAAATGTCGCGCATCCGGAGCAGATCGTCCTCCAGCTTGCTGCGAAGGCTTTCGACCCGCTCCTCCCGCTCGAAATGCGTGAAGATCCGGTCGAACAGGGCGATCCGCGCCGCGCTGCCTGCGACCGGGCAACCGATGCTTGCAAAATGGTGCACCTGACCGAACGTGCGAGCGAAGGTGCTCTTGCCCCCTTGGTTCGGCCCCGATACGATGAGGACGCGTTCCCCGCCGGTCAGTGCGAAGTCGTTGACCACGACCTCACGCCCGGCGTCGCGCAGCCTCTTGGCGAGAGCCGCATCGAAGGTGTCCCGAACGGCGCTGTCGCCGCCGTCGGTCGAGACGTGCGGATAACAAAACGACAAGCCCGAGGCCGCAAATTCGTTCATGTATTCGAGGTACGCGAGGTAGAATTGTATCTCGCGGTCGAACCGCGTCACGGTCGCGTCGACGAAACTGCGATGATGCTCTTCGAATTCCGTCAATTTCGCAAACGTCGCCGGAAACAGCCGCGCCACCAGCGCGAGGATGCGTTCCTCGACGTGATTCATCTCGATGGAATCGCGGCCGGCGACGAGGTAGTCGCGCACTTCCCCTTGATTGAATTTCTCGAACGTCCGCGCGACCTCGTCGCTATAGTCGGGACGGTCCTCGTAGCGCCCCACCGTGACGGTGTTTTCCTTGATGCGAACGGAATAGCGAATCGCATCGAGCTCCCGGAGCAGCGCGCCGGAAGCCGAAGTTCGAGCCCGAAATTGCTCGGACTGCACGTACGCGGCGAGGAACGCACAGAAAGCGCGAAGCCCCGCCGATTTGGCGCTGGAGCGCTCGAGTTTCTCGCACAAACGAACGACGGCCGCGTCGTACGCACGCACGGCATCGAGAAACAAGCGCGTCTGTTGGTGAGTTCGGAGCTTGGCGGAGTGCGCGAGGATCTTCCGCGTCGATCGCATCGCATCGGCGAACTCGGCGACGCACTCGAGCACGGCGCCTTCTTGGAGATCGCGCATGACTTCGTGCCGGTAGCCGACGGCTTCCATCGTGGCCAGCGGCATCAGAAAGAAGGGCGCGAGATCGTACTCCTCCCTTCCCCGCACGATCGCATCGATGATCTGATCGATGTTGAGGTCGCGAATGCACTCGGGCGTCGCGCCCATGTCGGCGACCGCAGGAGCCGATCGGTCGTAAAGGATGCTGTGGAAAGTCATCGATGGTGTCCCCGTAATCCAGGAGCCGTTAGTCGCCGGTTTGCGACGCTCGCGGGCGAGCTCCATCGCCGTACGGTCCTTTATATTTGCGTCGATATCGCGCAAACCTGTTCGTCGAAGCGGCGTTACGTAGAGGACCCGCTCAACCTTGTGCGAAGTGCGACCGATCGGGCGATGGGGCTCGCCGTGATTGGTCGCAGGCTGCGGCTGATGGCTCCTGCGTGGAGGAATCATGAAGCAGGACTCATTGCACGGCGTCACGCCGCCGCGCCCGCATTTGCGAAGCCCCGATAGCTGGGAGCTGTGCGACGCACCCGACTGCAAGCATCTCGACGGAGGTCGCGCGGCCGGACGTCTTACCGTTCGAGCGATTTCCACGTTTGGCCTCATGTTGCTCGGGATCGCATTCGGCGCAGCCTTACGCCACGACGCGATGCTGCTGCGCTTTATCCTGATCGCAGAAGTTCCGCTTGCGTTGGCGATGGCGTCCTTGATGCTTGGATTTGGAATGAGGTCGCGGCGATCGAAACGTTGACGGATTGCAAAGGTATCGCTCGCAAAGCACTCGAAAGGCAATAGCGGCGGAGGAGTCCGCCGGAGCTGCTTTCGGCAGCGCAAACTGCTGCAAAGGCCAATGGCTCCTGACAAAGCAACCGCTTTTGTCGGAGCATTCGTGAAGACAGATTGTCCAACGTCGAGTAGATCGCCGTGGCAACCCTAAGTCCGATTTTGGTCCAAGCCGCGCAGGTTTTGTGCCTGCTGCTGCTTTCGCCGTTGCTTACCGGCTGCATCGCTCGGCTCGAAGCGATAATTCAGGGGCGTTACGGGCCGTCGATATTTCAGGTGTACCGGGACATCCTCAAGCTCTTTCGGAAGCAGGCGATCATTCCGGAACCGTCGTCTTGGATTTTTCGAGCGGCGCCGTTCGTCGCGTGCGGCTGCTACGCGACGGTTGCAACGCTCATTCCGGTTCTTACGACGTATCCGCTTCCGGGCGCGACCTACGGGGATATTCTCGGCGGCGCGTTCGTTCTGGCGCTCGCCGGCTTTGCGACGGCGCTCGCGGCGTTGGATTCCGGCTCGCAGTACGCACACATCGGCAGCAGTCGCGCGGTCATGGTCGGCGTCTTGGTCGAGCCGACGCTCATTTTCGTCTTCTTTTCGGTTGCTTTCATTACCGGCACCGACCTGCCGTACGCACTGAACGCCGCGTTGCGACATTCCGCCGCCGACGTACTGCGCCCCGCGCACGTTCTGGCCGCCGCCGCCTTTTTCATGATGCTGCTGGTCGACACCGGACGGATTCCGATCGAGAGCTCGTCCGCGACGATCGAGTTCGGAATGATCGACGACGCGCGGCTCTTCGAGCATTCGGGCCCCTGGATGGCGCTCTACAAATGGGGCGGCTCGATGAAGCAGTTCTTGCTTTACACCGTCTTCCTCAACGTGTTGCTGCTGCCGATGGGCCTTTCGTCGAGCGGCAGCGTGGCATCGGTGGCATTCGCGATCGTTAGTCTTTTTGCGAAGATGCTGGCCCTGGGCGTCGTGGTCGCCGCCATCGAGACGACCTTCGCCAAGCTGCGGCTTTACAAGATCACCGAATTCATCGGGACCGGGCTTCTCGTGGCGCTGATAGCCATCTTCGCCTATGTCGTGGGCGTCGGCTGATGCTGCACCAGCTGACCGTTCCGGAAGCCTTTGCCGGAACCATAGCGATGCTCTTGCTGCTCGTGCAGCTTTCGCTTTTTCGATCGATGGTCATCGCCGAGTTCATTCGCGTGTATGCGATTCAAGCGTGGCTCGTAGCCGCCATCTGCTTTGGAGTGGGCGTGACGGAGGGATGGGCCTGGGATCTCTTGCTCTTGGCCGTTCTCACCATCGTTTTCAAGGGGACGCTGTTGCCGCGTTACATGCAAGGACTGGTTCGCAACATATCGTCGCGCGTCGAGCTTCCCGCTCGAATCAACGTGCTCGCGTCGCTTTTGCTCGCCGGCGCGCTCATCGGCCTGGCCGTACTGACCTCGATTCAGCTTCCGCTTCATCAAGGGGCATTTTTGCCGCAGGCCGACTTGGCAACGGCGCTGTCGATGGTCTTCGTCGGCTTCCTCGTCGCCATCTTGCGGCCCAACGCGCTGGCCCAAGTCATCGCCTTCCTCACGCTCGAGGACGGACTGTTCTTCGGGACCGTTACTTTGGCTCCGGGCCTGCCGTTCATCATCGGCGTGTTGCTGCTCTTGGACGCGCTCGTTGCCGTCGTGGTCTTCGGCGTGCTCGTGCGGGCGCTGGTCGAGCGGCATGACGCCGCCGGCATCGCCGTCTTCCAACGGTTGCGCGGATGAACGCAATCATCGCAACGGCGATCGCCGTTCCTCTCGTGCTCGCGTTCGTGACGCTGCTCGTTCCCTCGCGCATAGGACGCGTCTGCACGGCCGCCGGCGGTCTCGTCACCGCCGGTTGCATACTGGCGGCCGTCGTGCGCACCGCCGCGGGTGCGGGGCCTCTCGACGCGCTTTCGGCCGTTTTTCTGCTGCCGGTTGCGATCGTCTACGGCACCGTCGGGCTCTACGGCACGTGGTACGTGCGCGTCGAGGCGATAGGGGTCGACGGAGACGAGGCGTACCGTCGCGAATTTCTCGCGCTCACGAACGCCTTCGCATGCGCCGAAACGGTCGTTCCGCTGCTGACGAATCTGGCCGGCATGTGGGTCGCGCTCGAAGTCACCACGATCGTGGCCGCACTTCTCGTCCGGCTTCAGGGCACCGAAAATGCGCTCGAAGCGGCCTGGAAGTACATCTTGATCGCTTCGTGCGGGTTGGCGATCGGCTTGCTCGGAGTCGTGGTGATGTATGCGGCCGGAACCGGGGTCCTCCCGGCACACTACGCGCCGAGCTGGACCGCGTACATGAGCGTTGCCGGCAAACTGAATCAGGACGCCGTGCGGCTCGCCTTCATGCTGGCGCTCATCGGCTTCGGAACCAAGGCCGGCTTGGCGCCCATGCACACCTGGCTTCCCGATGCCCACGGTGCCGGGCCGACGCCCACCAGCGCCATGCTCTCCGGCGTGCTGCTATCCGATGCTTTGTACGTCATCGTTCGTTTTGCCGCCATCGCGAACGCCGCGGCCGGCAGCGGATTGACGCTCCACTTGTTCTTCGTCGTCGGCCTGCTCTCGCTTTTCGTCGGCGCGTTCTTCCTGCTGCAGCAGCGCGATCTGAAACGAATGCTCGCCTATTCGAGCATCGAGCACATGGGGCTCATTGCCTGCGGCCTCGCCTTCGGTGCCCGGCTCGCCGTGACCGGCGCATTGCTCCACGTGATCAATCACGCCGCGACCAAAGCGCTGGCGTTCTTCGGAGCCGGGCGCCTCGCCGCGCGCTTCGACACGCGCGAGATCTCGAAGATCAGCGGGGGCGTTGCGGTGCTTCCGGCGTCGGGAACGCTCTTCGCCTTTGCGGGGCTCGCCCTCGCGGGACTTCCGCCTTTCGGATTGTTCCGCAGCGAACTCATGGTGCTCTCCGGCGGCTTCGACAGCGGCAGATGGGTCGTGGCGGCGGTCGTCCTGGGATTGCTCGTTACGGCATTTGCGGGTCTGATGCGCTGGACGACGCGAGTAACCGTCGGGTCGCCGCCCGCGGACATGCCGTGCGGCGAGCGCGACGTCGGAGCGATCGCTTCGATGTTTCTGGCATTTGCCGTCGTGCTCGGCCTCGGATTGTTCGTGCCGCCGCCCTTGCGGGTTCTCCTGACGAACGCGGCGGCTATCTTTGCGGGGCGGCAATGAGCGCGCAAGCGCGCAGCCGCGTTGCCGGAGGCGAGCGATTAGCCTGGATATTCGCCGACCGGATCGGTCGGCAGACGCGACTGCACTACGTTTTCGCCAACGGTGCTTCGCTCGTTGACGTCGGCAGCGATGCGGCCGGCAGCGTACAATCGTTGACTCCGGTGACGCCCGCGGCGGAGTGGTACGAGCGGGAGATACGCGACCGTTTCGGACTCGAGTTCGAAAACCTGAGCGACGACCGGCCGCTGGTCCGCGTCGAGCCGCCGGACGAACTGCGAAAGCGGGAGTCGCCGGAAATCTCGACCGTGTTGTACGGGCCGATCCGCTCCGGGATCGTCGAGTCGGCGCGTTGGACGATCGACACGGCGGGCGAGACCTTCGTCGAAGTGGCGCCGTCGATGTTCTTCAAGCATCGTGGGTTGGAGGAACGTTTCGTGGGCGTCGAGCTCGAACTGGCGCCGTTCGTCGCCGAGCACGTTTCCGGGGCGACCGCCTCCAGTCACGCCGCCGCGTTTTGCCGGGCGGTCGAAACGGTGGCCGACGTGCACGTGCCCGAGCGCGCCCGCGCCGCCCGCTCGGTGCTCGTCGAGCTCGAACGCGTAGCGCAGCATCTCGACTCGTTAGGAAAGCTTGCCGACGACGGTTCGCTGTCGGTCGGCTCGGCGCAAACGTTTGCCGCGAAGGAACGGGTGCATCGTCTGCTCGCCGCCGGGACGGGGCATCGTTTCGGCCGCGGCGTTTGCTGCGTCGGCGGCACTCGCTTCGACGTGCTCGCGTCGCTGCGCGAAGCATGCGACCGGGAATTGGAAGAGGTCGAACGACATGCGCGCAGCGTCGTGCAAACTCTCGTTTCGACGCAGTCCTTGCTCGATCGTTTGATTGGAGCCGGCAAGCTCACCTACGAGCAGGTCGTTCGCTTCGGCGCGGTGGGTCCGGTCGCGCGCGGCAGCGGCGTTTCGTGCGACGCTCGCACCGGGGACGATTACTTCTACACGCCGCTGACCGGCGAAGAGGTGCTGGAAAGCAACGGCGACGCCGCCGCGCGAGCACTCGTACGGGCGGCCGAAATTCAGCGCTCGTTTCAGCTGATTCGAAATGCGCTCAGCGCCAATCCGCCGGGCGATTGGCTCGCGAAGGCCGCGCCGCGCGACGGCTGCGGATTCGCGCGAGTGGAGGCTCCCCAGGGCGAGCTCATCTACTTCGTTCGAATCGAGGGCGGCCGCCTGATGCGGGTAGCGATTCGACCGCCGTCGTACGCGAACTGGCCGCTCTTCGTCCCGTCGTTACCGGGAAATATCTTTACCGACTTTTCCTTCATCGAGCACTCGTTTGCCGCCAGCCAGTCCGAGGTCGACCGATGAGTTGGATCGGATATAGTCTGCGTCGCGGCATCCTCAGCACGCGTTACCCGCTGCGGGCCGATTCGATGGCGCCCGCCTATCGCGGCGCGGTCGAGAGCCTGCCGGCGAACGTCGAAGCGCAGGCTCTCGGTGCCGGCGCCTGCCTGTCGAGCGCGCTCACCGCGGCCGGCGCGCGAGCGCGCGTCGATCGCAAGCGTTGCTTTCAATGCGGGGAGTGCGCGCGCCGGTCGCCCGAGGCGTTCGGCATGCGAAACGAGTTCGAGTTGGCCGAAGTGGCGGGCAACCCGGACGAGGTGCGATCCCTGCTGCGCGAACGAGTGCGCGGGTTGGGCCGCTCCGTTCATCTTCGTCACGTCGACGCCGGCAGTGACGGCTCGGAGGAGCAGGAGCTTCAAGCAATCTTCAACCCGTTCTACGATGCAAACCGGTTGGGAATTTTCCTGACCGCGACGCCTCGCCATGCCGACGTGCTCGTGGTCACCGGGGTCGTCACCCGGGCGATGGCCCAGCCGTTGCTTGCGGCCCACGAGGCCATGCCGCAGCCCAAGCTGGTCGTTGCGCTGGGAACGTCGGCATGTTCGGGCGGCATCTTTTCGCGCAGCATCGCCGTTTTGGGTCCGGTCAGCGACGTGCTGCCCGTCGACGTGTTCATCCCCGGGACGCCGCCGTCGCCCCTGACCATTCTACACGGTCTTTGGGTCGCGCTCGGGTATGCGGCGGCAAGAGGCCGTTCGTGATCGTCCTGATCGCTGCGTTCGCGTGCTATCTCGTCGGAACGGCGGCAGCCATCGTTCTACCCGGCCGCGCCGGACGAACCGCCGGCTTCGTCTTTCTCGGCTTCGGAGCACTAGCAACCTGCGATGCGTCCATTCGGCAGCTCGGCGCAACTCCGCTTGCGTTCGGCGATGCGAACCTTCATACGGTCCTCTACTTCGACGGCACCGCGGCCTTTTTCGCCGGAACCATCGGCGTCGTGGCGGCGCTCGTCGCGATCTTCGGGCTAGGTCCCGCGACGAAGGACGAACGCGGCACGGGCCGGACGACGAGCGCCACGGCAAACGCCATTGCCTTTGCTTCGCTGTTGTGTTGCTGCGCCGGGGACGTGCTGTTCTTCGTCTTTGCGTGGGAGCTTCTCGCGCTCGTCTTTTTCTGGGCCATCGCATATTGCGGCACCGACTCCGATTCGGCCACGGCTGCGTATCTCACGATCGGCATCACTCACGTTGCCGGAGCGTGCCTCATCGGCGCGCTGCTCTTCTTGGCAAATGCGGCACACGGCTTCGGCGTCGGTCCGGTCGTCGCCAGCGGAGCGACGCTCGACGCCGCGGTGCGCGGCGTGCTCTTGCTGCTCTTGCTGATCGGCTTCGGCGCGAAGTTCGGCTTGCTGCCGCTGCAGGTCTGGATGCCGTACGGCTATCGCGCCGCGCCCTCTTTGGTCGCGGCTCTCATGGCCGGAGGTGCGTTGAACGTCGGCTTCTATGGGGTCGTGCGATTCATCGTGGGCTTTCCGGATCCGCCGGTATGGTTCGCCGTTCTCGCCATCGTCCTCGGAGCGCTTTCGGCGTTCCTCGGGATCTCGTGGGCGGTCATTCAACGCGACATGCGGCGATTGGCAGCCTATTCGAGCGTCGAAAACGGCGGCGTCATCCTTGCGGCGCTGGGAGTGGCGGTAGCGGCAAAAATCCTGCACTTGGACGTGCTCGTTGGGCTGGGCATCGCGGCGGCATACGCGCAGATTCTCGCCCACGCGCTCGCCAAGTCCACGCTCTTTCTCGCGATCAGCTCGATATCGAGCGCCTGTTCGACGGCGTCGATCGATCGTTTGGGAGGTCTGGGGCGGGTCATGCCGGTGACGACGATTGCGGTTCTGCTGTGTGCAATGTCGCTCGCGGCGCTGCCGCCCACGGCCGGCTTCGTTGCGGAATGGCTTGTGCTGGAGTCGTTCATGCAGGCCTTTCGTACCGGCAACGTTACCTTCGAAGTGATCTTTGCGGTGGCCGGTGCGCTCATCGGTATCACCGCCGGCGTTGCCGTCGTCGCGGTCACGAAGCTGCTCGGCGCCGGATTGCTGGGCGCGCCGAGGTCGCCGCAGGCCGCCCAAGCGCGCGAAACCCGTTCGCCATGGCGATTGACGGCGTTAGCGGCGGGATCGTCGGCGATCGTCGGAGCCGGAATTTTCTCGAGCCCGATCCTCGATCGCCTCGGGCCGGCCGTCGCGTCAATCGCCCGAACCGGCGTCATGCGGGCGATCGTCGGAACCGTCCCGCTCGTTCAACCTGCCTTCAGCGGCTTCTCATCCATATCCGCGCCCGGCTTGGCCGCAGTCATTGCCGGATTCACGGCCTTGTTCTGGGTGCTGTCGCGGCTGTTCGCTCGTCCGCCGGCGGCCCGCGCGGCGGTCTGGACGTCGGGCGAGCGATATCGGGCGTGGACGCAGTACAGCGGAACCGGCTACGCTCATCCGACGCAAGTCATCCTCAACGCCAAGGAGCGCATCGGTCTTCCCTTTTATCGGCGCATGTTCGCGGCGATTCTGCGGATTTCGGACCTCATCCGCGCGACGCAATCCGGAGTCATCGCCGCGTACCTCACGTACATCTTGGTATTCACGATTCTGTTACTCGCTCTTTACCCGTCGATTCGACATTGGTAGGTACATATGTTCTCTCATATCATCGTGGCTTGGGACGGCTCCGATCACGCGCGGCGCGCGTTCAGTTACGGAGCCGAGATCGCCAAGCGCTTTGGCGCACGGCTACAGCTAATCTCGGTGGCCCGGCACGCCGAGCACGCCGAGACGCAGGACGAGCGTCACAGCTCGCGTCGAGACGCTCGCCAGTTTTACGAAGCGGCAGCTCGAGATCTGCTTGAGTCCGCGGCGCAAAACGGAATACAAAGCGAGCTGGTCGTCGTCGAGGGCGGACATCCGGCGGAAGCGGTCGTCGACACCGCTCGAAAGGTCGGGGCCGATTTGATCATCGTAGGGAGGCGCGGGTTGTCGGGCATGACGAGGTTCTTGATCGGCAGCGTTTCCGACCGGATCGCGCGGTACGCGCACTGTCCGGTTCTTCTCATCGACGGGTTCACGACGCTTCCCTAGTTCGTGAATCGTGGTTGTGAGAAGCAACGGCATCCCGGGTGGAACGGCGGAGCCCATCGAGGCTCGAACGGCCGAATGCCCCAACGCGTCTTGCACGCGGAGCACGCCTCGCGATACCCGTGCACTTCAAAGCCGGTGGCGTGCCGGTCCGCAAGCACTTTTTCGCGGTGCTTCAGCATGGCCAGCCAGTGCGACAGAATTTCGATCAACGAGAGGTCGGTCCGCAAATCGGCGTGCGCGGCGACCGCTGCAAACCTTCGCGCATCCGCGCCGTAGCCTCCGGCTCGCTCCAGCTCGGCGAGCCCGGCTTCGAATTCGCGGCGCTTCATCGCGAGGCTCACCGGCGACACGTGCCCCTGCACTTCGCGATCCACCGCGCCGGCTCGCGCTCGCAAGATTCGCGCCGGCAGCGACAGGGCATTCCAAGGCGCGGAGTTCCACGCGCCGGACGGACAAAAATCGAAAGTCCACAAGTGCGGCCGCTCGCCGCTTTCGAGCAGCCAATCGCGAAAGGCCGCTAATTGCGGATACCAAAGATCGCGACCGAGAAGGCATGCCGTTACGTCAGCGGTTACGTTTGCCGAATCGGGAGCGTGCGCCAGAAGGCTTCGTGCGGATCCGGGAAGATCGTGCGTGAGCACGTCGATTGTCTTCGCAAAGTCCCCAACGTTGTGCGGCACGCTCGGACCGTTGACACCGGATGGCGCTAATCCTTCCCTACGGGCGGCTATTCCTTCTTGCCCGCATAGCGGCGGATTCTGTATACTCACACCTGATCACACGCGATGGAGCTCGCGAGCGCCCAGGCAGGGATGATGGCTCCTAGGTCGACGGCGCTCGCTAGGAGAAACTCTCTCGATACAATGGCCGAGTCCATCGCTCTCAATTTAGCGCAGCTTGCGTTCGTGCTGCTGCTTTCACCGCTTTTTGCGGGCATCTTGGCGCGCCTCAAAGAGATCGTCCAATCGAAGCGCGGTCCGAGCATCTTTCAGCCGTATCGGGACCTTCGCAAGCTGTTCGGCAAGGACGAACGAATATCGGCCGAGAGCAGTTGGCTTTTCCGCACGGCGCCCTATCTGATTTTCATCGTGCCGTTGATCATCACGCTGCTGATTCCGGTATTGACCGATTTCCCGCTCTTTCTCGCCTTCGCCGGAGACATGCTGGCCGCCGGCTTCATTTTCGCCGTGTCCGGGCTCTTCTTTACGCTGGCGGCGATCGATGCCGGCAATCCGTACGGCGCGATGGGAGCCAGCCGCACGCGCATGGTCGGCTTTCTCGCCGAGCCGGTCATCATCGTCGTGCTCTTTACCGTTTCCTTCATCGCGAACTCGACGATCCCGTATATCGTGCAGCAGCACTGGGTTCATCCGATCGCCAACTTTTTCGCGCCGTCTCACATCCTGCTGCTGATCGCCTTTTTCATGATCATCTTAGCGGAAACCGGGCGCATCCCGGTCGACAATCCCAGCGGGCACTTCGAACTCGCGATGATCGACGAATCGAAGGCGTTGGAGCTCTCCGGCCGCTCCGCCGCGCTGGTGAAGTACGGCGGCTACATGAAGTTCACGGTGCTCGCGATCATCTTTCTCAACGTGCTCACGACACCGTGGGGGTTGGCGAGCACTGGGAGCATCGTGGCGATCGTCGGCGCCGCGGCAGCCGTGTCGCTCAAGATCGTAGCGCTCGTGGTCGCCGTGGTCGTCGTGGAGTCGTCGTATGCGAAGCTGAGGCTCTTCCGAATCTCGGAGTTTCTCGGCGCCGCCTTCGTGGTTTCGGTGACGGCGATGGTAACGGAGCTCCTGCGGCTGTGAACGGAATCATCGTCGAGCTCAACGCGCTGGTCTTGGGCCTGTTCATCATTGCGACGATCGCAATGACGGTTACGCGTCAGATCGGCGCGTGCATGCAGTTGTTCATCGTGCAATCCCTGCTGCTGGCGGCATCGGCCTTTCTGCTGGGTGCCTCGCCGCTTTCGTGGCACTTGGTCGCGCTCGGGTGCGTGACGGTGCTCAGCAAGGTGGTGATCATACCGTGGGTGATCCGGGCGCTCGTTCCGGGTGAGATCAATCAACGGCGCGAGCTCGCTCAGACGATCGACGTCCCCGCCGCGCTGCTGATCTCGCTCGGGCTGACGCTGGTGGGCTACGCCTTCGCGCAGCCGCTGATCCACGCGGCGCCGAGTCTCTCCGCGGGGAACCTCGCGATGGGCGTCGCCGGTCTGTTGGTCGGTCTGTTTCTGCTTGCGGTTCGCGTGGAGGCCGTGCCGCAGCTGCTCGGGATTCTCGCGATGGAGAACGCGGCGTTTCTCGCCGGAATCGCCGTTGCGCCCGACTTTCCTCTGATTGCCGAACTCGCGATCGCGTTCGACGTGCCGCTGCTCGCGTTCATCGTTGCATTGCTCGCGCGAACCGCCTATCGCCGCATCGGCACGACCGAAGTGGGCGGCCTCGCGGCGTTGCGGGAGTGGATCCGATGATCGCGTTCACCCCGCTGCTCGCGCTGGTCGCCGCGCTGTGGTGTGCCGTTCCACGAAGCGACCGGGCCGCGCCGTGGGTGACGTTCGTCGCTTCGGTGCTGACCTTTGGATTTTCGCTGATCCCGCTGACCGCGCTACGCGCCGGCGGCACGATCGTGTTCGTCCGCAACTGGGTCAGCCTCGACTCGCTGGCGGCGTTCTTCCTTGCGTTGATCGCGCTCGTTTACCTGACCGCTTCGCTCTTTTCGTGGGGATATCTCAAAGGCGAGCCGGGCGAGCGCATCCGGCTCTATTACGCGAATTTCAATTTCTTTGCGTTCTCGATGCTGTGCATCCCGCTCTTGAGCGAGATCGGCGTCGTCTGGATCTTCGTCGAGCTGACGACGCTGCTCTCGGTGCTGCTCGTCAGCTACGCGTTGAGCGTGGAAGCGCTCGAGGCGGCGTGGAAGTACATGGTGCTGACGCTGCTGGGAGCGACGATCGCCGTATTGGGCGTGCTGTTGCTCTTCTGGGCACTGCACGTCACGGGAAGCACCGACTTCACGTGGACCGGGCTGCGCGAAGCGTCCGCCCGGATGCCGCACGCGCTGCTGGGCGTTGCCTTCGCGCTGCTGCTCGTCGGCTACGGAGCGAAGATCGGGCTCGTGCCGCTGCACACCTGGCTGCCGGACGCGCACAGCCAAGCTCCCTCGCCCGTTTGCGCCATGCTCTCCGGAATCGAAACGAGCGTGGTTCTTTACGTGCTGCTCCGGCTGCGCGACGTCTTCGCAGGCGACGCGGCGCTGCACGTCGGTTCCTGGTTTCTCGTTGCCGGGCTGCTCTCGGTCGGAACCGCCGCATTTCTGATCGTGCAAACGCACGACTACAAGCGTCTCTTTGCGTTTTCGACCATCGAGCACATGGGGATCGTGATTGCGGCGGCGGGCATCTTCACGCCGGCGGCCGACGTTGCCGTCATCTGGCAGTTGCTCGCGCACGCCGTTACGAAATCGTTCTGTTTCTATGCGGCCGGCGCGGCGCTCATGGCCACGGAAACGCGCGAGATCGCCCGGGTGCGAGGCTTGCTGGGAACGAGCCGCGCGGCCGCGGCCGCCCTGTTGCTCGGTGCGCTCGCAATCGGCGGGGCGCCTCCGTTCGCGGTCTTTCTCAGCGAGCTGGCGATCCTCCAATCGGGAATCCTGGCGCATCTCTATCTCGCGATCGCGCTGCTTGCGGTCTTCATCGTGCTGGCATTTTTCGGATTGCTCCGTCACGTGACGAACATGGTGGGCGGCGAGCCGGAGGCTGGACGAATCCGGTTGCCCGCGCCATGTCTGTGGGCCTTGGCTCTGGGAGCGATCCCGGTCGTCGTGCTCGGCGTTTGGATGCCCAGCGGCTTGGGCGCGGTGCTGCAAAGCGCCGCGCGCGTCTTGGGTACGTAGGCATGCTGAGCGACGTCTTGAACGTCCTGCGTTCCATTTGGCCGTCGATCGAGTGGCGCGTCGACGACGGATCGATCGTTGCCGTACTGCCGCGTGAGGACTTGCGGGCGGTCGCGAAGTATTTTAGCGCGCAACGCTGGAGGCTGGGCACGATCGTCGCAACGGAAGGTCGTCACGAGCTCGAGCTGCGCTATTGCTTCTACGCGACCGCGCATCCGGGTTGGGCGCAGCTGATCATCGCGCTCAATCCCGTGGACCGGACGATTGCGAGCCTCACCCCGGTGACGATTGCGGCCGATTGGTTCGAACGCGAGATCGAGGATCTGTTCTCGGTCCGCTTTGCCCAGCATCCCCGCCTGGGAGATTTCGTCTTGCACGACGATCAATGGGCCGAAAACGCCGGTTTGATGCGACCGTTCGTTCAAAGCGGCGAGGATCTTCCGGTGCAGCGGCGCGAATGGCGGCCCAAGCGCGTTCTGGAAGAAGAAGGCGCGTTCGTCATGCCGGTCGGTCCGGTCTATTCCGGCGGAGCCGAATCGGCGCTCTTCCTCCTCGAGACGGTCGGCGAAGACGTGGTCCGGGCGACGCCGCGGCTTTTCTACAAATATCGCGCGATCGAAAAGATCGCGCAGGGCCGCACCGCCGCGGACGCGCTCTTGCTCGCCGAGCGTTGTGCCGGAACCAGCGCAATCGGCAACGGACTCGCGTATTGCCGCGCCGTCGAGCGCGCCCTCGGTGCGACGCTGACGCGGCGGTCCGAGGCGCTGCGTGGATTTTTCGCCGAGCTCGAGCGCTTGCGCCATCACATGACGTCGATCCGTGAAATCTGCGAATCGACGTCGCTGTCCGTCGCGGCCAGCCAAGCGCTGTGGCTGGAAGAGCAGTTCCTGCGGATTTCCGGCGAGCTTTGCGGACATCGCTATTTGTTCGGCGTGCTCGCGATCGGCGGCTTGCAGCGCGACTTTGCCGATCCGGCGTTGGAGGCGTGTCTGCGCAAAGCCGACGCGCTGCGGCCGAAGGTCGACGCGCTGCGCGGCGCATTGGAAAGATCGAGCAGCTTTCTGGACCGCATCGAACGCGTGGGCATCGTCGACCGCGAGGCCGCGCAAACCTTCGAGCTGGTCGGCCCCTTTGCCCGCGCGGCCGCGATCTCCGCCGACATGCGCGCCGTTCAGCCGTACGCTCCGTACTCCGGTCTGGAGTTCAACGTACCGATCGAAGAGGAAGGCGACGGCTACGCCCGCTTACGCGTGCTGTTTGCGGAGATGGAAGAGTCGGTGCGGATCATGGCCGCGCTCTGTCGCGATCTGCCCGCGGACGGCACGCGAATCGACGCGGCGATGCGTGCCGGTCGCGGGCTGGGCTGGAGCGAGGCGCCGCGCGGAGCTTCGCTTGCATGGGTCGAGCTCGAGGCGGACGGTACCGTAAGCCGCTATCGATTGACGCCGCCGTCCTTCCGGAATTGGCACGGGTTTCACGTTGCCACGGAGAGTTTCGCCTTTCAAGATTTCCCGATCGTCCTGGCGACGCTCGATCTTTCGGTCGCGGAGAACGACCGATGAGCTGGTTCTGGCGCGGTCTGCGCGCCGGCGTCTTGACCGAAGGCCCCGCGCCCGAGGCGCTGCCGGAGAGCTTGTCCCCGGGTTTGCCGCGCGCCACGGAGTTTTCGACGCCGGCGCAGGCCGCGGAGATCGCCGCGCGCTGTCCGACCGGCGCGCTCGAAGCTCAGGACCGAGTCGTCGGCGTCCAGCCGGATCGATGCGTCGATTGCATGCGCTGTAAATCGGCGCAGGAGTGGCGCCATGACGTCCGCTGGGCGCATCCGGACGCCGTCGAACGATTCGGCTCGCGCTTCAAGCATTCGATTCACGTTCGCATCATCGACGCCGGCGACTGCGGATCGTGTTTGAACGAGCTGGCACAGCTGACCGGACCCTCGTACAATCTCCATCGTTTCGGCATCTTCATCACGCCGACGCCTCGTCAGGCCGACGTTCTTTTGGTCGTCGGTCCGGTCACTCGGCAGATGGCCGGCCCGCTCAAGGTCGCGTACGAGGCGATGCCGTCGCCCAAGCGCGTGCTTGCCGTCGGCGCCTGCGCCGCCAGCGGCGGCATTTTCGGGCCGTCCGTCATGTCCGCCGGCGGCGCCGCCGATGCGGTGCCGGTCGACTTGACCGTGCCCGGATGCCCGCCGCCGCCGTTGGCGATCATCGGCGCGCTGCGCGCGCTCTGCGGCCAGGAACCGCCGGCATGAATCAGCTCCCTCTGCTGCTCACCGGCATCGCGGTTGCGGTAGCGCTGGCCGGTGCGGTGGTAGCGCTCGTCCTGCCGGAGCGGCGCGCACCGGCGCTGTTGCTGGTCGCGAGCTGCATTGCGGCCACGCTCGCGCTCGTTGCGGGCGGCGCGGTCTTGCTGGGCGGCGCGAGCGGCGATCGTTTGCTCTGGTCGTTTCCGGTGCTTGGGCCGATTGCGGTCGGCACCACGCCGTTGGGCGCGCTTTTTGCCTGCGTCGCGGCGTTCGTCTACATCCCCACGTCCATCTACTCGCTGCGCTATCTCGATCGCTACCGGCACGAGTATTCGCTGCGCGCATTCAGCTCCTGGTACTGCGTGCTGCTCGCCGCGATCATCGCGATCTTCATCTGCCGCGACATCGTTTCGTTCTTCATCGTATGGGAGGTCGTCGCGATCGCAAGCGCCGCGCTGGTTGCCTACGAATGGCGAAGGGAACGCAACGTTCGAGCCGCGTTCATCATGCTCGCGATGAGCGAAGCCGGAACGATCGCCGCAATGGCCGCGATGCTCCTTGCGCGAGCGGGATCCGGCTCGCTGCTCTTCGGCGTGCCGGCGGGCGGCCTTTCGGCCGTGGCGGCATGGACGATCTTCATGCTTTCGTTCTTCGGCTTCGGCGTAAAGGCCGGCTTGCTGCCGGTCAACTCGTGGCTGCCCCGCGCCCATCCGGTGGCGCCCGGCAACGTCTCGGCGCTGCTCTCGGGCGTGATCCTCAATCTCGGCGTGTACGGCATCGTTCTGGTCAACGTCGAGTTGGTTCCGGTGCGGTTCGCCGGCGAGGGGATCGTCGTGCTTGCGATCGGCGCGGCGTCGGCCTTGATCGGAATTCTCTACGCGACGATCGAGGACGACCTCAAGGTGATGCTGGCGTACAGCTCGGTCGAGAACCTGGGCATCGCGGTTACCGCTCTCGGAGTGGCCTTCGTCTTCACGGCCGCGCATCAGAGCGTCTTTGCGGCGCTTGGCTTTGCGGCCGGCATCTATCACGTCGCCAATCACTCGGCGTACAAGGGACTGCTCTTTCTCGGCGCCGCGACGCTCGACGCAAGGTTGGGCGGCCGCTCGATGAATCGCCTCGGAGGATTGATTCGCATTTTGCCGGCGACGACGGCGTTCTTTTTCGTCGGCGTGCTGGCCATTGCGGCCATTCCGCCGCTCAACGGATTCGTCAGCGAGTGGTTGACCTTCCAGGCGTTGCTGCGCGCGGTCGAGCTCTCTCCGCTGGGGCTGCGGATAGTCTTCGCGCTCTGCGGCGCGATCCTCGCGTTGACGGCGGCGCTTGCCGTGACCTGCTTCGTCAAAGCCTTCGGCATGACGTTCTTGGGAAAGGCGCGCACGCCGCTGCCGCGAGTCGGGGAGGCGCCGAGCACGATGCGCCTGGGCATGGCGCTGCTCGCGCTCGAATGCATCGGGCTCGGAGTTCTGCCGACGTACGTGCTGCCCGTCATCGGGCGCGCGGCGGCCGATTTCTTCGGGTCGGGGACGATCGTGACCGCCCTCATACCCCAGTTCTTCAGGCCGGCGGCGCCGCCGAATCCGCTTCCCCCGGATTTCGTGGCGACGTTTCATGCGCTGGGCGCGCAAATCGGAATGGGATTGCCCGGTCGCGGTTGGGTCGCAATGCTGCGCGGCGGAAGCGCCAACCCGGTCGTCTTCGCCATGTCGACGACCTATTTGACGTTCATCATCATCGCGTTGCTGGGGGTGACGTATGGCGTGGTAGCGCTGGTGACCCGCCGGCGCGCCATCGACCGGTCGCGCGTCTGGGCCGGCGGCCTGCGGTCGTTACTTCCCGAGATGACCTACACGGCCACCGGATTCTCGAATCCCGTACGCGTGATCTTCAATGCGATCTTCAATCCGACGGAGGTCGAGAACGACCGCGAAACGATCTACGAGCATTTTCGCTCCGCGATCCGCCGCCGGCGTGAAGACGTGTTCTCTGCCGACCGCGTTCTCGCCGAGCCGGTTGCCCAGGCCGTCCGGAGGTTCGCCTCCTTTTTAGCTCGCATGCACCACGGGCGGCTTCCCGCGTACGTCGGATATGCGCTCGGGACGCTCGTCGTCGCGCTTGCCATCGTCATTTGGATGTGAGCCCGCTCTCGAGTTCAGTCGGCTAGAGCCTTCCACGCGCGCAAGAGCTCGGCGACGGACCAGGCCTGGGCGATCGCGCCGTCCGGACGAAACGGTGCGGTCGCGCCGGCGATCTCGGAGATGCTGCCCAAGCCGTGATCGAGAAGTTGGTCCGCCAGCGGCGCCAGAAACGAACGCGCGCGCTCCTTGTCGCCGTGAGCGCGCGCATGCGCGATCGCAAACGGTCCGAGCAGCCAGGGCCAGACGGTGCCCTGATGGTAGGCCGCGTCGCGCTCGCGCGGCGATCCTGCGTACGCCGGAATGAAACGCGGATCGCCGGGCGCGAGCGTCCGCAAGCCGTTGGTCGTCAGAAGCTGCGCGGCGCATGCATCGACGACGCCCCGTTGGCGGTCCGGCGGCAGCGGTGAATAGGGCAGCGAAGCGGCAAAGATTTGATTCGGACGCAGCGCGGGGTCGTTGCCGTCCGGTCCGTCGATGACATCGTAGCAAAAGCCCGCGCTCGCGTTCCAATATCTCGCAAAGCCGGCGCGCGCGAGCTTGGCCAGCGCGGCGTATTCTTCGCACGGTTCGCGCAGCAGCGCCGCTATTGCCGCCATGCGTTCCAGCGCGTTGTACCACAGGGCCGCGATCTCGACGGGTTTGCCCATCCGCGGGGTCACCACCCAATCGCCGATCTTCGCGTCCATCCACGTGAGCTGCACGCCGGGTGCGCCGGCGACGATGAGGCCGTCGTCATCCATGTGAATGCCGTAGCGCGTGCCATTGCGATAGCCGGCAACGACGTCGCAAAGCGAAGGCCATAACGCCAGCATCGTCGCCTGGTCGCCGGTTGCATCGAGGTACGCAGCGGCAGCTTCGACATACCAAAGCGCGGCGTCGGCGGTATTGTACTGCGCAACGCCGTTCGTCTCGGGAAAGCAGTTCGGCAGCATGCCGCGGTCGACCAGCGGCGCAAACGCCCTCAAGATCCTCTTGGCGACCTCGGCGCGTCCGGTCGCCAGCGTCAAGCCGGGAAGCGCGATCATCGTGTCGCGTCCCCAGTCGCCGAACCAATGATAGCCGGCAATGATCGAGCATCCGTCGGGCTCGCCGGCGGCCGGGCGGGCGACGATGAACTGCTCCGCCGCTCGCTCGAGCTGCACGATCCACCAGGGCCGGTCGCCCTGCGATGCGGACTTCGAAGGGCTCGTGCCCAGACCGTCGAGGCTGAGGCCTGCCGTCAGCGTGAGGCTCTCTCCCTCTGCGAGCGTCACCGCCAGACTGCCGGCGCAGAGATTGTCGTCGCGATCGTCCAACCCGCGCAGCGACTCCCGGGCCAAAACGAAATCGCGATACCAGACGTTCTCGATGCTCCACTCGCCGCGATCCGCCGCGACGAAGAACGCAGTGGCGCCGTCATAGGCTTCGACGCGAAGTGCGTGCGGCCGCGGCGTCACCGTCATTGCCCAGTCGGCGGCGTGCGTGTTGGCGTGAAAGTCGCGGTAGTTCACGAGCGCGCGCAGTTGCAGCACGAGCGGCGCGGCCGCGCGCAGCACGGTGTACGCGACGAAGGTGGCATCGGTTCCACGCGTCATCCAGATGCGCTTTTCGAGCAGCGCATCGGCGGTCGCGTAACGCCAAACCGGGCTCATTGCGTCGAGATAGAATCGCTCGATCAGTTCGAAGCCGCGCCCCGCGACGTAGTCGTTCTTCCAGCGATTCGCGGCCAGTTCGTAGGCGCTATCGCGGTACCGGACGGTTTCGTCGAATTTCGTAACCAAGAGCGTGCGCGCGAGCGGCGGCCGCAAGGCGGCGACGAGCAGCCCGTGGTAACGCCGCGTCAAGGTTCCGGCGATCGTTCCCGAAGCAAATCCGCCCAACCCGTTGGTGACGAGCCACTCGCGTCGCTCGGCTTGTGCCAAGTCCCCGCAGATCGCGCGCCCGAACGCAATCGGATGCTCGGCCGCGTCAGCCAAACGGGTGCTTTCCCTGCCGGCAATACTCGCCGTGCTGTTGGATCAATTTGGCGACCAGCGCGGTCCAGCCGGTCTGATGACTCGCGCCGAGTCCGCTCCCGTCATCGCCGTGAAAATACTCGTAAAAAGGAACGTAGTCGCGCCAGAGCGGGCTGCGCTGGAAGGTCTCGTTCGCGCCGAAGACGGCGCGACGCCCGTCCTGGTCGCGGGTGAAGATCGCCATCAACCGGTGCGACAGCTCCATCGACACTTCCCACAGCGTCATCAGCCGGCCCGAGCCCGTCGGCATCTCGACCTTGAAATCGTCGCCGTAAAAGTAGTGGTACTTCTGCAAGGCCTCGATGATGAGATAGTTGATCGGAAACCACACCGGTCCGCGCCAGTTCGAATTGCCGCCGAAGAGTCCGCCGGTCGACTCCGCCGGCTCGTAGTCGATCCGGTACTCCTTGTCGTCGAGCACGAGTGAGTACGGATGGACGGCGTGCTCGCGCGAGAGCGAGCGGATGCCGTACGGCGAGAGAAACTCCGCCTCGTCCAGCATGCGGCGCAACAGACGTTCCAGCCGGCCGCGATCGGCGATGGCGAGAATGTGATGGATGCCGATGCCTCCGACGTTCATCTCCGCGATGTTCTCGATGAGATCGGGCCGGTTGCGAACGAACCACTCCACCCGCTTGGCGAAGTTCGGCAGCTTCTCGCGGATCGTTCCGTCGAAGGTTTCGACCGCGAGCAGGGGCGTCAAGCCGACGAGCGAGCGAATCTGCAGTGGGATCACCTGGCCGTTTGCGTGGAGATAATCGTAGTAAAAGCCGTCCTCGTCGTCCCAAAGCCCACGATCCTCGACTCCGCCGATCTTGTTCATCGCATCGGCGATCAGCAGGAAGTGCTCGAAGAACTTCGACGCGATGTCTTCGTAGACGGGCATCTCGAGCGCGAGTTCGAGCGCGATGACCAACATGTTCAGGGTAAAAACGCCCATCCAGCTCGTGCCGTCGGCCTGATCGAGCCGTCCGCCGTCCGGCAGCGGCGCGCTGCGGTCGAAGATCCCGATGTTGTCGAGTCCGAGAAAGCCGCCCTGGAAGACGTTGCGCCCGGCAACGTCCTTGCGGTTCACCCACCAGGTGAAGTTCAGCAGCAGCTTCTGAAAGACGCGTTCGAGGAAGAAGAGGTCGCCGGCTCCCGTGCGCTTACGTTCGATTTTGAAGACGCGGTACGCCGCCCACGCTTGGACCGGAGGATTGACGTCGCCGAATGCCCACTCGTACGCGGGAATCTGACCGTTGGGATGCATGTAGTATTCGCGCGTCAGCAGCGAGAGCTGAATCTTTGCGAACTCGGGGTCGATCAGCGCGAGAGCGACGCAGTGAAACCCGAGATCCCACGCGGCGAACCAGGGATACTCCCAGGTGTCGGGCATCGCCAGCACGTCATCGCTGTAGAAGTGATCCCAGCCCGAATTACGGCCGAGCTTGCGCGACTCGGGCGGCGGGGGCTGCAACGGATCTCCCGTCAGCCAATCGTGAATGACGTAATTGTAGAACTGCTTGCTCCACAGAAGCCCCGCGAGGGCCTGGCGCTGCACCGCGCGCTCGTCGTCGCTAACGGGAAACTCGTTGAGCTCGCCGTAAAACTCGTCTGCCTCGGCGATGCGTTGCTCGAAGAGCTTCTCGAAGTCGTCGAAGGGCTCGCCGAGCACGCGGTTAGCGAGGCGTAGCCGGACGACTTGGCTGCGGCCGGGCGGAACGTCGAGCGAGTATCGCGCGGAGCACTTCGTTCCCATGGCGGCCGGATTCACGGCGTCGCGCTTTCCCTCGACGACGCAATCGTTGATGCCGTCCTTCACGTACGGCGATCCGCCGGCGGCGCCGAAAAGGCGCGCCGCGTTGGTCTCGTTTTCAGTGAAAAGGAGTTCCTCGGCCTCTTCGCAGTAGAGCCGGAACGTTCCGAGGCGCTCGTCGTGCGCGCGAACGGCCTTGATGTCGGGCTCGAAACTCTCCGCCTCGAGCGTGGGTTTCGCCGCGCCGGAACGCCACGACCACGTATTGCGAAACCAAAGCGTCGGCAGCAGCGTCAGCGTAGCCCGCTCCGCCGCGCGATTGACGACGGTGATGCGGACCAGAATGTCGTCGGGCGCGGCTTTGGCGTACTCGACGTAAACGTCGAAAAAACGATCGTTATCGAACGCGCCCGTATCGATCAGCTCGTACTCCGGATCGAGCCGCGTGCGGCGGCGATTCTCCTCGACGAGTCGCGTATACGGAAACCCGCCCTGCGGATACCGGTAGAGCATCTTCATGTAGGCATGCGACGGCACCGCGTCGAGAAAAAAATAATATTCCTTGACGTCCTCGCCGTGATTGCCCTCGTTGCCGCCGAGTCCGAACAGGCGCTCCTTGACGATCGGATCCCGCCCGTTCCACATCGCCACCGAGAAACAGAGCAACTGATACCGGTCGCAGATGCCGGCGATGCCGTCTTCGCCCCAGCGATAGGCGCGCGAGCGAGCGTGATCGTGCGGCAAATACTCCCACGCCGTGCCGCCGGCGCTGTAATCCTCGCGTACGGTTCCCCACTGACGCTCGCTCAGGTAGGGTCCCCAGCGATGCCACAGAGCTTTCTCCCGGTCCTTTTCGAGCCGCTTACGCTCCGCGTTCACGCGACGAACTCACGTATGAGCTGCGCGATCCCGGCGGGATTCTCGACGATGGCGTAGTGCGCGCAGTTCGGCAGCACGACGCATCGCGCATCGGGCAGCAACGCCGCGACCTTGCGTTCGACCGCCTCGGGAGCGTCGTGCTGCGGTGCGATCACGAGCGCGGGTGCCGCGATGCGGCGGGTCTCCTCCGCAAAATCGGCGTAGGCCCACGATTCGAACGACTGCAGCGCGACGGAACGCTCGCTCTGCGCCGCGGCGGCGCACAATCGTTCGAGCGCCGGACCGGCGGGGTTCGCAAGCGTTCGCGCGAGCCAGCTTCTCGCGGCGGCGGGATCCCCGGCGGTCGCCCGCAAGTACGCCGCGCCTTTGGCGGAGTATCCGCCGCCGCTTGCCGGCACCGGTGCGATCAAGACGAGCGACCGCGTTGCGTCCGGTGCGTCGACCGCCAAGCGCAATGCTACGGTGCCGCCCATCGAATGTCCGACGATGACGACGGGAGCCCAGCCGCGACCCTCGACCAGCTCGCGAAGATCGGCGGCAAAACGCTCGACGCGATACGGTCCGGGCGCCCGGCGCGATTGCGCGCTGCCGCGCAGATCGACCGTGACGGCATGCGTGCGCGGCCCCAACGCGTCGACGGTGTCGCGCCAGACCGAAGAATCGGCCTGCCAGCCATGGACGAAGAGAAGGACCGGTTGACCGGAGCCGCTTTCCGTGAAGGCGATCTCCGCGCCGTCGCTCGTGCGGAAATGCCGGCGCGAACCGGCATGCTCAGGAATACGGCGGCACCCGACGTGCGACCAACATAGGCAGCTATCTCCTCGCCCCCGACTTTTTTCACCTTTCGAGGTGCATCCGAGAGCAGGGTCGTTCCGGATTCCTTGCCTAAAAGGGTACCTCATGAAGTGGTTTTTCGAACCCGGGCACACCGCAGCGGAGTTTCGTGCGCGTCATATGATGGTGACGTGGGTGCGCGGCTCGTTCAAGAACGTTACCGGCAGCCTCGAGTTCGATCCGGAGCATCCCCGCGACCTGGCCGTCGAAGCCGCGATCGCCGCGTCGAACTGCTGGACCGGCGTCGACGCGCGCGACGATCATCTCCGCAGCGCCGATTTTCTCGCGTGCGAGCGATACCCCGAGATTCGCTTCAGGAGCACCGGCGTTTCGCTCGTCGGTCCGACCGACTATCGCGTCGCCGGCGATCTGACGATTCGCGACGTCAGTCGTCCGGTGACGCTTCGCGTGCGGTATCTCGGGATGTGGGAGACCCCGTGGTGGGAAGAGGGAGTGAACAAGGGACCCAAGACGCGCGCCGGGTTCGTCGCCCGGACCAGCATCGATCGCTACGACTTCAACGTGAGTTGGAACGACGAGATGCCCAACGGCGGCGTCGTCGTGAGCCCTCGAATCGACATCGTCATCGACGCCGAGGCCGTCCGAGAGTCGTAGCCGCGACTCATTGCTGGAGAACTTGGTGGACGAGGGAGATGGCGATCGATCCCTCGCCAACCGCCGACGCGACGCGTTTCACGCTTCCGCTGCGTGCATCGCCGACGGCAAAGACTCCCGGGAGGCTGCTTTCGAGCAATTGAGGCGCGCGCAAGAGCGGCCAGCGCGCGGCATTCAGATCCTCCGGCGAGAGACTCGGCCCGGTTTTGACGAACCCTTTGTCATCGAGCTCGAGGCAACCGTCCAGCCAGGCGGTGTTCGGAACGCCGCCGGTCATCACGAAGACGTGCCGGATCTCGTGCTCCTCGATCGCCCCGCTCTGATTGTTCCGCCATCGCACCGTTTCGAGTCGATCGTTTCCCTCCAGCGCGACGATCTCGGTATGCAAATGCAGCTCGATTTGCGCGGTCTCCTCGATCCGGCGGCTAAGGTAACGCGACATGCTCGCGGCAAGCGTGCCCGAGCGTACGAGCAAGTGGACCCGCGACGTTTGCGATAGATAGATCGCCGCCTGGCCCGCCGAATTTCCGGCGCCCACGACGATGACGTCCTCGCCCCCGCAGAGCTGCCCTTCGATTTTGGTCGCGGCGTAATAAACGCCGGCGCCCTCGAAGCGGGAGAGATTCTCGAGGGGTAGCCGGCGATACTGCGCGCCGGTCGCGATGACGATGCTGCGCGCCGGTATCTGCTCGCCGTTGTCGGTTGCAACGACGTAGGGCGTACGCTCGCATTCCAGCCGGGTCGCCGTGGCGACGAGCATCTGAGCGCCGAACCGCTCGGCCTGCGTGTACGCGCGCGCCGCCAACTCCAAACCCGTCACGCCCGTCGGGAAGCCGAGGTAGTTTTCGATGCGCGAGCTCGAGCCGGCCTGACCGCCGGGCGAGCTGGCCTCGACGACGAGAACGTCGAGGCCCTCCGACGCACCGTAGACGGCCGCGGCGAGACCCGAGGGACCCGCGCCGATGACGACGAGATCGCGAATCTGCCGCGGATCGATCGATTCGTTGAAACCCAAACATTGCGCGAGCTCCGTATTCTTCGGGTTGCGCAATACTTCGCGGCTCCGGCAAATGACCACCGGCACGTCCTCGGGAGCGAAATGAAACGTACCCATCAGCCCCTCGACCTCGGCGTTTTGCTCGAGATCGATGTACGCGTACGGATGACCGTTTCTCGCCAGGAATTCCTTGATCCGCAGCGTGTCGGCCGAATGCTTCGACCCGATCAGCGCGACGTCGCCGACGCCGGCGGTCACGAGCCCGATCCGCCGCAGCAGAAAGGCGCGCGTCACGATCTCGCCGAGCTCTTCGTCGGTCTGCAACAAGGCGAGCAAGTGCCGGTGATCGAGCTCGATGACTTCGCCCGGCTGCGTCGCGCGCGTCCGAAAGAGCGCCGCCCGTCCCGAGAGCGTATTGATCTCGCCGGTAAACTGATGCGGACCGATGGCCATGATCAGCGTCTCGATCGTCTCGAGCGGACGTACCGATTCGAGCTCTCCGGCGAGTACGACGAAGAACGGCATGGCGCTTTCGCCCTGATCGATGAGCACTTCGCCGGCCGCAACCGATCGCACGCGTCCGTGAGGAGCGATTCGATCGATCTGTGCCGGCGTGAGCTCGGGAAAAACGTGCTCGGCCGAGCCGGCTAACGGTATCGTGCTTGTTCTATTCATTGCATGACCCTCGCGGTAAGCGCCGGCAAAAAGCAACCTGCGGCCCTCTTGTGCGTCGGATAGGTGGACGACGGTTGCGTCGGTTGCATGGCTGGTTAGTTGTGCCTGCTAATCGCGTTAAGGTTATTTAAAGACATGCGCGATTTTCTTGCGACGGCGAGAAGGTAAACGTTGCGCCCGGCACAATTCTAGCCGTATCCCAAAATCTTATTGCGTACGCGGAGAGCATTACGGTGTTGCAATTTCGATGGTTGCACGTCGCGACGTGGGCGCTCGTAGCGGTTCTATCGGGCGCGATCGCCGCACTCACATTCCAATCCTTCATGCGATATCGCTACGAGCGAATCGGCGGCGTGCTCTGGCGCGTCGATCAAATCACCGACCAACGCTGCCGTCTGGCTCGAAGCGGCGTCGATTGCTCGCTGCCGAAATCGGACAGCACGAGCACGAGCGTGAGCTTGAGCGTCAGCACCAGCACCAGCACCAGCGCTCGGCGCGTCGTTCTCCACGGCGTAGGTCGTTGACTCTCAATAGGTTGGATGATCCTGACAGCGTTCGACCGACGGGTCGTCGCTGGGAAAGATCGTGAAGACGGTTCCCCTGGGGACGACGATGTTCTTCCCTTTTCGAAAGTAATTGAAGATGCCGATCGCGGCGCCGACGCCGAAGACCGGGATCGCGCCGAGATAACCGGGGATGCTGTCGTTCGGACCCGACTTTTCCAGCGAATCCGTATTATGATTGAGCACGACGCCCAGACGTTTGCCGTCGGGCAGCGTGAGATAAAGCGGCTCCAGAACGAGCGTGCCCGGCCGTGCGTCGCGGCCGGCCGGCGCCGCAACGGTGACGATGCCGTAGCCCATCGTGCGCGCCGGAATGACGACCAGCGCTCCGCTCGTGACGGCGTTGACCGTTTCGAACCGGAAGAAATCACCCGGGCGGGCGTCGGAGGAGTCGACGCTGTCCATCATCTCGACGGCGACGACCGTACAGCGGTCGAGGGCCATCGCGCTCGCTCGCGGACCGCTTGCGAAGGCCGCCAACGCGACACACGCGGCGAGCCGCCGGGCCACGAGCCCACTCACGTCTTCGGAATCAATCGCAGCTCGGCCGCGGCGTAGTTCAACTGGACGACGAACTGTCCCAAGAACGCGGCACCGAGATGACCGAAGGCGGTTCCGCGCAGCGTCTGCGTCGTTCCGATCACCTGGGGCCCGGTGCGGTAATCACCAAGGGTCACCTGTGGAATGACACCGATCAACTCGACGCTGCTTCCTCCGATTCCGCTGACCGAGCGCCGTTGGCTGACGCTGAAGAGTCCCGGATGTTTGGCATAAAAGTCGTACGCGAGATTGATGTTCGACTCGTCGCCCGTGTCTACTGCTAGTGCTGCCGGGACGCCGCCGAGACCCACGTCGACGACCGGCACGAAGGTCTGGAACGAGATCGGCAAAACGATCGGGCTCTGCTCGATCGGCGCGGCGAAGCGGATGACGTGCGCGCTCGCGTCGATCTCAACGCCGGTTGCGGCGATGACGTCGGCCCCGAGCACGACGTCGTAACCGTACCGGCGCAGATCCGTGAGCACCGCGTAATAGGCCTCCGGATAGGTGGCGTTGCCGATGCGAAGCGGTCCGGCGCGCACGACCTGGGTGGAGTAACCGCCCAATCCGCGCACTTGATAGCTCCCCACGACCGGTGCTCCGAGCCGGCTCGCGAGTTCGGAACTGATCGAAAGACCGGAGTTCCCCGAGTCCACCAGGCAACGCACCGCGATGCCGCCGACGCTGCACGCGACGATCGGCGTGACCGAGCGCGGATCGGTCGGCACGTCGTCGGGCCGTCCCCGAAAGGATGGAGTCGGTCCATGCGGAGACGTGAAGCTCGACGAGACCGCGGCACGATCGTCGTACCGCTCGAAGAGCTGTCCGTCGTGAAGCACTTCAAACGGCAGTCGAAGGATGCCCGCGCGGCGGTAGTCGCCATACTCGAACGTTTCGCTGCCGCCGACTTCCCGCGCGAGCCGAATCAACGCGGTTTGCGGATCGACGTAGAGACGGAGCGGAACGGCATTGACGTCGCCCACGACGATGGTTCGATAGCGTCTGCCGGCGAACGTCCCCGCTCCCGCGTCGCCGACCTCGCCGCCATGCGCCAGGAAGGTTGGTGAAAGGAATTCGAGCGACGCGACGAGTCGCAGCGAGCGCAGGAACGGCTCCGGCTCGAGTGAGTCGGCCAGCGCCGTTCCGTTCATATTGATCGAGTAGAGGTGCTCACCGTCGAAATAGGTACCGTTGCAGACTTCGCCGGTGCAATGGCGCACCGTTATCCGCAGCCCGGCGCTGTCGCTGGAAACCAGGTTCGCCGTTCCTGCCAGCGTCAGTCTCGACACCGAGACGATGTGGGCCTGCCAAACCGGACCTGCCGCCGCGCGCATTCGCTCCAGCAGGCGGACGACGTCGTTTTCGCTCCCATTTGCTCCAAGCGCGCCCAACATGAGCGCGCAGAGCAAACCGGTACGCGTGGCGAAGCCCATGAACGATGGACTTCGAGTTGCTCGACGGCTACCTTCTCGGCGGTACCCCTTCGAAAGCAGAGGTCGTGCGCGCACTGCTCGAGAGCCGGCCGGAGGCCGAAGGCGCGCCGCCCTTTTACGAGGGCATGCAGCGCCTGGGCGCGCGCACGCCGGATCTCGCGCTCATTGCCTTGCGCTTGGTTCTCGCTGGACGCAAGGCCGACGATGCCGCCGTCACCTGGCTGCGCGACGTGGTCGAGCGCGCGCGCGCGGGCGATGCCGGCGCGCGCGAGGAGTATTTCACGCTCGATCCTGCGGCGCGGTAGGAGCCGGTGCTTTCCGCGCGCGAGCTCGTTTTCCAGTACAACGCCTGCGCCCAACGCGCACTCGACAACGTTTCGATCGACGTGGAGCGGGGCAAAACCGTCGCGGTCGTCGGTCCCTCCGGCGCCGGAAAGACCACGCT
>JASHOM010000070.1 GCA_030041115.1 Vulcanimicrobiota bacterium | reverse complement strand
CCGAACGCCCAGAGCCGAGTTGAAGAGGCTCTTGACATCCTCCTGCGTCATCGCGCGGTACTCATCCAGCGCGCGTAAGTAGAGCGCCCGCTTGTCGCCGAAGGTGTCGTACATGCTTTGCCGGCCAATGCCCATCTTGGCCGTCAGACCGTCCAGCGACGTCTTCTCGAACCCCGAATCCCAAAACGCTTCGACCGCGGCCAACAAGGCTTTGCGGGGATCGAATTCCCTCGTTCGAGCCATACTTGACTATATAGTCCAAAACGACGGGCTGTCAAGGAGTGTGCGGATAAAGGTGCGGGTTGCGCGTATTGTTCTGGTCCGAACGCGAGCTTATAATTCATTGAAATGAATGCCCGCGAAAGGACCTTCGCGTGAGAAAGCCGCTTTTTCTTCTCTTTCTCTTGTCGTTGTGCGCTGCGCCGGCGCAGGCCTACGTCGTCGACTTCGGCTCCGGTTTCCACACGCAGCAGGTCGCCGTGGATGGCGTCCGCGTGAGCCTCACGAGGGGCGGCCGCGGGCCGGTCGTCGTGCTGCTCCACGGCTATACCGAAGACGCGCGCATGTGGAAGCCGCTCGCTCGGCGCCTGAGAGCCAACTTCACGGTGATCGCGCCCGATCTGCCCGGCATCGGGAACTCCACGATTCCGTCGGGCGGCCTCGACATGGTGACGGCGGCGCGCAGGATCCGCGATGCGGTTCACGCGCTCGGTTACGAGAAAGTCATGGTGGTGGGACACGATATCGGGCTCATGGTCGCCTACGCCTACGCCGCTTTGTACCCGCGCGAGGTAACACGACTGACGCTCATGGACGCATTTCTACCCGGAGTCGAAGGTTGGCAGCCGATCTACGACGCACCGACGTTCTGGCATTTCCGCTTTTATGGGTCGACGCCGCTTGCGCTCGTTGCGGGGCGCGAAGCCATTTATTTCGACTATTTTTGGAACTCGTTTGCAGCCGATCCGGCCCATTGCCTGCCCGACGCCGACAGACGCAACTACATAAAAGCCTATTCGCGCCCGGGGCGGATGGCCGCCGGCTGGGCCTATTTTGCGTCGTTCCCGAAAACTGCCGTTGACTTTGCGCGGCTTGCGCAGACGAAGCTCGCGATACCGGTGCTATCCATCGGGGGCGACAAATCGCTTGGCGTAGCGCTGGGAGAGCAGGCAAAACTCATCTCGAATCGGACAACCGTCGTGGTGCTCGATGACACCGGTCACTGGCTCATGGAGGAACGGCCGAACGAAACGATGGCTGCAATAGCGCGCTTTCTCGAGGCACGATAGGAGGAATGCGGTGAAGTCGTCCACATCGGTCGTTTTGATTCATGGACTATTCTTGACCACGAGCAGTTGGCAGGGGTGGATCGATCGCTACGCCGCCCGAGGCTTCGCCGCAAGCGCCTTGGCCTGGCCGGGGCTCGACCGAACCGTCCGGGAGCTGCGCGCAAATCCGACGCCGTTGACGGAACTGACGATCGCCAAGGTCTTGGACCATCTCGAGGCGTCCATTCGAGCCTCGGATCCGTCCGCCGTCATCATGGGCCATTCGTTTGGTGGTCTCTTGGCGCAGCTGCTCGCGTACCGCGGGTTGGGATCCGCGGTCGTCGGAATCGATGCGACGGCACCGGCCGGCGTGTTGGAGCTGCCCTTCTCGACCTTGAAAGCCTCCGCTCCGGTTCTCGCAAATCCGCTCAATATCTCGAAGGCCACGATGTTGAGCCCGGATCAGTTCCACTATGCTTTTACAAATACGCTGTCGCCCGAGGAGAGCAGAACGTTGTACGACCGCTACGCAATTCCGTGCGCCAACAGAGTTCTCTTTGAGGGTGCGTTCGAGAACTTCGAGCCGCACTCGCCGGCGCGCGTCGATGTCTCAACCGACCGCCCGCCGATCCTCCTCATCGCCGGCGGATCTGATCATCTCGTCACGCCGCACTACACGAGGAAGAACTTCGAGCTCATTTCACGCTCGTCGTCGATCGCCGCATTCAAGGAGTTTCCCGGACGCCCGCATTTTACCGGCGTCGTGCCCGGTTGGGAGGAAATCGCGGACTACGCGCTTGACTGGGCTCTTCAGCCGGCCGTCGTCCGGTGACCGAGCGATCCGCGCCCGAGCCGAGGTGCGGGAATCGGCGGTGGGCAACGATCGGAGGCCGAGCATGGGACAGAGCGCGGAACCCTCACGCAGCGACTTCGTCAAGGGCGTCGGCGCGTTGGGCGCGATCGGCCTAGCCGCCGGCACGAGCGGATGCAGCGGCACGACGAACCCGGCCGCGCCGAGCGGCTCAACGGCCTTCACGTACCGCTCGGCGGCGGCAGCGGGATTCGACGTACTCGTTGGGCAGTATAAGACGCCGCACGTATTCGACGGAAACTTTTGGTTTGGCGGCACGACGCTGCACACGTGCCTCAACTATCTCGTCGCCTCGGGCGAAACGGACCACCGCAGCCGGATCTTGCCCACTGCATTCAGTGTCTACCAAAACTTGAGCGGCAATCCCGGATGGTGGAAGGACGACTACGGCTGGTGGGGCGTGGCGTTTTCCTTCGCCATCAATCACCGGCAGCGGTTAGGCTACGACGATCACAGGCACGACGAGCTCTTCAACGGCCTGCTCGCCGCGGCGCAATCGTGCTGGCAACAGATCCGATCCAACTGGCGGACGACGACCTACAATCACAAAGTCAAGGGCGGCTTTTCGGACAATGCGGCGGGAACGTCCGGAATTCGCGGCGGCACCTTCAACAACTCTCCAGACGGCACCAACCCACCGCTGAGCGGACGTAACTCGGTTACCAACGAGGGGTTTTGGATTCTCTCTCAGCTTCTCGCCGCGCTGGATCCCGGAAATCCGGAGTATTCGCGGAGTTCCGCGGCCGAGAGTGACTGGTTTGCGGCATGGCTTGCGTATCCCAAGAGCAGTCCGGGAAGCACCGGAATCCTCAACGCCCTGGGATTGGTCCTGGAGCGGCCGACCGGGAATCGGACCGATCCCGCATGGTACTGGTCCGGCGATCAGGGGCTCTTCGCTCGGGCATTATCGCACGGCAGCCCGCTGGCCCACAGCATCGCCGAATCCGTAATGGCGAACATGACCGATGGTCAGGGCGTGCTCCACGAAAATCTGCAATATTTGAAGTTCAAGGATCTGCAAACCTTTGAAGCCGACTATGCCACCGGCAAGGGAATTTTGATGCGGAACCTGCTGCAACTGGTCGTTGCGAACACCGGGCGCTACTCCGGTTTCGTCAGAGTAAACGCCACCGCGGTATGGTGTCACCGTTCCCGGGCGAATCAGTTCACCTACAATTGGAATCCGGCCGACGGAAAGGGGGAGCCGCGAACTCTCCGCGTCGACGGGAAGAGCGACATTCTCTGCGACCTGATCATGCAAGCCGCAGGTCAGGAAGCGCTCAACCTCGCCACCTATATCATGCCCGGCGAACGGATCGGATGCTAGGAGCAGTCTCTGCGCGAGTGAAGACTGCTCCGCGAACGTCTGCGCGCTGCTACGAGGTTACGACTTCGTGCAGGTGCTGCTTGCCGTGGTCTTCCAGCCGCTGCCGGAGTTCATCTGAGTGAGATCGGTGTATCGGCCGGTACCGAGCGTGTAGGTGTCGCGAAGGCGGGTCGTCATTCCCGACGCGGCACTGAAGTACGTGCCGCTCCAGGTAGTCTTCCTACCGGTCTGCGTCGTCGACTCAAAACTGTAGCTGCCGTCTGCGTACGAGGCCGGATTCGACCACGTCTTCGTTTTGGAGGAAT
>JASHOM010000069.1 GCA_030041115.1 Vulcanimicrobiota bacterium | reverse complement strand
GGACTGACGGGCCGCGGCACTACGCCGCCGCACTTGATTCAGCCGGTCTTCGCCGAAGAGTTCGGCTGGAGGCGCCTCGCGCACGACGTCGCTTCGGTGTATTTCTCGCTGCCGCGCCGCGAGCGCTCCGGTGCCGCGATCTACGCCGACACGTACGGTGACGCGGGCGCCCTGGATTTTTTCGGACCGCGCTACGGACTGCCGCCGGTCATCTCCAGCCAGAATAACTATTACCTGTGGGGAACGCACGGCTACGACGGAACGACGCTGGTCGCAATCGGAGCGACGCGCATCGATCGCCTGCGCCGGTTCTATCGCAGCGTCGTGCTCGCGCGAACTTCGGCCGAGCCGTACAAGTGGATCGTCGAGGGCCCGGCCCCGATTTATCTCTGCCGCGACCCGATCGCGCCGCTGTACGTCATCTGGCCGGCCCTGAAATGGTATGGCGCCTAAGCCGGCCATGGCAGACTCTCGGGCGATGCTCGAGGTCGTACCGATGCGTCTATCGACCGAGCGCGCTTGGCTGTACGCAGCTCTGCTGGCGTTATGCGTATCGCTCCCGTATATCTGGCTGCCGTGGTTCCACGAGGTAGCCTACCGCGGCGACTTCGCAAATTTTTGGTCGGCGGGAGCCACCGTGGGCACCCCGGCGCTCACCGACCGGTCGCGCTTAGCGGCATGGCAGACCGCGCATCACCTCACGCCGCAGGCCTTCGTCTATCCGCCGCCGTTCGCGTGGTTTTACGCACCCTTCAGTCATCTTTCGCCGATGGCGGCAATGTTCGCGCAAGACCTATGCATGCTCGCGCTGTTCGTGGCGGCTGCGGTCGTTGCGGCTCGAACGTTCGGCTTCGGCATCTCGTTCTCGATCGCCGCCGTGCTCGGATGGACGCCGGTCATCAACTCCATCGAGGTCGGACAGAACACCGGGCTCGCGGTATTTCTCGTTTTTCTTGCAATTTGGGCTCTCGCGAGCGCGCGCCCGGCTGCCGCGGGCGTTGCGATTGGATTGCTGCTGTACAAGCCCACCGTTGCGATACCGCTGCTGCTCTTGCTCTTAGCGCGCAAACAGTGGAAGGCTCTCATCGTCGCGGCTCTCTGCGGCGCCGGATGGTACGTGCTCGGCGTTGCAACGACGCACGGCGCGTGGCTGTGGCCGGTGCAGTACGCTCGAGAACTCTATGCCATACGTCACACCGAGCTGCTGATGCTCGCCGTCAAGGCGGTTACCGTTCCGGAGCTGCTCGCAAACGCCGGACTCGGTCAGGCGGCGGCCGCCGCAGCCGGTTACCTGCTCCTGTTCTTGACGCTGCCGCTGGTTACGCGAACGTCGATCCTCGAAGGCGCCTGTTTGATCACGCTAGCCGGCTTGGCGACGAGCCCCCATGCGAATCCCTACGAGATCGCCTTGATGCTGCCGGCGATCTTCTCTGCAATGCTCGCGGTGCCCGAGCCCGCGCGAACGCGCGTCCTCGTGGCGCTCTATGTCCTCATCACGGCCGGCCTCTGCGTGCCGTACGCATGGCCGCTCGCGCCGGTGCTCCTGGTGGCAAGCGCCGCGGCTCTGACCGCGTTCCTGTACCGGCGGCTCAGGAACCGGCGCAACGCGACGCCATCCGCCTCCGCGTGAGATCGACCGACGATGCGGGCGCATCGGCTCGATTCGTACCCGTGAACGTCAACGTCCCGCCGGGCAGCCGGCGCGGCGTAACCCCATGCACCGTAAAGCCGCAGGCCGGCGCCGCCAGCTCGCGTGCCGCGGCAACGACCCGCATCGGAGTCAGCGCGGCGTCGATTGCGTCGCCGCGTTTCGCCACTTCGCCGTTGAGCCGAACGTAGGGCGCCCGCAAGTCGAAGTCGCCTCGTCTCCAAACACCCACCCGGCGAATGCCGCCGTCGCTCGCGATCGTTGCGGTAACGTCGTGCGGGTCGCCGCGCAAGATCAGCGTGCACGACGGCACGCAAGAAACCGCAGACGCGGCGTAGCGGTAGGTACCCGATCGCGTCCTCACCGCGGTAAAGACGCGCAACGCGCCGAAGCCGTTGCGCGCGTCGCGAGTGAGACCGAGCTCGATTGACGGACCCGGGTCCCTTCGGCCGGTCAGCATGACGTCGAGAAACGTTGCCGAGCGATTGGTCGCGGTCGAGCGCAGCACCGCACCGTACGCGACGTTGAATCCGCCGGAAAAGTCGCCGCGCAGATAGATCGTCGCCTCGGCGCCGTTGGAGACCGCGTTTGCCTTTGGCGCGGGACCGGCGGCGAGCGTCAAGGCGATGATCGAGAAGAGCGCGGCCAGCCGCCGCCCGTCGACGAATGACGAAATCCCGATCACGCAATCAGGGCGAGGCGCGTGGGATCGTCACGGTGAGGCCGGTTTGCGATCCGGCGATCAGGTCGACGGCGGCTTGCGCGACCTCCTCGACCGTTGCGATACGACCCTCGGGATTACCGCGCGCCATGAGCTCGCGCGTCGCTTCCTCGCTGCGCCCGGTGCGCGTGGTGATCCTTTCGATCGCGCGGTGCATCATCTCCGTCTCGGTGTAGCCGGGGCAGACGGCATTTGCGGTGACCCCCGTCGCGGCGAGTTCTGCCGCAAGCGCGCGGGTAAAGCCCACGACGCCGTGTTTGCTCGCGCAGTACGCGGCGATGTACGGTGCGCCGCTGAGCCCGGCGGTGCTCGCGATGTTGACGATCCGCCCCCAACCCGCGCCGGTCATCTCGCGTACGACTTCGCGCGCGCAAAGGAACGTGCCGGTCAAATTCGTTGCGAGAATCCGCTCCCACATGGCAATATCCGTGCGCTGAACCGGCGCCGACTCGGCGATGCCCGCGCTATTGACGAGAATGTCGATCGGACCGTTTGCATCGCGACTGACTTCAAATGCGTGCCGGACTTGCGTTTCGTCGGCGACGTCCCCTTGCGTTGCGAAGAATTCCCCGCCGGCGAGGGGAGAACGAGTGACGATGCTGACCCGGGCCCCTTCGGCGGCGAGCCGGACCGCGATCGCCAGCCCGATGCCGCGCCCACCGCCGGTCACGAGCGCGTGTTTGTCCTTTGCAATCACGGCGAGGCCGTCGCAGCGCGAGCGAGGAGCCGCTCGAGCTGTTCCTTTCCGGCGAGGTACTGCACCGGCCACGGCGCATCGCGATACCCGAGCTTCGCCGCGGCGTGGAGCGTCCAAAACGGATCGGCAAGGTGCGGCCGGCCGAGCGCGACCAGATCGGCGCGGCCGCCCGCGAGAATCGCATTGACCTGATCGGCGTCGGTGATGTTGCCGACGGCCATCGTCGCGATGCCGGCTTCGTTGCGAATCTGGTCGGCGTACGGCGTTTGAAACATGCGGCCGTAGACCGGCTTGGCATCGGGCGAGGTTTGGCCGGTGGACACGTCGATGAGATCGGCGCCCGCCGCCTTGAAAGCGCGCGCGATCTCGACCGCGTCGTCGCCGGAGATTCCGCCGTCGACCCAATCGATTGCCGAGATGCGCACCGACATCGGCCGTTCCGCGGGCCAGACGGCGCGCATCGCCGCGAAGATTTCGAGCGGATAACGCAGGCGGTTCGTAAGCGAACCGCCATACTCGTCGGTCCGCCGATTTCGCAGCGGCGTGATGAAGGACGAGAGCAGATACCCATGCGCGCAGTGAAGCTCGAGCATGTCGAAACCCGCCGCGACGCCCATCTCCGCGGCACGAACGAAGGCCGCGCGAATCGCGTTCATTTCCGCCTGGCCGAGCTCCGCCGGTATCTGGTTGGCCGGCGCGTACGGAATTGCCGACGGACCGACGACGGGCCAGTTTCCGTCATCGAGCGGTTCGTCCATGCCCTCCCACATGAGCTTGGTCGAGCCTTTGGGGCCTGAGTGGCCGAGCTGCAGGCAGATCTTCGCGCGCGAGAACTCGTGGACGAAGCGAACGATGCGCTCCCACGCCGCGGCGTGTTCGGGCAAGTACATGCCGGTGCAGCCGGGCGAGATGCGCCCGTCGCGCGTAACGCAGGTCATCTCGGTGAAAATCAAGCCGGCGCCGCCGAGCGCCCGCGTTCCGAGGTGTACGAGATGGAACTCGTTGGGGGTTCCATCGATCGCGCTGTACATGTCCATCGGCGAAACGACGATGCGGTTTGCCAGCTCGAGCCCTCGCAGGCGCAACGGCGTGAACATCGGCGGCACGATCCGCCCACCGAACCACTCCTCCACGCGATCGACGTACGTCTCGTCGCGCAGGCGCAGATTCTCGTGCCCGATGCGCTGACTGCGCGTCAGCAGACTGTAGGCAAACTGTTCCGGCGGGAGGGTCGCATAGCGCGCGACGTTCTCGAACCATTCGGTACTGTTCCGGGCGGCATTTTGCAGCTTGAGCACTTCGATCTTACGCAACGCCTCGTATTCGCCTAATGCCGCGGTCAGCGCAGGCGGCGTCGGCGGGGCGAGACTCGCCGCGCTGAGGGCGGCACTCAGCGTGACGGCGTCTTCCATGGCCAGCTTCGTGCCCGAGCCGACGGAAAAGTGCGCCGTGTGCGCCGCGTCGCCGAGCAGCACGACGTTTTCGTGAGTCCATCGCTCGTTGCTCACGCGATTGAAATTCAACCAATCGCGCGCGTTCGAGCGCGGCCGGGCGCCGTTCGCCATCAAGCGGTGCCCGCGGAGATACGGCGCAAAAAGGCGTTCGCAAAACGCCAACGTTTGCTGCGTGCCGGCGGCATCGAGCCCATGCGCCAGCCACGTTTCCTCGCGGCACTCCACGATGAACGTGCTCAGCTCTTCGTCAAAGCGATAGGCGTGTACCGTGAACCATCCGTGTTCGGTTCGCTCGAAGAAAAAAGTGAAGGCGTCCAGCGGCAGGGTCGTGCCGAGCCAGACGAATCGGCAAAGGCGACGGTCGAGCTTCGGCTCGAACGCCTGCGCGTAGGTCCCACGCACGCGGCTATTGACGCCGTCCGCGCCCACGAGCAGATCGCAGCCGGCACGCAGCGCGGCGACGTCCTCGACCTCGCGTTGAAACTCCAGCCGCACGCCGAGCTCCGCGGCGCGGCGCTGCAGAATTTCGAGCAGCCGCTTGCGTGCGATCCCGCAGAAGCCGTGACCGCCCGAGACGATCGTGCGACCGTTGATGTGAATTTCTATGTCGTCCCAGTGCGCGAACGCCTGCGTGATCGCCCGGTGGGTCGGCGCATCGGCTTCGTGTAGATTCTCGAGCGTCGCATCGGAAAAGACGACGCCCCAGCCGAAGGTGTCGAGGGGCCGATTGCGCTCTAGAATGCGGATCTCCCACGCGGGAAACCGCCGCTTGATGAGGATTCCGAAGTACAGGCCGGCCGGGCCGCCCCCGACGCACGTCACGCGCACTTGGTCAAACTTTGATGAGAGACGCGGACGAATCCCGCTCGCCTGTGATACTCTACGGTCGAGCCGTTCATGAAAGCATTTGCGTTTCGCACACTCATTGCCGGCCTTTGTCTTGGCGCGGGGGTCGCTGAAGTCATGTCGCAGATGCACCGCGCCTCGGCCTCCGCATCGGTCATTCTCGCCGGCGGCTCGAACGCGACGCGCACGACCATTCCGGTCACCATCGACGGCGAGCGGGCCTCGTGCGTACTCGATACCGGCACGTCGGCCGTCATCGTGTCGCAATGGCTCGCACAGGCCGCGCGCCTGCCGGCGGAAGCCGGCACGTTCGAGCTGGCCCCCGACGGCCGCACGTACGTCGACCGCCAGACCGAGATCGCGCACTTCGGCGTCGGCGGATATTCGCTGCACGATCTGCCGGCATTGATCTCACCCAACATCAGCGGCGACCAGGCGCTGTGCGGTTACGACTTCTTCGCTCGCTTTCCGACGCTGATCGATCGCGACCGCCGGCAAGTGACCCTCTTTCCGCCCGCGTCGCACTTGGCACGCATGCATTGCTTACCCGTCGATCTGAAGCCTCACGTGCCGCTCGCGACCGTCGAGATCAACGACACGTGGGTGAACCACATCGTCCTCGATTCGGGAATGGCCGGCGGCGGCGCGCTTTGGGACGGCGTTCGCAGCGAGCTTCGGCGGCCGCTGGTAGCGAACGCCGATTACGAGACGATGCCGGCGGGAATTCGCGAAGGGTTCGCCTGCGGCGCGATCGCCTGGGTCCGCTACGCGGCGGGGGCTCCGCCGAGCTCGATGCCGGTGTGCACGGAGCCCTCGCGTCCCGACGGCTATAACGGAATCATCGAAACGAATCTTCCGGCCGTTCACGCGATGGCGGTCGATTACGCCCGCCGGCGCATCTGCTTCGACGTGAGCGGCTCTTCGGAAGCCGCCTTGCCCGCGCCGCCCTCCAGCGTGACCAGCGGCGCCTGGTCGCGCTTCAACTCCCTGCGGCCGCCAAAAAGCTAGCCGCGCTTGAGCGCGATGAGGATTCCGTCGCAAACCGGCACGAGCGTCGCGTCCACGCGGTCGTCGCGACTCACTTTGGCGTTGAGTGCCCGCAGAGCGCGCGTATCGGCGTCGGTTGCCGACTCGTCGAGTACCTCTCCGCTCCACAGCACGTTGTCAACCAGGATGAACCCGCCCGGCCGCACGAGGTCGAGCGCCGCTTCGTAGTACCGGTCCACGTTTGCTTTGTCGGCGTCGATGAATGCCATGTCGAACGGCTCGGCGTGTTGCGCACGCAGGTCGGCCAGCGTTTCGAGCGCGGGAGCGATGCGAAGATCGATTTTCGCGGCGACGCCGGCCGCGTGCCAATAGCGCCGCGCCACGCCGGTGTACTCTTCGCTAACGTCGCAAGCCAGGACGTAGCCGTCCGGCGGCAGCGCCAGCGCCATCGCCAACGAGCTGTAGCCGGTAAAGACGCCGATCTCCAAATAACGGCGAGCGCCAATGGCATGAGCCAGCACCTTCATGAGCTGTCCTTGATCGGGTCCGATCGCCATGCGGGCGTGAGAGTGATGCGCGGTCTCTTCGCGCAATTCGCGCAGGACGGGATGCTCCCGAACGATCGTGCCGACGACGTAGTTCTGAATCGCCGGATCGACGAACGTGCTCTTTGCCGTCATCGCGCCATCTCGAACGTAGCCGCCCATGCCGCAATCGCCACGAGCACGATGATCAGCAGCTCGAATGCCAGATGGATGTGCATGCCTTCACAATAGGATCGCAGATAGAATCCGGCGGAGCAACTCATGAGCCTGGGCGTATAGTTATCCATTATCCATAGAGTGGCCGCCGTTGCTAACGCGAGTATGATCAGTCTCGCCGTGCGCCGCCTCACGGCTCTCCCCTTTTACGAAACGCCCAAGGAACCTCTGCCGCTCGAAATCGCCGGCTGCAGCGCTTCGCCACGATGAGCGCGGCTCGTCAGGGCCGGATGACTTGGCGGTGGATCTCGTCGAGATCCTCGGTCGTATTGAGCGTCACCGCGTCCTTGACCGAGTCCTTTTTGATTTTCGATGCGTGACGCATCTTATGGGCGAGCTCGTCGCTGTGATTGTAGCCGCGGATCGCCGCGTTGTGGCGCTCGATCGTTTCTTTGTCGGTTTTGCCGTTCGCGACGACCCACTCCTCGAACTCCATGTACGTCGGTTTGCTGCGACGCACGAAGTCGATCGTCTTGGCTCGATCGAGACCGAGCGCGTTGAGCGTCATCGCGTCGAACCCTGTGCCGCACTCGTCGTAGCCCTCCGGCAGAGCATCGATGGCCGCCAGCGATAGTTTGAGCCAGAGCCGCGGCAGATGAATCGCTCCCAGCGGCCCGGCGGTGCCGGAGCTGACCAACGGGACGACCTTGTGGTGCGCTTGCGTAGTCATTACTTTCCTCCCAAGCTCATGCGCGCGCCGCGGTCTTGCCGCCGTGGCGCGATTTAAAGGTAAGTTCCGAAATGCCGGACTTGTCGAGCTCGCCCAGGCCGAGCTCTTTCATTCGCTCGAACTGCTCGTACGTAGCGCGCGCCAACGGCAGTTCCAAACCCGTCTGCTCCGCGAGCGCCAACGCGATGCCCGAGTCCTTTGCCGCATGCGCCGCGGAAAAGTACACGTCGTGCTCGCGATGTTGCATGTCGGCGCCGTCGGTTTCGAGGACGCGCGAGTTTGCGCCGGTCTGCGAGAAAACTTCACGCAACATGTCGAGGTCGAGGCCGAGGGCATCGCCCAGGCCCAAACCCTCGGCTAGACCGGCGGTGTTGACGTTCATCACCATGTTCACCAGAGCTTTGACTTGCGCGGCCGTGCCGGCTTTGCCGATGTATTTCAGCGACGAGCTCATCCGTTCGAGCATCGGCTTCATGCGCTCGAAAACCTCGGCGCGTCCCCCCACCATGAGATAGAGCGTCCCGTCGCGGGCTTGCGGTATCGAGCTGGCCATGCACGCCTCGAGCGAATCTGCCCCGCGCTCTTGCGCGAGCCGCTCCACGTCAACGTGCACCTTGGGCGAAATCGTCGCACAGTTCACGAAGACCTTGCCCTTCGCGTTGACCAAGAGCGAGTCGCCGTCGCTAGCGAAAATCTCGTACATCGCCGCATCGTCGGTTACGACGGTGAGAACCACGCCGGCAAGCTCGGTCACCCGCGCCGGCGAAGCCGTCACCTCGCCGCCGGTTTCGCTCGCGACGCGCGCCGCCGATTCGCGATTCACGTCGTAGAGCGCGACGACGCGATAGCCGACCTCGTGCAAGCGCCGGGCAATGCTCGCGCCCATCCGTCCCGTCCCGACGATGCCCACCGAACCGAGCGAACTCACCGGTGAACCTTTATCGCCGCGTCGCTACTCCCCCTTGGGGAGGCCGGCAAGCAAGCAGTCGTCCCTGAAAGCCGACAAAGGGCCGGATGACGCGCAAGGCGTCAGCAGGCGAACAGCGGCTCGGCAGCCAACTGCGCCCGGTTAACTTCCCTACGGTCATCGCACTTTTACGATAAGGAGAGGAGACCTATGCGACTGCATCGCGTCTTACTAGCCGCTATGGTTCTAGCGGCACTGCCCTTCTATGCGTCGGCGCAGCAGGTGGAAAGCACGCCGATCCCGGCCCCCAAGAAGCCGAACTTTTCCTCGATGCAATTCATGATCGGTACGTGGACGTGCAGCATCAAGAGCTCCCGGCGTCCGGCGGCCTACGTCACGACGATAACCTACGCGCCGGACCCCAACGGCTGGTACATCGACCAAACGTCGGTCACGAAACCGATGAAGTGGTTCTCGTCGCAGACGAACCTCACGGGATACGACAGGGTCACCTACGATCCCACGACGCATCGCTGGGTGGACGTCAACTACGACAATCAAGGCGGCTACGGCCTTTCGTTCTCGAACGGCTGGAACGGCAATCAGCTCGTCTGGCACGACGTTTCATTTGCACCCACCTCCGACATCAAGAGTCAAACCGACACGACGATCACGAAGGTCAGCAACACGAAGATGACCGGCTCGTCTTCGTTCACCGAAGCAAAGACCGGCCGCGTCGTCGCGGTCACCACGGTCTGCACGAAGCACTAAACGAACCGTTGCAAAAAGAAAGGCCCCGCTCGCGCGGGGCCTTTTCATTTGCACCTTCGTCCTTCGTCCTTCGACAGGCTCAGGCTGACAGGGATGACAAAGGGGGTTTGCCCTTCGTTAGAACTCCTCTTCGGCGTTGCCGTTCTCGCTGAACGGCGCTTCCTCTTCGTCGCCGTTGTAGCTCGGCTTGTCCTCGTCATAAGAGGCTTCGTCCTCTTCTTCCTCGAGCTCGTACCCCTGCGGACCCTCGACCTCTTCCTCGGCGGCCTCTTCGGCTTCCTCGAAGACCTCTTCGGCGTCGACCTCCGTGCGCGGAGCGGGCGGAGGCGCGGGAATCGGAGCGCTCGCGTCGAGCGGCTTGCTGTCGTCGATCTCTTCCTCTTCCTCTTCCTCCGGCGGTGCTTCGGCGGCTGCCTCGCGCGTTGCGACGGCGGTCTGCGATACCGCCGCCTGCTCGTCGCCCATCAGGAGACCGTACTCGCGGCGTTCGGACTCCGCCATCTCGTCTTCGGGCGTCTTGATCTCGACCTCTTCGCGGTTCTCGGTGAGAACTTTGACGTCGAGCGCAAGCGATTGCAGCTCCTTGATGAGCACCTTGAACGATTCCGGAACGCCGGGCTCCATCACGTTCTCGCCTTTCACGATCGCTTCGTACGTCTTGACGCGGCCGACGACGTCGTCGGATTTCACCGTCAGCAGCTCTTGCAGCGTGTAGGCCGCACCGTAAGCTTCGAGCGCCCAGACTTCCATTTCACCGAAGCGCTGGCCGCCGAACTGCGCTTTGCCGCCGAGCGGCTGTTGCGTGATCATCGAGTACGGACCGGTGCTGCGCGCGTGGATCTTGTCGTCGACCAAATGCGCGAGCTTCAGCATGTAGATCATGCCCACGGTGATCGGGTGGGAGAAGCGCTCGCCGCTGCGGCCGTCGCGCAGCCAGGTCTTTCCGTCGGCCGGCAGACCGGCGTCCTGCAGCCATTCACCGATGTCTTCGGCATGCGCGCCGTCGAAGACCGGCGTCGCCACGCTCAAGCCGAGCATGTGCGCCGCCCATCCGAGATGCGTTTCCATGATCTGTCCCAGATTCATCCGCGACGGAACGCCGAGCGGATTGAGCACGATGTCCACCGGGGAGCCGTCCTCGAGGTACGGCATGTCCTCTTCAGGGAGGACCTTGGCGATGACGCCCTTGTTGCCGTGGCGTCCGGCCATCTTGTCGCCCTGCAGAATCTTGCGCTTCTGCGCGACGTAGACTCGCACGAGGTGATTGACGCCGGGCGAGAGCTCGTCGCCGTTCTCGCGCGAGAAGACCTTGACGTCAATGATCTTGCCCTTCTCTCCGTGCGGTACTTTGAGGCTCGTGTCGCGAACCTCTCGCGATTTCTCGCCGAAGATCGCGCGCAGCAGCCGCTCCTCGGCGGTGAGTTCGGTCTCGCCCTTGGGCGTCACCTTACCGACGAGAATGTCTTCGGGCCGAACCTCGGCGCCGACGCGGATGATGCCACGCTCGTCGAGATCCTTGAGCGCGTCCTCGCCGACGTTGGGAATGTCGCGCGTGATCTCTTCGGGGCCGAGCTTCGTGTCGCGTGCTTCACACTCGTACTCTTCGATGTGAATCGAGGTGAAGCGATCCTCTTTGACCATCCGCTCGCTGATCAGGATCGCGTCTTCGTAGTTGTAGCCTTCCCACGGCATGAACGCGACGAGCACGTTTTGCCCGAGCGCGAGCTCGCCTTGATCCGAGGACGGACCGTCGACGATGACTTGACCGGCTTCGACGGCATCGCCGACGTTGACGATCGGACGCTGGTTGATGCACGTGCCCGCGTTGCTGCGCACGAATTTGAGCAGCTCGTAGCTCCGCTCGATTCCCTGGGCGTTGCGCACGGTCACGCCCTTGGCGTCGACTGCGGTCACGGTGCCGCTCTCGTCGGCGACGACCAGGCTGCCGGAATCCTTGGCTGCGCGATACTCCATGCCGGTGCCGACGATCGGTGCGGACGGTTGAAGCAGCGGAACGGCCTGGCGCTGCATGTTCGCGCCCATCAGCGCGCGGTTGGCGTCGTCGTGCTCGAGGAACGGAATGAGCGCGGTCGCCACCGAGACGATCTGCTTGGGCGAAACGTCCATGAGCTGCACGCGCTGGGCCGGCTCTTGGATGTACTCTTCGGCATAGCGGGAGACCACGGACTCGGCGGTAATCCGCCCCGAATTGGCAGCCACGGCCGTGTTGGCCTGGGCGATAATGTATTCGTCCTCTTTGTCGGCCGTGAGGTATTTGATCTCGTCTGAAACCACGCCGTCGCGCACGACCCGGTACGGAGTCTCGATGAAGCCGAACTTATTGACGCGCGCGTAGGTCGCCAGCGACCCGATGAGTCCGATATTCGGACCTTCCGGCGTCTCGATCGGACAGATTCGCCCGTAGTGCGAGTGATGGACGTCGCGAACCTCGAACCCGGCGCGTTCCCGCGAGAGGCCGCCCGGACCGAGCGCCGACAGCCGCCGCTTGTGCGTCAGCTCGGCCAGCGAGTTGGTCTGATCCATGAACTGCGAGAGCTGCGACGAGCCGAAGAACTCCTTGATCGCCGCGACGACCGGGCGAATGTTGATCAGCGCCTGCGGCGTGACCGTCTCGATGTCTTGCACCGTCATGCGCTCGCGGACGACTCGCTCGAGCCGAAGGAGCCCGACGCGGAACTGATTCTGCAACAGCTCGCCGACCGAACGGACGCGCCGATTGCCGAGGTGGTCGATGTCGTCCTTTTGCACCATGCCGACCGCCACGCGGATCAAGCGCCGGATGACGGCGATCATGTCCTCGCGCAGCAGGCAGCGCGCGCCGTCGCCGATCGTGTCGCCCTTCTTGACCGTCTGGCCTCGAACGATTCCCGGAGCGGTGCGCGGACGCACGCCGAGCACCTTGCGGATGCCAAGCTCCCGGTAGAGGTCGTAGCTGACTTTCGTTCCGTCCTTATAGCGGATCGTAACGACGCTCTCGGCCTGCTCCGGACGCTCCTTATCGAAGACGTCCATCACGTCGAGGATTTCGCCGTCGTCGCTTGCCGTGACGATCGCCTTGGGTTCGGTCAGACCGGCGTCGGCATATTCGTTGATCGACAGGTGCGGAGTGTTGACGCGTTCCTCGGGGTCGGGATGCTGAATCCGATATTGAAACTTGCTGCTTAGCTTGTAACGACCGACGCCCGCCAGATCGTAGCGCTTGTCGTCGAAAAAGAGCGACTCGATGAGCTTCTCGGCGTTCTCGGCGTTCTCGGGCTCGCCGGGCCGCAGCTTCTTGTAGATCTCCTTGAGAGCGTCTTCGCGCGTCTTGATGTCGCGATCTTTTTCGATCGAGTTGCGGATCATCGCCTGACCCGCCGGCGGCAGGTCGCTGAAGAGGCTCATGATGGCTTCGTCGGATTCCCAATCGTAGCCGAGCTGCGGCCGCGTGAGCGCGCGAATGAACGTCGAGACGTAAATCTTACGGTTCTTGTCGATGCGGACGCCGATCGTGCCCTCGGTCTCGTCGTTCTTCGTGCCGTTGTCGCTCTCGAACTCGATCCACGCGCCGCGGTTGGGAATGATCGTCGCGTTGTACGTCGGCCGCGAGTTGGTGTCGACGTCTTGACTGTAATAAACGCCCGGCGAGCGCACCAACTGGCTGACGATGACGCGCTCGGCGCCGTTGATCATGAAGGTGCCCTTGTCGGTCATGAGCGGGAAGTCGCCCATGAAGATCTCTTGATCGGGAATGCCTTTGATTTCGCCCGACTCGGCGGTGATCAAACGGACGCGCACGCGCAGGGGCGCGCTGTACGTCATGTCGCGCTCGCGGCATTCCTCGATCGAATACTTCGGCTCGCCCAGCGAATGCTCGCCGAACTCCAGAATCAGGTTTCCGGTGAAGTCTTTGATGGGCGAGATGGACGCAAAGGCTTCCGCCAGCCCCTCGGTCTTGAACCAGTCGAAGCTGGCCTTCTGAAGCTCGATGAGGTTGGGGACCTCGAGGACGTGCGGTATCTTGGCGAACGAGTACCGGCTGCGCTTGGGACCCGGCTCAGGCCGCTGCTCGACGGTAAAGGCCCCCGTCGGCATCGGGAACGTCGAGGGCATGAGCGTCGAGGCGCCATTGCCGTCGCCCGAAATCTTGAGCGCCGCAACGGTGCGCTTCGATCGTGCTCTGCTCGCCCTCGGCGAGCTCGGGACAGGCTCCGGTGAACTCTTCGGTGCGGACTTCGGAGCTGTCGTCTTCGCCATTATTCTCTTTCTCGGTAGATTAGAATCTTATTAAAAATGTCGCGCGAATGCCCGTTTTGGGCACACCAAAAAGACGAAACACGGGCTCCTTTTGGAGGTGTCTCGCCCTTCTCTTGTCGGCGGCTTTCATGCGCCCCGGGGCATAGGCCACGAGTTTATCACCCGTCGCCCAATAGCGTCAAGAAACCTGCTTGGCTGACGCCCCGCGGGCGCGTCACAGCGATCGGGGCGCCTGCGCTTTTCGTGCAATGAAAGCTTTTGTGACAGCCGCCCTGCCGGCGCTCCTGTTCGCCTGCGCGCTCACCGCCGCATCGGCCGACGAGTCGCCGACGTATGTCGGACCGCTCTCCCCGAGCGAGCAACAGTTCGTCGCGTCGGTGAAGGCCGATCTCACAGCGCGTTTTCCGCACGCGAGCGACGCGGTGAAAGCCGGCTACGTGCGTTACACGAATCCCGACGACACCGGTGCGATCAGCTACGCAAACCCCCAGTATTGGAAATCGGATCCGAGCCATCCGAGCCAGCTTTGGTACGGCCGGGACGGCAATCTCATGGGTGCCGACTTTTCCGTGCCGCGTCCCAACGGCGAGCCGCGCCCGCAGTTGTGGGGCATCGATCCCGGTCGTTGGTACGAATTCAACGGACACGTCCACTTCGTCATTCAGACGCCCGACGGCAAAACGGCCTACGATCAGTGGGTATGGAACGCGGACTTCGTCAACGCCGGCGGCAATCTGTCGCACCCGTCGGCCCAGACGCTCGTCGGACTCGGGCGAGCGCCCGACGCCGGCTATATTAAGACGATCTTCGAGTTTCCGACGCTTTGGGACCTCATCGTTTGGTTAGTGCCGCATCCGGCAGGTCCGTTTCACTGGTAGTTCCGTCGCCGATTTGCCGGATGCGCGCGGCAAGCGCATCGCCGGTGAGGCCGAAGAGGGCGCGCTGTTTGTCTTGCGAGTCGTGCTGCACGAGCACGTTGGGGATGCCGAGCCGCTCGACGCGCAGCCGCAGCCCGTGGTCCGAGACGAACTCGGCGACCGCCGAGCCGAAACCGCCGGCGAGCGAATGTTCCTCGAGCGTGATCACGTGGGCGTGATCGCGTTCGAGCTCGAGCAGCAGCGCTTCGTCGAGCGGCTTGGCGAAGCGCGCGTTGACGACCGTCACGTCGTCCTTCAACCGGCGAAGCGCGTCGGCTGCGTCGAGGGCGATGTCGACGGTGGTGCCGTAGGCCAACACCGCGACGCGGCGGCCGCGGCGTAGCACTTCGGCCTTCCCGTGGACGAGCGGCGCGAGCGGTTCGTCGTGCTTTCCGCTGCTCGAGCCGCGGGGATAGCGAATCGCCGCAGGCGCGTCGAGCGTGAGCGCGTGCTCGAGCATGGGTAAGAGCTCGGCTTCGTTGCGCGGCGCCATCAGAGTGACGTTGGGAAGCGTGCGCAGATACGCGATGTCGTAGAGACCCATGTGCGTCGGGCCGTCGTCGCCGACGAGTCCGGCGCGATCCATGCAAAAGACCACCGGCAGATTCTGGACCACGACGTCGTGAACGATTTGGTCGTACGCGCGCTGGAGAAAGGTCGAATAGATGGCGCAGACCGGTCGAAAACCACTGGTCGCGAGTCCGGCGGCGCAGCAGACGGCGTGCGCTTCGGCAATTCCGACGTCGAAGTAGCGCTCCGGAAAGCGCTTGCCGAATTTCGCCAAGCCGGTGCCGTCGGGCATTGCAGCGGTAATGCCGACCACCCGCCGGTCCTTTTCCGCAACGGCGATCATCGCGTCGCCGAAGGCGTCTTGAAACTTCGGACGCGCCCCTGCGCTGCTCTTTTTGCTGCCGTTGCTCGGCTCGAACGCATTTGCGCCGATGCCGTGAAACGTGCGCGAATCGCGTTCGGCCGGCTCGTAGCCCTTGCCTTTGACGGTTCGGACGTGGAGCAGCACCGGGCGCCGGACGTCTTTGGCGGTCTGCAGCGCGTCGACGAGGACGTCGTAGTTGTGGCCGTCGATCGGCCCGATGTAACGAAAGCCCAGCTCTTCGAAGATGACCGCGGTCTTTTCGGACGGCCCGATGAAATGCATCGCGCCGATCTCGGCGCCTTCGATGGCCTTTTTCGCCGTTTGGCCGAGCGGAATGCGCTTGAGCATCATCTTTCCCGTGCGGCGCACGAAGTTCGCGAACGGTTTGCTGCGCAGCACCGAAAGGTACGAGGCGATCGAGCCGACGTTGGGCGCGATCGACATCTCGTTGTCGTTGAGGATCACGATGAACTGGCTCTTGAGCTGCCCGGCGTTGTTGAGCGCTTCGTAGGCGAGGCCGCCGGTCAGCGCGCCGTCGCCCAGGACGGCGACGACCGTCTCGGTGCCGCCGGCCAGATCGCGGGCGAGCGCCATCCCCAGTGCTGCGGCGACGCCCGTGCTCGCGTGGCCCGCTCCGAAGGGATCGTACGGCGATTCGCTGCGCATCGCAAAGCCCGAAATACCGCCGCCTTTACGCAACGTGGAAAAGCGATCGCGCCGGCCGGTCAGAATCTTGTGCACGTAGGTCTGGTGACTGACGTCCCAGACGAGCTTGTCCGCCGGCAGATCGAGCACGCGGTGCAGCGCAAGGGTCAGCTCGACGACGCCGAGATTCGGCGCGAGATGCCCGCCGTTGACGGCGCACGTGCTCACGAGCAACTCGCGAATCTCACTTGCCAGCACGTCGATTTCCTTGCGCCGCAGGCGCTTGACGTCTGCCGGAGAGTCGATGCGCTCGATAACCATCTGGCGCGTTATACGCACCTACCCGCCGATGCCCTGCGCCGCGGCGATCACGCGTGCGGCGAGTGCCGCGGCGCGACCGCCTTCACGCGCGAGCCACGCCGCCTGCGGCCAGTTCCACGGTTTGAGCAGCGCCGCCAGCGGCCGGGCCCAATCGGCGGAAATCTCTCGCTGCGGCGTGTCGAGCACCACGCGGACGGCGGCCACGCGCGGTGCGTCGAGCAGCCCGGTCTCCATATCCACGGCTCCGTAGCCCAGTGCGGCCCAGCGCGCGCGCGCTGCGCCGCGGACGATCGTCGCCGCGGTGAGCAAACGGTCGAAAACGGGCTCGATTCCGAGCTTGCGGGCGCTTCGCGTAAAGCGCTCGACCAGTTCGCAGTCGCATTGAAACGTCACGCCGTCGGGTCGCCGCACTTCTTTTGGGATGATTAGCGTTCCGGTCGGCAAATCCGGGCGCAAGCCCCCCGCTAGGCCGCAACTCACGACGGCATCGCCCAAGCCGGCGCGCACCTTCGCGAGCGCGATTCCCGTTTCGACGATGCGCGCGCCCGGAAGCGCGCGGCGCAGCGCCCGGTATTCCAGGCCGGTGGCCGCGATGAACGTGAGCGCGTCGCCCGGCTGCTCCATCACCGAGGGTTTTTTTCCCTGCGGTCGTAAGCTCATGCCACGCTTACCGACCGAAGGAGTCTTGCCATGACCGCGCCGAGCCAACCCTTTCTTTCCGACGTGACCGAGCTGCGCCGGCGCGCGCGCGAGCACATCGACCGCGGTGCGGTCACTCAAAACTACGGCGGCGAC
>JASHOM010000068.1 GCA_030041115.1 Vulcanimicrobiota bacterium | reverse complement strand
CGCGAACGCGCAAAAGTTCCTTGCGCGATTGAAGGCCGTCGATCCCATCCGGGTCATTGCGACGGTCAATGCGTTACCGCACGACGTCTATCTGACGACACTTGCGCCCGCGGACGAATACTTCGGCCCGATGGGCATGTCGATCCTCGAGATCGAGAACCGGCTCAAACACATCAACTTCATGCTCGACTATAACTACGGCAACCAGGAGAGCGGTGAAGGCGCGGACGTCGCTCACGCGATCGTGGACATGCAGAAGGTCTATCCGCGCGATCGCGACTTGCCCATGCTGCTGTATTGGTGTTATACGACGCTCCAGCGCATGGACGACGACCAGGCCAGAGCGGCGGCGGGCCAGCTCAGATCGATTCTGACGATCGAATATCAAGACAGCCCACAGGCCCGAAAACTTCTCGGCAGCTGACGCAAAGGCCGTTGCGTGGATCCGGTTCTCGCCGATCGCCTGCAATTTGCCTTCACGGTCATGTTTCATTACCTCTTTCCGATCGGAACGATGGGACTCGCGCCGTTCGTCGCCGCGTACACGTGGAAGGCGGCCTACGGCGGCGACGCGGAGGCAACGCGCATCGCGCGCTTTCTGACCGGGCTCTTTGCAATCAACTTCGCCGCCGGCGTCGTCACCGGAATCCCGATGGAGTTTCAGTTCGGAACGAACTGGGCCTCGTTCGCCCGGCGCAGCGGCGCAGTGGTTGGACAACCGCTCGCAATGGAGAGCATGTTCGCCTTTTTTCTCGAGTCGATCTTCTTGGGCGTGCTGCTCTACCGGCGTCGCGAGGCGCCGGCCCCGTTCGCCGCATGGTCTGCCGTGCTCGTCGGCGCCGGTTCGTGGCTTTCGGGCTATTTCGTCATCGCGACGGAAGCATGGATGCAGCATCCGGTGGGTTACAGCATCGCGGCCGGGGGGACGATCGTGCTCGCCGACGTCTGGGCGGTGCTCACGTCATCGTTTCTCGGCTGGCAGTTCGTGCACGTCCTGACCGGGGCGCTCGTTGCCGGAAGCTTTCTCGTCGGCGGGATCGGCGCATACTACGTGCTCGCGCGGCGCGACGAAGTTGTGGGAAGGCGCCTCGTGCGTGCGGGCGCGATCGCCGCGTTGGCATTTTCGGCGCTCGCGGTCTTCCCGACCGGCGATGCCAACGGGCGCAACGTGACGGCGGTTCAGCCCATCAAGCTCGCCGCGATGGAGGGACTCTTCGCGAGCCGTCGGGGAGCGCCGCTGGCGATCATCGGCATGCCGGACGTCGCCGGGGGACGCCTGATCGATCCGATCTACGTACCACGTCTGTTGAGCTTTCTCGCCTACGGAAACTTCGAGGCCGACGTGAAGGGACTCGACGCGTACGAGCGGGATCTCTGGCCGCCGGTGGAGGTAACGTACTACTCCTATCGGCTGATGGTCGGCCTCGGCACGATCTTCGTCGGCGTTGCCGCCATCGCCGTCGCTCTGCTTGCGCTGGGGCGGCTTTGGCGAGCGCGCTGGGCCCTCTGGCTGCTGATGATGTCGATGCCCTTTCCGTACGTCGCAAATGAGGCGGGCTGGGTCGTTACCGAGGTCGGGCGTCAGCCGTGGATCATCTACGGTCTCATGCGAACCGGCGTGGCGAATTCACCGACCGTCGGAAGCGGCGAGACGATATTCACGCTCATGGGATTTCTCGGAATGTATTGCATCCTCGGCATGCTGGTCGTCTATCTCGTTTTGCGCGCAATTGCGACCGGCCCGCAGGAGGACGCGACATGAGCGTCGCGGGCTTCGTCGTCGTAGCGTTCATGCTGACGATGTACGTCATGCTCGACGGCTACGATTTGGGCGTCGGCGCGATCGTGCCCCTGATCGCGCGCAGCGATCGCGAGCGGGCGGCGGCGATGGCTGCCATCGGGCCGTTTTGGAACGGTAACGAGGTCTGGCTCATCGCCGCGGGCGCGGCGCTCTTCGCGCTCTTTCCCTTTGCCTATGCGGCGTCGTTCTCGGGCTTCTACCTGCCGTTCGTGGTCATACTCTGGCTGCTGATGTTTCGCGGCATCGCCATGGAGCTGCGCGAGCACTTCGCGTCGGAGCTCTGGCACCAATTTTGGGACGCCGCCTTCTGCGCTTCGAGCGCGTTGCTCGCGTTCATCTTCGGCATCGCGCTCGGCAACCTGTTGCGAGGACTGCCGCTCGATCGCGCGGGGTACTTCCAAGGCACGTTTGCATTTCTGCTCAATCCGTATGCGCTGGCCGTTGGGTTCTTCGCGGTGGCGACGCTCGCGCTCCACGGCGCAACCTTTGCGGCGATGCGCATCGAGGGGGCGCCCGGGCAGCGGGCGCTGCGGGTCGTGCGGAGCGGCTGGTGGCTCGTGCTCGTCCTCTACGCCGGCGTCACCGCGCTGACGCTGGCAATGCACGCGCCGCAACGCGCGTGGCTGCCGCTGCTGCCCGCGCTCTCGCTGATCGCGCTCGCGGCGCTGGCGTGGAAGGCGCGCCGAGGCGAAGCGGCAGCGGCATTTGCGGCGTCGCTCTCTTTCATTGCGACGTTGCTCGCCGCGGCCGCGGCGACGATCTTTCCCTACTTGCTGCCGGCCTTTCCGGCGAGCCGCGGCGGCATTTCGATTTTCGATGCGGCCCCGCCGGCGTCCGCACTGACCTGCGCGTTGATCGTCAACGCCGGCGGCATCGCGCTGGTCGGCATCTACGGCTCGATCGTCTGGCGGCAAATGGCCGGCAAGGTCCGCGTCGAATGACGGCGCGGTGAGCACGAAGCTTGCCGCACGCGCGCTTACCGTTTACGATCGCTCGCGCTTGACGCTTGGCTCGATCGGGAGCCACTCGGCGCTCGAGGTCGCCTACGGCGCCCGCACGCAGGGGTTGCGAAACCTCGTCGTCACCGCCAAGGGGCGAGAGCGGACCTACGCGCGCTACTTTGCGGTACGCCCGACCACTCCGCTGCGGACGGGCTGGCCGTCGAGTCCGCGCAGCCGCGGCTGCGTCGACGCCGTCGTGGAGCTCGAAGCGTTCGCGGAGATCCTGCACGACGACGTTCAGCAGCGGCTGCTCGCCGAGAACGTCATCTTCGTGCCGAACCGGTCCTTCGAAGTCTACCTGCGCCAGCAATGCGAATACGAGGCGATCGAGCGAGGAATGCTCGTGCCGTTCTTCGGCAACCGGTACTTGCTCAAAGCCGAAGAACGTGACGCCGATGCGGGCGGCGCGGATCAATACGTGCTGCTTGCGCGAGCGGGAATTCGGCATCCACGGCGCTTCGATTCACCCCGCGAGATCGATCGCCTGGTCATGGTCAAAGCGCCGCACGCGCGCGTAACCTTCGAGCGGGCGTTTTTCCTGGCGGCGTCGGAACGCGATTTTCACGAAACGAGCGGCCGTTTGATCGACGAGGGGGTGCTGACGCCCGAAGCCCTCGCGACGGCGCGCATCGAGGAGTACGCTCTGGGACCGTCGGTGAATCTGAACTTCTTTTACTCGCCGATACTCGGGGAACTCGAGCTCTGCGGCACCGACACGCGCCGCCAAACCAACGCGGAAGGGTTCCGGAACCTGCCGCCCGGCGCGTTGCACGCGGTAAGCGGCGTGGCGATGCGCTGGGAGGAGGCGGGGCACATCGCGGCCACGATCTTGGAGTCGATGCTCGAGCCGGCCTTCGAAATGGGGGAGCGGTTTCTGGAGGCCGCTCGCGAGCTGCAGCCGCCCGGCGTGATCGGCCCGTTCGCGCTGCAGTGCGTCATCGCGGCCGGTCCGCCGAAGGAGCTGATCTGCTACGACGTGTCGCTGCGTATACCCGGCTCGCCGGGAACGCGCTACACGCCCTACTCGGCCTACCGTTGGGGACGCGACGTCTCGGTGGGCGAGCGCATCGCGATGGAGATCGTCATGGCGCGCGACACCGATCGGCTCGCCGACGTGTTGACATAGAACGTCCAAACTCACGCTTAGGAGGTACTCATGACCGTCGATTCCGTGCCGTCGCGCAGCGGCGCGATTACATTTAAGGGAAAGCCGATGACGCTGCTCGGCCCCGAGCTGCGGGCAGGCGATCCGGCCCCGCAGTTCGCGCTGACGGGCAGCGACCTTGCACCCGTTAACCTGGAGATTCTGCTCGATGACGGGAAGCGCGCGGCGCTGCTCATCGTCGTCCCATCGCTGGATACCAGCGTCTGCTCGCTCGAGTCGCAGAAGTTCAACGCGCGGCTGGGCGAACTTCCGGCAGGCGTTCGAGCAGCCGTGGTCAGCATGGACCTGCCGTTTGCGCAGGCGCGCTGGTGCGGTGCGCAGAGCGACATCAAGCTCGAGATGCTCTCCGACTATCGCGATCGCAGCTTCGGAACGAACTATGGCCTGGTCATCGGGGAGCTCGGCTTGCTGGCGCGGGCGATCGTGGTGATCGGCAAAGACAAGAACGTCGCGTACGTTCAAATCGTGCCCGAAGTCACCGGCGAGCCCGACTACGATGCCGCGTTGAAAGCGGCCGCGGCGGCCGCCTAGACGACGGCCTGATGCCCGAGACCGTCTTCGTTCTCGACTTCGGCGCACAGTACGGCCAGCTCATCGCGCGGCGAGTGCGCGAGCTGGGCGTTTACTGCGAGATCGTGCCGCACGACACGCCGTGGAACACGCTCTCGCTGCGTAGGCCCGCAGCCTTGATTCTCTCCGGCGGCCCGGAAAGCACGTTGGTCGAGGGCGCGCCGGCGATGGACGACGCGATCGCCGGTTCGGGCGTTCCGCTGCTGGGCATCTGCTACGGAATGCAACTGTTGGCCCGCGACGTGGGCGCGACGTTGGTCAAGCTCGATCACGCCGAGTACGGTCCGGCATCGCTGGTCGTCGCGGACCGGCAGTCGCCGCTCTTCGACGGCGTTCCGGACGAGTCGCGCGTCTGGATGTCGCATGGGGATTCCGTCGTCTCGCTGCCCGACGGCTATCGCGCGCTCGGCTCGACCGCGCGCTGTCACGTCGCCGCGATGGGTAACGTGAAGAAGAAGACGTACGGCGTTCAGTTCCATCCGGAGGTCGTGCACACCGAGTACGGCCGGACGATCCTCGAAAACTTTCTGGGCGAGGTTGCGGGACTCGCCCGGGATTGGAAGATGGAGTCGTTCCTCGAGCGCGCGATCCAAGAAATTCGCGCGCGCGTGCGCCGCGAGAAAGTCATTTGCGCGCTTTCCGGCGGCGTCGACTCCGCGGTCGCCGCCACGCTCGTCGCACGCGCCGTCGGCGAGCAGCTCACCTGCGTCTTCGTCGACCACGGCCTGCTGCGCCAACGCGAAGCCGACGAAGTCCTCGCGGCCTGCCGCGAGCTGCTGCATCTCAACGTCGTCGCCGTGGACGCTCACGAGCGCTTTCTGCGGGCGCTGCGCGGAGTTGCGGATCCCGAACGCAAGCGAGTAATCATCGGCCATGAGTTCATCGACGTCTTCGAGCGGGAGGCCGCGAAGATTCGCAACGTCAAATATCTCGTGCAGGGAACGCTCTATCCGGACGTCATCGAGTCGAAAACGCCCCAGAGCAAAGCCGGCGAGAAGATCAAGTCGCACCACAACGTCGGCGGCTTGCCCGAGAAGATGGGTTTCTCGCTGATCGAGCCGTTGCGGTCGCTCTTCAAGGACGAAGTGCGCGAGCTGGGACGCGCCCTCGGGCTTCCCGAGAGCGTCGTGCGACGGCAGCCCTTCCCCGGCCCGGGCTTAGCGGTGCGGATCATCGGCGACGTAACCGCAGACCGTTTGGAAATCGTGCGGGCCGCCGATGCGATCGTGCGCGAAGAGATCGACGGCGCGAGCCTCGATCCGCATCCCTGGCAATACTTCGCCGTGCTGACGCCGGTCCGGAGCGTCGGCGTCATGGGTGACGGACGGACCTATGGAAATCTGGTTGCGGTTCGGGCGATCACCAGCGAGGACGGGATGACGGCCGATTGGGCCCGGCTTCCGCACGAGCTTTTGGAACGCATTTCGGCGCGCATCGTCAACGAAGTACGCGGCATCAATCGCGTCGCTTACGACATCACGACGAAACCGCCGGCGACCGTCGAGTGGGAGTAGCCGGTGCGCGTTCTCATCGTCGGTAGCGGGGCGCGCGAGGATGCGCTCTCCTGGCGGATCGCCGAGTCGCCGTCGTGCGACGCCGTGTTTGCGGCGCCGGGCAACGCCGGGACTGCGTCGCGCGGCGTCAACTGGGAGGTCGCCGCGACCGACGGCAAAGGACTGGCCGAGCGATGCGTGCGCGAAGCGATCGACTTGGCCGTTCTCGGCCCGGAGACGGCCATCGCCGCCGGCGTCGGCGACCGCCTGCGCGATGCGGGCATCGCGGTTTTTGGTCCCAATCGCTCGGGCGGCCGGCTCGAGTCGAGTAAGATCTTTGCAAAGCGCTTTATGGAACGCCACGAGATTCCGACCGCGCGCGCAGCGGTCGCGCATTCGCTCGAGGCTGCGAGCAAGGCGCTCGAGGAGTGGCGCGGGCCGGTCGTCGTCAAGGCCGACGGCTTGGCTGGGGGCAAAGGGGTCGTGGTGGCGCCGACGGTCGAAGCCGCGCGCGCGATTCTGGCCGATTGGTACGGCGGCGGGCGCGTTCCCGGCGGCGGTTCGGACGTGCTGATCGAAAACCGGCTCGAGGGACGCGAGGTGAGCGTCTTCGCGCTTTGCGACGGGCGCGCCATCGCTCCGCTCGGCGCCGCGTGCGACTACAAGCGCGCCGGCGACGGAGACACCGGTCCGAATACCGGCGGGATGGGCGCCTACTCGCCGCCCGACGGCTTTCCGGACGACCTCGACGATCGCGTCCGCGAACGCATTCTCGGACCGTTGCTGCGCGGTCTTTGCGCCGAAGGAGAAGAGTATCGCGGAGTGATCTACTGCGGACTGATGTGGACCGCACAGGGTCCGTACGTCATCGAGTTCAACGCGCGCTTCGGCGACCCCGAGACGCAGGCCCTCTTGCCGCGAGTCGGCGGCGATTTTGCATTGCTGCTCCATTCGGTGGCGCGCGGCGCGATGGATCTCTCGCTGGCGACGCTCTCCCAACGGCGATGCGTCGGCATCGTGCTGGCGACCGACGATTATCCGCGCAGCAACACCGCCCTGCAGGGTCTCAACGGCGACGTTTCGCTCGCCGAGGGCTGCCGCGCGTTTTGGGGCGCTTCGCAGCGCGTCGATGCAACCGTGAGCACGAGCGGCGGCCGCGTGCTGACGGTCACCGCGCTCGGCGACGATCTGGCGCAGGCCCGTCTGAAAGCCTACGAAGCGGTGCGACGGCTCGCCGGCCGTCTCGGCACCGATGCGCTAACCTATCGGACGGACATTGCGCTGAGGTAGAGCTTCGCTAGCCGGGCGCCCAGCGTTGGCGGAAGCGGTCGTTTGGAACCAGATAGATTTTGTGGTCCGGATAATCGAGATAGAGATCGAAGTTGCGAAGAAAGTCCTGACCGATGAGCCCATCGTAATCTTCGAACTGAAACTCAAAGGCCGACGAGCTCTGCGCGACGTCGAAAAGCCAGGCGGGGAAGGAGAGGCTTCCCACGACGAGCGGACCGGTTTGAAGCGGCCGATAGTCGACCGTTCCTCCAACGCCGGAGAAGTCGTTGACGAAGGGATAGGCGTCGGTCATAGCTTGCCCGAGGCCTTCGTCGGTCAAGCGGCTCGCGTGGGCCGTTACGTAGCCGGAGAAGAGCATGCTGCGATACGCGCCCGTGTCGACCACGAAGGCGGGTGCCTCGACGCCGGCAATGCTCAGGCTGAGCGTCGGGACGTCGTCGTCGAAGGTTACGTCGAGCGCGCGAGCTCCGACGGGCGGTACGAAGGCGGCGGGCGCGATCGCGTCGAGCGTACCATGCTCGTAGTCGACGTGCCAGACGACGTCGTGAATGAAGTCGAAGCCGAGCAAGCCCGCGACCGGCGCGGACTCCGTCCACTGCGTGAACGGCAAGCTTTCCGCGTGAACGTCGTGCAGCGTCAACGGACCTGCGGACATGCTGGGAATCACCACGTCGCTTTCGACGTAAATTCCGGCGGTTTCACTCGTGACGCGGCCGTGTTCGGGGATTCCGAGCGCTTCGACGATCGCGTTGTCCACGACGATGCCCGAAGCGCCCGAATCGAGAAAGAAGTCGACGGTATCGGCCCCGATCTTTACCGGCACGACGATGCCGTCGCCCGACATTTTGACCGGCACGCGGACGGGCGAAGTGCCGAGCGTGATCAGCGGCGTGCTCTTGGGCACGGCGAGTTCGGATGGGTCGACACGAACGTCGTGCTCGAGCGACTGTAAGGTCCGATCCGAGTCGTTCGTCGCGAAGCCGTCGGACGTGTGAACGTGCCATGGCTCGGTAAGCCCGTCGGTCGTTCGATAATCGTCGAACGTTATCGTAACGCGGCGGTCGCGGCGAATTTCCTCGACGCGATCCAGCAGAAAGCTCTTCGCGTCATAGAACCGGTACTCGAGCCGGCCACCGGCGGGCTGGACGCGCACGACGTAGGCATCAACCGGTTCGGTCGTGCGGCCCAGCAGCGTGACGCCCCGATGCCCGGGCGAGCGCAGCGCGGCCGCGTCGACGTTGTCGGACTGATGGATGCCGGCACCAACTGCGACTTGTCCGTTCGCGTCCATGCTCCAGAGCGTCGAGCCGTCGTAGCCGCGCGCCTCGTGGTCGGGACCCAGGATCTCGTCTTCGCGATACTCCCTGCCCGAAGCGACGTACACGATGGTGCCGCTCATCGAGCCGAACCTCATGGACCAGCGTTCGCGCCGCGCCGGTGAAAGCCCGGGATGCAGCTTCCCGGTCGCGAGCGCATTTGCGAGGAGCACGCGCTCGAGCGAGGTCTTGGCGGGCGCGATGCTCGCCGGCGGCGCGGTGTTCACCTCTTGACCGCGGGCGATCTCGTGCAATCCAAACAGCAACGCGCACGCGCCGAGGGGCGCCAGCGCCGCCCTATTCACTCTGAGCCGGCTTGAACGTTTTGTAGAAGAGCGCATTGGGCTTGACGATCAACCGGCCGTACGGATAGTCGAAGTAGATGTCGTAATAGTGGAGGTAGTCGGCACCGAGGAGCGCGTCGATCGGCTGGTCGTGAACGACGATCGGGGCATTGGTCGTCTCGAGCCCGACTTTTTGGTAATCGGATATCGCGAAGCGGAAGTGCGACACGGGCGCCACCCAGTTCACGATCTTCATGCCGTAGGTTCCCGCGTCGGCAAGCGGCAAGAGCTGCTCTTTGGATCCGTTGCGAGAGGTGTCGGGCACGTCGCCGGGGTGCGCTGCGACGAAGCTTCCGAGCACGATGCTAAAGGGCATTGACGTACTGAGAAGCGCGCGCTGCGTATATGCATCGCCGATGCCCAGACTCACGAGCGGAGTTCCGTCGTCGACCGCGAGCGGCACGTCGATGCCGCCGGCTACCGGGTGCACTTCGCCGAACGCCGCAATCGGAAGCGCCTCGACGGTGCCGTTGGGGAAGTCGAAGCGCAGGACGTTGGCGGCGAAGAAATCGTAGCCCAATATGCCGACGATCTTCGTGTTCGCGTCGGGCTGGTAGGCAAAGCTCTCGGCGTAGAGAGCGAAGTCGTCGAGCGTGATGCTCCCGATGCTCGCGTGCGGGATCGTCGTGCGATAGGGCACGGCGGTACCGTCGGCGAGGTGCGTCGTCTGTCCGTACGCCGGCAGACCAAGCTCGCGCGCGGTCCCGGCATCGACGATCGACCGGCTGGAACCCGAGTCTAACAGGAAGTCCAGTCCTCGGCCGCCCACGCTCAAGCGCACGAGATAACCGGCCCAGTAAACGTTGAAAGACGAAGCTAGCCAGATGGTCTGCGCGGGCAGCGGGACGACCGACGTCGCCCGCGACACGGTCGGCCGGTTGGGCGGCATCTGAAACGTTTCTTCGGGAATCGGGACTCCGTATCGTAGCGAGCGGAGCACCCAATCGTCGTCGAGCTCGGGATGCCCATTGGTATCGTGGATATGCCACGCGCGCGTGACGCCGCCGGTTCGGCGAAAATCGTCGAACGTTTCCGCGATGCGTTGCTTGCCGGCGACCGCTTCGAACCGGACGACTTGAGCCGTCGCCTTGTCGTAGAAAATGAATTCCGCGTGGGCATCGGTGGGGCGTTTTACCTTGACGACGTAGTCGGGATGCGCACCGGTCGTTTCGCCCAGAACCGTCACGTCATTTTTCGGGTCTGCGGCATCTTCCAGCACGCGCGTTGCATAGAAGGTGCGCGTGTCGATCGCCGTCGTCAAGGAAGCAAAGCCGTTGGCGTCCTGATGCCAGCGCGTCTCGCCGTATTGTCCGTATTCGTCGACGAAGGGTCCGGCCGCAATTCTCGAGTGGTAGTTGGTTCCGGCGCGTTGCAGGTCTTCCGTCCCGGCGAGACCCGAGTCGACGAACGTCCAGTGCTCGACGACGGTATCGCTCGCGCTCTTCGGCGCGGTGCCTACGGCGTGCGCGTGAGCCGATAAGATGCCGGCGAGCCGGGCCGCCGTCGGAACGAGTCCGGCCGGAGGGGCATTGAGTTGAGCGTCGGTTTCGTCGACGGTCGCGGCCGGTACCGGTGAAGCGGCCAGCGCTGCGGCAAAAGCAAGAACCAACGTGGTGCCACGCCCCCGTGGAACGATCACGCGCCGCCGTTCCACAGGCGAACGCCCGGCACCTTGCCGGTGCGTCCGCGAGACGGAAGGCCGGCCAGCCGCGGTGTAAGTTCCCGGCGTGCTCGATGCCGTCGCGATCTTCGTCCGCGCGCAACAGGCCTGGGTGGCCCGCACCGTTGCGCCGTACGAGTCGTTTCAGATCGCCTGCGATCAGACGTTTCTTGCGGGGCGCTGCGACCCGGGCGACGTGGTCGCGTTCACGGTGCGCACGAACGACGGCCGCACGTTCGCGCAGACGCTGCCCGGAGAAGGGCGTAGCGGACGCATCCTCTTACGCGGAGGCTTCATCACCGGGCCTGCGGACGCGCCGTTCGGCTTTGTGCGCGTGGCGACCGATAGTACGCCGTCGCCGTCGCCGTCGCCGTCGCCGCCGCCCAATCTGGTCCCGGACCCGCTGCGCACGATCGCGGTCGTCACCGCGAACTCGCGGGCCTATGACGTGACGCTGACCGGCGACGAGATCGTCGGCGGGCGCCGCTGCTTCCATCTCCGGTTGCGGCCGTATCGCGATCCGGATCGTTTTCCGCTTCGCGAGCTGTGGATTGACGAGGTGAGCTTCGAGATCGTCCAGCTCACCTACGAACGTCCGTATGAAGCGCGCGACACGTGGGCATCGGTGCGATACCGTTTTGCACCGGTCGGGCCTCGCCAAATCTGGACCATCGTTCACATCGAGGCGGAAGCGGTCGCTCACGGATTGCTTTCGAGCAAGGTCGAGCGCGTCTCCGACGATCTGAACGACATTACGTTTCCGGCCGCCGTCCCGGCGTGGTACTTCGAGCCGGGACCCGATGCCGGGCCGGCGAACGAGTCAACCCATGGCATACCGCTTTCAGCCTCAGAACCAATACGGCGCGCCGCTCGCTCCGGCGATGCCGGCCTCGTCGCTGCTCGCGCAGGTCCTCGGGATTACCGCGCTCGGCCTGTGCATCACCGCGCTGGCGGCCTGGCTGACGCAAGACGTGATTGCGCCCGGCCTCGGGCTGATTGCCATGCTCATAGGCCTTGGACTGCTCTTTGCGATCTACAGCGTACGGCGCAACGAGGGACTCTCGCTGTTGCTCTTCTACGCCTTTGCGTTCTGTGAAGGCATCGGCATCGCTCCGGTCATCGGGCAGTACGTCCGCGCCTTCGGCCCCGACGTCGTCGTCAACGCCGCGCTGACGACGGGCCTGGGCATGTTTGCGCTCGGTGCGATCGTCTATGCGACCGGCCTCGATCTGCGGCGCTTCCAAGGCATCTTCACGATCGCGCTGCTCGGCCTGATCGTGGTGGGAATCGTCTCGATTTTCGTGCGCTTCCTGCACCCCGAAACCTACGCGTGGCTGACGCTGGCAATCTTTGCGGGCCTGGTCTTGATCGACTTCGCGCGGCTGCGCGCCGGCGGCGACGGCCTTACGCCGGTCCTCATGGCGACCAGCATCTATCTCGATGCGATCAACATCTTCCTTGCCTTGCTTCAGATCTTCGGCGGGAGGCGCTCGAGCGACTGAGCCGCAGGGCGTCTGCTCTACGCGCGGGCGTCTGCTATAATGGAAGCAGGATGTGCGGGATAACGGGGGTCTTTGCGCCGGGACGCGACGCAGCCCGCCTCGCGTTTTTTGCGTTGTACGCGCTGCAGCATCGCGGACAGGAATCCGCGGGCATCGCCGCAGCCGACGGCGGAACGATCCGCTCGCACAAAGAGATGGGCCTGCTCGGCGCCATCTTCGACGAGGACATCCTCAGCGATCTCAGCGGGCACATCGCGATCGGCCACACCCGCTACTCGACCACCGGCTCCTCGATCGTCGTCAACGCCCAGCCGCTGCTCGAGCGCTCGGATCTGGGTGATTTCGCCTTCGCGCACAATGGAAACCTGACCAACACCGACGAGCTTCGCGAGTCGCTCGCCCCGACGACCGTGTTGCAAGCGACCTCCGATTCGGAGGTCATGGCCAAGCTGATCGTCGAGTCGAAGGGAACGATGCTCGACCGGATCGAGTCGGTGCTGACCTTGGCGCGCGGCGCGTATTCGGTCGTGCTCTGCACGCAGAGCGAGCTCTACGCCTTCCGCGATCCGTGGGGCGTCCGGCCGCTCTGTCTCGGGCGCTTGGCCGAAGGAGGCTACGTCGTCGCATCGGAGTCGTGCGCGCTGGGGACGGTCGGCGCCCAGTACGTGCGTGAGATCGAGCGCGGGGAGATCGTTCGCATCGGGCCACACGGCTTGGACTGCTATCAGACCGACGTCGAACGCGCGCAGCCGGCGTTGTGCATGTTCGAATATATCTACTTTGCGCGTCCCGATTCGAAGCTCAACGACCGCTCGGTCTACATGGCGCGTTACGCGATGGGCCGCCGGCTCGCCAAGGAGCATCCGGTCGAAGCTGACGTGGTGATGGCGGTGCCCGACTCGGCGGTTGCGGGCGGAATCGGCTACGCCGCCGAAAGCGGCCTCCCGTACATCGAAGGACTCATCAAGAACCGGTACATCGGCCGCACCTTCATCAGTCCCGATCAGCGCATGCGCTCGCGCGGCGTTCACTTGAAGTTCAATCCCGTCGTCGAAAACCTGCGCGGGCAGCGCGTGATCGTCGTCGACGACTCGATCGTGCGCGGTACGACGACGCCGCGAATAGTCGCGCTGCTGCGCGAGGCCGGCGCCAGGGAAGTGCACCTCCGGATCACCTCCCCGCCGATCAAGCATCCGTGCTATCTCGGCGTGGACATGGCGACCTACGACGAGCTCATCGCGGCGAACCATAGCGTCGAAGACATCCGCCGCAAGACCGGGGCCGATTCGCTCGGCTATCTCAGTCTCGACGGACTGATCGCGTCGGTCGGACGAACGCGTGGCGAGATGTGCCTGGGCTGCCTGATCGGCGAATATCCGAACGTACCGGCCACCCACGAGGTCCACGCCGCTCCGGCCTAAGCGCCGGTAACCGTTCGGTAAGACCATTTGGTTCAAGGGCCTTCGTCCGCCCTTGCTACAGTCCAGATGCGTGACGCTGGGAAAGAGAATCGCTGCGCGGCGCCGCGCTTTGGGCTGGTCGCAGAACGAACTGGCTCGCCGCGCCGAGCTCAATCACCCGACCCTCTACAAGATTGAGGCCGATCAGCGGCTGAATCCCTCGATCAGCGTGGTCGTGCGCATCGCGCGGGCCCTCGGTACGACGGCGGAGGCGCTCTACGGCTCGGAGCGTGAAGAAACCCGGCTCCTGGTCGAGGCCAACAAGGCGGCGATGGTCGTCGAGGTTCGCCCGCTCGGGCGCAAGACCGGCGAGGCCTCGCGGGCTCGCGCCGGCGCCTTCATCGCCGCTGCGCTGGAACGTGCCGGGGCGCGCGTTCGCGACGCGGCCGTTAGCGGCGGTGGTGAGGACGCAGAGGAATCACGTTCGCCGGAGGCCGGCCGCTTGGCCACGGGCGGGCTTGCGCTGATCGAAGAGATGCAGGCGATCCGGCGGCGCCTCGATGCGTTGGAGGAGTGGCGTCGGACGCGCGAAGGACGCGCTCGAAAGCGCGCATCGCGATAACTAACGGGTCGGACCAATCGTCGGTTTCAAGCATGCCGCAACCCTAGCGGTTTCGAGTGCCAACTGGCCGGCACTCAACTGGTGCCGGGCTAGGCTTTGTCGTAGAGTTTCAGAGCGAGCAGCCCATGCGTGAGGGCCGCACCCGCTCGTAGCGCCGCGGCGATGTGCACGGTCTCGGCAAGTTCCCGGCGCGTCGCTCCGGCCTTTTTCGCGTTTGCGGTGTGAACGTCGAGGCAATAGGGGCACTGGGTGGTCAGCGCGACGCCGATTGCGATGAGCTCGCGATACTTCAACGGAATCGCGCCGTCGCTGCGTCCCACGGTTTTGTCGAGCGCGACGAACCCGTCGAAACCGGCACGGTCGAGCTCTTTGAGTTCCGGCAACAGCGATAGATCGCCGTGGTCGTGGTAGTCGCTCATGGCATCCTTTCTCGCAGATGGGCTTCGAGGGCGGTGGAGCGGGCGGGAAAGACCGCATCGCGGACTTCCTGCGCGTAGCGCTTCAGCGCTTCCGTCGCAAGGGTGCCCATTTCCGCGTAGCGCTTCGCGAAGCTCGGCGAGTGCGGGTACATGCCGAGAATGTCGTGCAAAACGAGCACCTGAGCGTCGCAATGTGGACCGGAGCCGATGCCGATCGTAGGGATCGAGAGCATTTCGGAGATCTCACGCGAGATTTCGTAGTCCACGACCTCGAGCACGATTGCGTACGCGCCGGCGGCTTCGACCGAGCGCGCATCGTCGATGAGCCGATCGCGATGCGTTCTCATTTTGAAGCCGGGCCCGAGTCCCGCCGTCTGCGGCGTCACGCCGATGTGCCCGACGACCGGAATGCCGGCGCCGGTGATCGCGCGGATCCGTTCGGCTTCGTCGCGTCCGCCCTCGAGCTTGACCGAACAGGCACCGCCCTCTTTGACCAGGCGGATCGCGCTGCGCAAGGCGTCCTCGTTGCTGACCTGATACGAACCGAACGGCATGTCGGCCATGATGTGCGCGCGCTGCGTACCCCGATCGACCGCTCGAGCGTGATAGATCATGCTCTCGAGCGTCACCGGCGTCGTCTCGTCGAAGCCGAGCACGACGTTGCCGACGCTGTCGCCGACCAAGATGACGTCGATGCCGGCCGCTTCGACGAACTGTCCGAAGGGCGCGTCGTAGGCCGTCGCAATCGGAAAGATGCTCTTTCCTTTGCGCCGCTTGATCGCCCCCGCCGTCAACCGGCGTATCGCCGGATTCTTTTCGGGCTCGTACGGGCGGGCATTCTCACCCGATTGATGGGATTTCACACCGCCAACTCTTCGGAACGCGCACCGTTGGAGCGCACGTTGCCCTTGTCGCCGCCGGCGAGCGATTCCACGATCGCCACGAACGCCCGCACGGGCACGCCCGTGGGCCCTTTCGCCTGCCAAGCGGACTCCGCATCGAGATACGCCGTGCCGGCGATGTCGAGATGTACCCAGGGCGTGTCGTCGACGAACTCGCGCAGAAACGCCGCTGCGGTTAGCGCGCCGGCGGGACGGCCGCCGGTATTCTTGAGATCTGCAATGTCGCTCTTCATCGCGGTCGTGTAGTCTTCGTAATACGGCATCTGCCAGTAGCGCTCGCCCGTCGGCTTTGCCGCGGCCAGAAACGCGGCGCCGAAGCGCTCGTCGTTCGTGACGGCTGCCGACGAAGCGTGGCCGAGCGCGATGACGCAGGCGCCGGTGAGCGTCGCTGCGTCGACGATCCGCGTTGCGCCGAGCTTGTTTGCGTACACGAGCGCGTCGGCGAGGATGAGCCGTCCTTCGGCATCGGTGTTGATCACCTCGATCGTCGTGCCGTTCATTGCGGTGAAGATGTCGCCGGGCTTCGTCGCCTTGCTGCCGGGCATGTTTTCGGTCGCGGGTACGATGCCCACGACGTTGAGCTTTGGTTTGAGCGCGCCGATCGCGCTCATCGCTGCGATCACGGCGGCGCCGCCGGACATGTCGTACTTCATGTCCTCCATATGCTCGGCGGGCTTGATCGAGATGCCGCCGGTGTCGAAGGTGATCCCCTTGCCGACGAGCGCGAGCAGCTCTTTGCTCGACGGATCCCCCTCGTAGCGCATGACGATGAACTTCGGCGGCTGCGCGCTTCCCTGCGCCACCGAGAGGAAGGAGCCCATGCCCTCGCGGCGAGCCCGAGCTTCGTCGAGGACGTCGATCTCCAGGCCGGATGCCCGAGCGACTTTCTCGGCTTCCTCGGCCAGGCGAGTCGGAGTCATGTCGTTCGCCGGCGTGACTGCCAGTCGCCGGGCGAGGTTCACGGCTTCGCCGATCGCCGTGCCGCGCGCAATGCCGCGCTCGACGGCGGCCGCATCGAAGCCCGCGCCGGGCACCGCGACCTCGGAGGTCGCGAGGCGGCGCTCGGGGCGTTCCTGATAGAGCGTCGTATCGAAGGCACCGGTGATCGCGCCCTCCGCAATGAAGGACGCGCACTCCGCCTCCCGACCTGCGGCCTGCGCCGGCAATGCGATGGCGATCTTCTCGACGTTGCGACGGCCGAGATAGCGCACGGCAAGGCCCGCATAGCGCGCAAGCGACGAGGGAGAAAAGCTTGCGGCGTCGCCGAGCGCAACTGCGAGCACGCGGCGGTACGGCTGCCCCTTCGCATACGCGAGTATGTGATCGCCGAGCTTTGCGCGTACCTCGCCGGAGGCCAGCGCGCCGGCGATGACGCCGTCGAGCGCGGCATCGACTTGTTGAGCGGCGCCCTCGAGCGGGCTTCCGGAGAAGAAGGGCACGACGAGTGCGCCGGTACTGATGCCAGTCGGCTCGTCAGCGGTGCGATAGACTTGCATGGTGGACCTTTCGGACGGTGAACTACTGCCAGCCTATGGCGCAAAGCTCGGAGAATCCTCGTCAGAACCTAAAAGCCGCCGAGCACGACCGTTACGCGGCGGCGGGCGTCGACATTGCCGCCGGGAACGCGGCCGTCGCGCGATACCGCCAAATTCTGCTCGATACGCGGCGCCCCGATCAGCTCGACGCCTTGGGTGGGTTCGCAGGTCTCTTCCGCCTGCCCGGCGACGGGAATCGCGCGCTGGCCGCCTCGACCGACGGCGTCGGGACGAAGGTGCTCATCGCGGCCGAGTTGGGGCGCTACGACGGCGTCGGGCGCGATCTCGTCAATCACTGCGTCAACGACATCCTGGTCTGCAACGCCGCGCCGCTCTTCTTTTTAGATTATCTGGCGGTGGGAAAGCTCGACCCCGCCGTCGCGGCTGAAATCGTCGGCGGCTGCGCGCAAGCCTGCCGGGCGCACGAGTGCGCGCTGCTGGGCGGCGAGACGGCGGAAATGCCCGGCATATATGCGCGCGATCACTTCGACCTGGCCGGCACGATTGTCGGCATGGTGGCGATCGACCGCATTCCTGATCCGGAGAGCGTCGAGCCGGGTGACGCGATTCTCGGATTGCCCGCGATCGGTCTGCATACCAACGGCTACTCGCTCGCGCGCGAGCTGATCTCGAGCGATGAGTTGGCGGCACCCTTCGAAGCGGCCACGTATGCCGATGCGCTGCTCGCCGAACATCCGTCGTACTATCGCGCGGTTCGAGCGATCGAAGCGGTCGCGAGCGTCAAAGCGATGGCTCACATTACCGGCGGCGGATTGCTCGAAAACGTCGGACGCACGCTGCCCCCGCGCTGCAAGGCCGTCTTCGAGCAGCGACGCTGGAGCGTGCCGCCCATCGTGGCGGAGCTCGTCCGGCGCGGCGCGCTCGGCGAGGAGGAGCGTTACCGTGTTTTCAACATGGGCATCGGCTATACGCTGGTCGTGCCGTTGAACGACGCCGAGGCCGCGCTGGCGGCGGTTCCGGGTGCGAGAGTGGTTGGCTGGATCGAAGCGCGGCTGCCGGAGGAGCCGCAGGTCGTCATTCACCCGTTGCGCGCGCAGTAGCGTGCGGGAGCTGCTCAACCTCGTCATCGAGCTCGACGAACCGTACGCGCACGGCGTTCCGCGCGGAATCGAGATCGACGCGTGCGGACCGGCCGACGAGCGTACGCTGGCATGGATCGACGAGACGTTCGGCGGCTCTTGGAGCTCGGAAGCGTACGCAGGCGCAAACGCCGTCGCGCGCCGCGACCGCGCGCCGGTCGGGTTTGCAACGGCCGATGCGCGCGATCTGAAGTTTGCCTGGCTCGCCGGACTCGCGCGCAAACCGGACGTCGGAATCCTGGGTCCGCTCGGGGTCGCGCCGCAGGAGCGCGGAAGCGGACTCGGCGCCGCATTGCTTCGCACTGCGCTCGACGCGCTGCGGCAACGCGGATACAGACGTGCGCTAATCCCCGCGGTCGGCGACGAGCAGCTCGTGCATTATTACCGCGACGCCGCCGGCGCGCGAGTCGCGGAGCGATTCGACCGCGCCGCGCTCTACCGGCCGGCGCGCCGAACGCTGATCATGGCCTCAGGTCAAGGAAGCAACTTTCAAGCCGTGCTCGAGGCGTCGCGCGACGCCGCGCTTCCGCTGGACATCGTCGCGCTGCTGAGCAACGATCCGCGCGCCTACGCGATCGAACGCGCTCGAGCTGCCGGCGTCGACGTCCGCGTCGTCGCGTGGAACCGCACGCAGGAGTCGCGCGACGAGTACGACGCGCGGCTGCTCGCCGCCGCGCGCGAGCAACGGCCCGATCTCGTGCTGCTGCTCGGATGGATGCATCTGCTCGCGGGTTCGTTTCTCGGCGCCTTCCCGGAGATCGTCAATCTCCATCCGGCATTTCTGCCGCTCGATCCGGCGCGCGACGCCGTCGTCATGCCTGACGGCACGACGATCGACGCGTTTCGCGGCCCGCACGCCGTCCGCGACGCGCTCGCCGCGTCGAGCTCCTGGGCCGGCGCAACGCTCCATCGCGTGACCGCGGCGACCGACCGCGGACCGGTGCTAGCGCGCAAGCCGCTCCGCGTCGAGCCGATGGAAGAAGAGCTGCACCTGATGGAGCGCGTGCACGAACTCGAACGCGGCGTCGTACGAGCGGGCGTTATGCGCTGGATCTTCGAGCGGTAGGCGGCGTCGTCGGGAAGCGCAGGAGCGAAGACTATTTCTTTGCCGCCACCGAGCCGAGCGGAAGGTCGAAGTTGCCCGAAAAGACCGCAAGCGGTGAACCGCCGCCCGGATAGCTGAAGACCTCGCCGTCTTCGTTGCCGGCGTCGGCGCAAAAGACGACGTTCTTCGCGATCCAGTTCTGCGCGCAGTCGCTGGAACCCGAGAGCGCTACCGTGCCCTCCAAAGTCGCCTTCGCTCCGCTGATCGTGTATTGATAGATCGCGTTGGCGTCTTGGTCCGTGACGGCCATGTACTTGCCGTCCCACTGCACGGAGCCCGGGAACTCCACGGTGTTGCTCGTCGTGACCTTTTCGAATTTGGTGCTGCCCTTCGGAAGCTCGGCGAGAACGAAGCCAGAGCGGTCGCCGGAAAAGCCGTCGGCGAAGAGATTTCCTTGATTGTCGTAGCCGTCGAAGAACTCTTCGTCCATCGGCGTGGTGTAAACCGTGCCCGAGCCGCTCGCGTTTTTGAAGATGACGACGTCGCCGCCGCCCTTCCCGTACAAGATGCCGACCGCGAGGTCGCCGCTGGAATCCATTGCGCAGCTCGACGGCGAGCCAATGGAGGAGTAGGAAATGGAGAGCGTCTTGAGCGGCTTCTGCGGGACCTTATACTCCGTGATCTGATTATAGGCTGCGACGATCCAGAAGGTTTTCTTCCCGTAGCCGGAGAGGACGTTCGTGCATCCTTGGCCGCCGACGTCCTTGATCTCACCGATCTCTTTGTCGCTCTTCGGATAGTCGAAGATGCCGGCATACGTACCGTAGTCGTTGATGATGTATTCGTAGGTATTCTTCGCGTGCCGCTCGGGAAGGATCGTAGCGTAGCGTGGCAGCGGATTTGGCAGGCGCGCTGCGGTTACCGGCCTCCCATCCACGAAGAGCGTGCGACCAACGTACGTCGCATCGATGGTAGCGGTTGACGGCGCAACCGCCGAGGTGCCGCACGCCGAGCATATCGCGACTGCCACCAGAGCGCCGGCGCATTTTACTAAACCAGTCGTATTCATTACCGTACTCCTTTTGAAGTAGATTCGATTCGGCGGCCGCAACGCGGCATAGGCTGCGCGCCGCTCCAAGGGGAGGGGCCGAGCATCCTAGGGGTTCTCCTTGGAGGGGCCGGACTCCACTCGAAAGGTTTGCACGCGTATTGCACTCCAAGACAAGCGAGGCGAAGTGCGTGCCGGGCTTTGTCTAACGAACGCGCGGTAGCAGAAGCGAACTGCCGGCTTGCCGCTCAATGCGACGGGGCGACGGAGACGGTGACGCCCCAGAGGCGATACCACGGGGGACCTCCGACGTTGTGGATGGTCCGTTGCGGTTCGCCGCCCTGCGGATACCGCCAAATCCCGACGTTATATCCGTGGTAGTAGATCCCAACGATGTTCTTACCCGTAATCCAGCTCTGACCGCCGTGATGGTTTTTCTTGCTGTCCAGCGTCGTCGTACCGATGACCGTGCCGCTGCTTCCCGTGATACTCAGCCGGTAAAGCAAAACCGGCGACTTGGGAAGGTTCGCCGACCGAATGCCCTGAGAGCCCGAGCCGGAGAACGTTGTCACGGTCATGTGCTTTCCGTCCCATTGCACCGACGGGTAGAAGCCCGTTGGCCCGTAGGTGTAGAGTTTTTTATTGAGCTCGATGACGCTGAACGTGCTGCTCCCGCCCGACAAACGAGCGAAGGAGATCTGATTTTGGTACTTTTCTCCGGCTAGACCCGCTGCAAAGTACAGGTTCCCTACGTCGTCGTATCCGCAGTCGCCGAAGCCATTGATCTCAGAGCTGTAATACATCTGGGGGTTTCCCTGCGCTTCGGCGTAGATCGCCACGTCTCCATAGTCGTCATAGTAGGGGTTCGAGGAGTCGCTCGAGTTGGTTACGGCGAGGTTTCCGTTTTTGGGGTCGACGCCGCAGCCCGAGGCCTCGCCCGGGTCGTTCAACGTGGCGATCGGGCTTGTGCCGCCGTGCGCGTATTCGTGGATCGTGCTCCCGCCGGACGACGCCCTTGTGGGGATGAACACGTTGCCCTCGACGTCCGTGCATAAGTCCACGGGCTCGCCGAGGCTCGTTAGCGTGCCTACAAGCTCGCCCTGCGGGTACGAGTAGACGACAACCTCGGACCTGTCCCCGGGAATGGAAACATAGAGCAGGCTCTCGCCCGACGTGCCCGGCTTCATCCACGACCTTCCCAAAGCCTGATCGGGCCGCACCTGTTGCGCGAAACCGCCCGCTGAAGCTCCGTCGAGGCTCGGGCTTGCACATCCTGACAAGACTGCTATGCATACCCATAGCGGTAGCGCGTAATGACTCAGATGAAACATTTTCATGGCGTTTCCTCATAGTTTCGTTCTATGGTGGAGGCAAGGAGACTCGAACTCGGTCGAGGATCGTCGCGTCGCGTGCCTCCCGATGACGACGAGTGACGAAAATCCCTATCGCGTCTGACGTTTCGACACGCCGCCCGTGTTGTCCGGTGTCGGCGCGGACCGTCGCGTGACGCCGAAAATCGCAGCGTAGGGCAACCGAATGGTAACCGCGCCCACAGGTCAATGGGACGGGCGGGAGCGTGCTTTGTCCCGGCTCGTGAAAGCGCGCCGTGCCGTTCGAGCAGCGGTTCGATCCGGCAGTCTTGAAAATCACTAAGGCCGTCACGACAAGTCACCGCTAGCGTCGATCGAGCACGAAAAACCTCTGGCCTATCTTACTCTCCTATGCAAGTGAAGGCTACGTCGAACACCGTGCTAGCCGGGATCGTATCTCCGGTTAGATTGTAGAATCCAATCGAAAACTCGTCAATTGCTACCGGGGCGCAGATGAAACTCACCGGAGACGTGACCGTTTGATCGCCTGTTTGTCCAGCGTCGATCGTGTAGTGAGTATTGGAAAACTCCGACGCTATGGCTAGCTCAATATTAGAAAAGGCGTAGAAGTCCCCCGGAAGGATTTCGGATGCTGTCGTGAGAGAAACCGTATCGTGCGCCACGTGTTGCGTATTGCCCTCGGTCTGTGCAGGGGCAAAATACCAAACTGCCATCTGTGGGTCCTTTCAAGCTGGAGATTTTGTAGCTTGTTTTTTCGGATAGGTCCAATGCTGCTTGCGTTCTAGGCACGCGGTTTTCCGAGCTCTCATGGCGGAGCCCTACGGACTGAAAGGCGGCTTCGCTGTTCAAAGGTCGTTTGTTGATAGCGCGGTGTCGCTCTCGTTGCGGACCAGGAATCGAAGGCGGTTGGGTTATGGAGTCAGCGCATACAGCGCTCCATATTTATTTGCGCCGCCTTCGAATGCTGTACCGTACAGTGTGCCGTTAGCAGCAAGTAGCGGCCAACCAGGATACGATGCATCCGGAAAGCCTTTGAACCTGTAAAGAACGCGCTCTGCCCCGGAAGCACTTATTTCGAAGACCGTGCCGCATCGCCCGCTAGGGGCGCATTTGGAGCCACCGCCGGCCGTACCGTAGAGTCGTCCGTGGAGGAGGAGCAGTCCGCCGTTCGGTTCCGAGCTGTCGCGGCCACCTTTGAAACTGTACAGCAGTTGCTCTTTGCCCGATGTGTCTACCTGGAATACGGTTCCGCAGCCAAACGTCGAACATGCTGTACTCGTCCCGCCGTTCACCGTAGTACCGTACAGCTTGCCGTTTACCATCGCCAGGGCGCCTGCCGGATTTGCCCCGCCCGGCGCGCCTTTGAAGCTGTATAAGACACGTTCCTGGCCCGACGGGCTCACTTTGAAGACCGTCCCGCAACCGCTAGTGCACGCCCCACCTCCGACCCATGTGGTGCCGTAAAGCATGCCGTCTACCGTAACCAATGAGCCAAGAGGGTGCGCGCCGTCGTGCGGGTAGCCCCTGAAACTGTACAAGACGCGCTCTTTTCCCGAGGTGTTCACGACGAAGACAGTTCCACAGCCACCACTGCAGCCGGAACCGCCGTTAAACGTCGTTCCATAGAACGCACCGCTAATCGACACTAGGCCCGCAAAGGGAGTTTCGCCATCGCTGCCGCCCTTAAAGCTATACAGAACTTTCTCGGATCCGGTTGTTGTTACAGCGAAGACCGCTCCGTGTCCAAATGCCCCGCCCTGTTGCGTCGTGCCGTAGAGCATACCACGCCGGTTGATCAGCTCATCAGTTGGACTTTCAGCATCTGGAACGCCCTTAAAGCTGTAGAGAACACTCTCAGATCCTGAGGCAGAGGCCTGAAATACTGTCCCGGCTGATCCGGGCGGGCAATTACTGACGCATCCGCTGCCATTTGTCGTGCCGTATAGCTGGCCATCGATGCCGACTAAACCGCCCAACGGATACTCACCGTCCGCGCCGCCCTTGAAACAATGGGTGCAAAACGCGCGTGTAACGATTCGCGCCGCGGTCGACAGCGCGCGATCATGGGAAGATCTGACGCAGCGGCTCGACCGCGACGGGATCGTCGTCAAGCTAATCGTGCGCGGCACACGCGTGCAAGGACTGGCGTTCGCTCAGGGGCGCGACCCTGGCGCACCGGGTTGCGGTGCGTCGCGCATTCGTCCGCGCTGCAACTGCGGCAACCCTCGAGAGACACGAAGAGAAGTCGAGACGCTACATCGTGCCAAACATCTCGGAATGGGTTACGACGTTGCGAACCGGTGGAGGCGAGGATTCAAAGCCTCTATCGGCGGCCAATGCGACTCGGTGGGGACCTTTTGTAACTCTCGCTTTGGCGACGTGCGCGACGGGGCGAGCTTTGCGCATTGTCGTGGAGTGACGTGGATTTCGAGAGTCAGACGCTTACAATCGCAAAGAGCTTGTCGCAAACACAGGATCGCATAGAGCTCAAATGCACGAAAACCGGAAGCATTCGTCGTCTAGGCCTGTCAAGGTTGGCCTTGGGCGCATTGCGTCGGCAACCTGCAATGCAAGAGCAGCATAAGCAGCTTGCGCGTGAACCGTATGTCGATGAGGGCGCCGTTTTCACGACGCCGCTCGGTGGCCGAGTCACGCCGATGTCGGCGACCAAGGCGCTCGTGCGACTCGCGGCCGCCGAGCGCCTAGGGAAAAAGCTTGAGCGCAGCTCGGCCGATGGCAACCGTGACGCCGATCGCAACGAAAAACGCCCGTAAAATCGGGCGTTCTTTGGTGGAGGCAAGGAGACTCGAACGGTTCGACCCGGCGGTCTTGGAAAT
>JASHOM010000067.1 GCA_030041115.1 Vulcanimicrobiota bacterium | reverse complement strand
TGTTTGCGCAGAAGCCGACGATTCTTTTGCAGCCGGAGGGAAACAAGCCGGCCAACGTCGCCGTGGCGCTCGGATATGCCAAAGCCCATCCGCGGCGCTTTCGTCTCTCCTTGCAGACCCACAAGTTCATCGGCGTGCCGTGATCCTGCTCGCCGCCGCCGTTCGAGCCGAGCTAGGATTCTGGCATCCCCGCGACGACGTCGCGACGCTGATTACCGGCATCGGACCGGTCGAAGCTGCCTGCGCGCTCGCCGCGGCGCTGGCCGCGAAGCGCTACGCGCTGGTCGTCAACGCCGGTCTCGGCGGCGCCTTTGACGGCGCGGCCGCCGTCGGCGACGGAATCGTCGTCGCCGGCGATGCGCTCGAACTCGACCTCGAGACGAGTGCGCCGCTGGCGTTGCCGCCGGAGAGCGAGCTCATCGACCGAGCGAGCTCGGATGCGGCGCTGGTCACCGCGCTGCGCGCAAAGGGCTTTGCGGCGCTGCGCGGCATCACGGTCGCGCGCGTGACCGCGAGCTCGGCGACGGCTCGCCGGCTCGCGTGCGAACGCGGGGCGCAGGTAGAATCGATGGAAGGCTTTGCCGTTCTTCGCGCCGCGGCGCGGGCCGGCGTTCGGGCGATCGAATTGCGCGGCATCTCGAACCGCTGCGGCGATCGCGGCGCGAGCGGCTGGAACTTTGCAGCAGGCATTGAAGGACTGCGCCAGATCGTGACTGCGCTCTTCGAGCTGCCCGGCCTGGACGGCCAAGCAATCTGATGGCCGAGTACGCCCTGGCCTATTCGCCCTGTCCGAACGACACCTACGTCTTTGCCGCATTGACGAACGGACTGCTCGACGACGCGCCGAGCGTGCGAGCGCATCTTGCCGACATCGAAAAGCTCAACGCGGCGGCGGCTCGTTCCGAGTTCCAGTTGACGAAAGTCAGCTACGGCGCAATTCCCTTCCTCATGGACCGCTATCGGATACTCTCGGCGGGCGGCGCGATCGGACGCGGTTGCGGTCCGTTGCTGGTTGCTCGACCGGCCCAAGCGCCGCCGCTCTTTTCGGAGTTCGCCCACAAACGCATTGCGATTCCGGGCGAGCGTACGACCGCCTTCACCTTACTACAGCTCGCGCTCGGCGGACGCCCGAAAGCCGTTCCGATGCGCTTCGACCGGATCATTGCGGCCGTCGCCGGCGGCGAGGTCGACGCCGGCCTGGTGATCCACGAATCGCGCTTCACCTACCGCGATGCCGGCCTCATTTCGATCGCGGACCTCGGCGAGTGGTGGGAGAACATGACGATGCTTCCGGTCCCGCTCGGTGCCATCCTAATCCGCAACGACGTCGATGAAGAGACCGCGCGGACCCTCGATTCCGCGATTCGTCGCAGCTTGGCGTTCGCGCGCGCGAACGAGGCGGCGGTCATGCCGTACGTCCGCGAGCATGCCGTCGAAATGCGCGACGACGTCATGCGCGCACACATCGAGCTCTACGTCAACGAGTTCACCGACGATCTCGGCAAGAACGGCCGCGAAGCCGTGCGCGCGCTCTTTGCCCGCGCGCACGACGCGGGAATTCTACGGCGGGAGGTCGAGCCATGCTTCGCCGTCGCTTCGTAGCGAGCGGCGCGGCGCTTGCGCTGGCGAGCACGGCGCGCAGCCTTGCGCAACCCTTACCGCCCGCACGCATCGAGCTGGGCGACGACGTCTTCTTGCGATCGCAATGGCGCGATCTCGGCGGGAGAACGGTCGGCGTCGTCGCCAATCAGAGCGGCGTCACCTCGCGCTTGGAGTCGATCGTCGACGCGATTCGCCGTAACGGCCGGATTCCCATCAAGGCGATTTACGCGCCCGAGCACGGTTTTCGCGGCGACCGCAACGCCGGGGCTTCCGTCGCGTCGTATCTCGACCCGCAGACGCGCCTTCCGGTCTTCAGCCTCTATGGCGCCGCCCGCCACCCGACGCAGGGAATGCTCGAAGGCGTCGACGTTCTGCTCTTCGACGTGCAAGACGTGGGATCGCGGGCGTACACGTACATTTCCACGATGGCCTATGCCATGCAAAGCGCACGCGCGTTCGGAAAGGAGTTCTGGGTGCTCGATCGCCCCAACCCGATCGGCGGAACGATCGTCGAGGGGCCCGTGCTCGAGCCTGCGTTCGAATCGTTCATCGGGCTCTATCCGATTGCCGTCCGCCACGGAATGACGGTCGGCGAGCTCGCGACGCTCTTCAACGAGCACTTCGGGATCGGCGCTAATCTTCGCGTCGTGCGGATGAACGGTTGGCGTCGCTCGATGATTTGGCCGGATACGGGATTGCAATGGGTACAGACGTCGCCGAACATCCCCGACTGGGAGACGACCATCGTCTACGTCGGCACCGGATTGCTCGACGGCGCCGGCATCAATAACGGCAGCGGCTACACCAAGCCCTTCTTCCTTGCCGGCATGGTCGGCATCGACGGCGCCAAGCTCGCGACGCACCTCAATGCGCGCGACCTTCCCGGCGTCTGGTTTCGCCCGGCGGCGTGGTCGCCTCTGATCGGATTTTGGGAGGGTCACGAGATGACCGGCGTGGAGCTGATGGTTTTCGATCCGCGCGCTTTCTATGCCGTCCGGACCGCCGTCGAGATCGCCGTCGCGGTTCGCGACTTGTTTCCTCACGTCATCGACGTCAAAAGCGTCAGCGGTCTCGATCGCGACTGGGGCACCGACACCTTCCGCGCGGCGCTGCTCGCCGGCGAGAGCGCCGAGGATATTCTGGCTCAATGGAATTCCCGCGTCGCCGATTTCGAGTCGCTGCGCCGGCGCTATCTCCTGTATGACTGATGCCGCTGCTCGATGATCCTGCTTGAGAGGCTGATCGAGGCGCTGGGAAGCGACGCGGTAAAAGCGGCGCCCGAAGATTTGGCGGCATACGCGTTCGACGCGTACACCGACGGCGGAACGCCGTCGGCGATCGTTCTACCGGGCTCCACGCGGGATGTCAGCGCGACGGTCAAGATCGCGCGCGACTGCGGCGAGCCGATCGTCGCGCGCGGAGCCGGGACCGGACTCTGCGGCGGCGCGGTTCCGACCGTCGGCGGCGTCGTTCTGTCCTTCGCTCGAATGAATCGGATCCTCGAGTTCGACGAGCGCAACCGCCGCGCGCGCGTTCAGCCGGGCGTGATCAACCTCGATCTTTCGCGCCATGCCGCCGCGAGCGGGCTCTTCTACGCGCCGGATCCGTCATCGCAGCAAGTCTCGACGCTCGGCGGCAACATCGCGACCAATGCGGGAGGGCCGCACTGTCTTTCGTACGGCACGACCGTCAATCACGTGCTCGGGCTCGAGGTCGTCGATGCCGGCGGCGAGGTCTTCTCGACGAGCGTCGAGGACGCCGGCTACGATCTCACCGCGGCTCTGGTGGGAAGCGAAGGAACGCTCGGAATCGTGACCTCGGCGTGGCTGCGTCTCAGCGAGCTTCCGGAATCGGTCCGCGTCTCGCTGGCGGCTTTCGACGATATCGATTCGGCCTCGGAAGCTGTCTCGGCCGTCATCGCGGCGGGGATCCTTCCGACCGCGCTCGAGATGATGGACGCCGTGATCGTCCGTGCGGTCGAAGCGGCATTCCATGCGGGTTACCCGACCGAGGCCGCGGCGGTGCTGCTCGTCGAGAATGCCGGCTTGCGCGAGGACGTAGCGGCCGCGCAAGACGCCATCGAGTCGATCGTCCTGCAGCACGCCGCCCGCTCGTGGCGCAGCGCCGAGAGCCGGACCGAACGCGACGCGCTGTGGGCCGGGCGCAAGGGCGCCGCCGGGGCAACCGGCAGGATCGCACCCAACTATTACACCCAAGACGTGTGCGTGCCGCGCAGTAAGCTGCCGCAAGCGCTGCGCGCGGTCGAAGCGGCGGCGCGCGCGAACGGCATCACCGTGGGAAACGTCTTCCACGCCGGGGATGGAAATCTTCATCCGCTGCTGATGTACGACCGGCGCGACCGTCGTCAGGTCGGCGCCGTGGTCGAAACGGGCAACGAGATTCTGCAATGCGCGATCGAGCTGGGCGGCACGATTAGCGGAGAACACGGCATCGGCTGGGAGAAGCGCGAGGCAATGACTCGCGTTTACTCGACGGCCGATCTCGCGGCGATGGCACGCGTGCGCGACGTCTTCGATCCGGCCGGAGCGCTCAATCCCGAGAAGATCTTTCCGCGCGGCGCGCGCTGTCCCGAGGTCGTACCGCCGTGAGAACGGCACGACAACGCGTCGCGCCGGAAAGCACGCAAGCGCTGAGCCAAATGTTGGCGCGTTGCGACAGAAACGGCGAAAAGGTCCGCATCGCCGGCGGCGAGACGCTTGCCGGAATGGGTTTGCCCCCCGAACGCGCCGACGTCACCCTGCTTACCACCGGACTGTCGGGCGTGATCGCCAACGAGCGGGCCGACTTGGTCGTTGCGGCCCGCGCCGGAACGCCGGTGCGAGACGTCTCGATTTTGTTGGCAAGTCAAGGACAGTTCGTTCCATTCGACGCGCCTCGACCGCTGGACGCTACGGTCGGCGGCACGCTCGCGGCAGGTTGGGCGGGTCCGCGACGCCACTGCTACGGCCGCGCTCGCGATTACGTGCTCGGCTCGACGATCGTGCTGGCCGACGGAACGATCGCCCGTGCCGGAGGAATGGTCGTCAAGAACGTCGCCGGTTACGACATGAGCCGGCTCTACGTCGGCTCGTTCGGTACGTTGGGCGTGCTGGCGCGGGCGAACTTCAAAACCATTCCGCTGCCGCCCAAGGCTCGTCTCTTTCTGGCGCCGCTGCCCGAACGGACGCGCGAACGCGCCTGCACGCAGCTCTCGACGCTCGCGATTCGCCCGTCGGCCGCCTTCTGGATCGACGGCTTCCATCAGGCCATCGATGGCGACGAAGGCCCCGAAGGACGCATCCTTGCGCTTCTGGAGGGTAGCGACGCGCTGCTCGAACGGGCGACGCTCGCGCTGCGCTCGGCACTGGGTCGCGCCGGCGTGCCGCAGACGCGCGTCATCGATGCCGGCGCGCGCGAAGCTTTCGAGCGGGTCGTCGACGCGTACGTCGCCTGCCTGGGCGAGCGCTCGGTCACGTATCGTCTCTACCCGCTCGTCCCGGATTCCCAACGAACCGTGATCGCCGTCGAGGCGCTAGCGCGCCGCTTCGAGCTGCGTAACGAAACGATCCTCGACGTGATGAACGGTGACGTCGTGGCGCGCGTGAGCGACTTCGATTCGCAGGCCTTCGGGGCGAAGATCGAAGCCTTCGACGATGCGCTGCACGAGTCGGAGCCGCGCGCACTGGTCGTCGCGAGCAAACACCCGCATCGCGCCCGTCTGCGCGTGTGGGGCGCACCGCCGGCGGCCATCGAACGAATGCGCGAGCTCAAGGCGCGGTTCGATCCCAACCGGACGCTGAATCCCGGCTGCTTCGTCGGCGGAATTTAGTGTGCTGAGCACTCGATGAGGATTCTTCTTCTGGGCGGTTCGGGCTTCGTCGGCCGGCATCTGGGAGCGGCGCTACGGACGCGCGGCGACGAGATAATTGACTGTTCGCTACGCGACCCCGCAACGGCCGCAGGCGCGGCGGCGACGTGCGACGCGATCGTCAATCTTGCCGGCGAACCGATCGCACAGCGCTGGAACGCCGCCGTCAAACGGCGGATCGAAGCGAGCCGCGTCCAAGCGCCGCATCGCTTCCTCGAGGTGCTCTCCACGGCCGAGCGTCGCTGCACCGTTTACGTGAGCGCCTCGGCGATCGGCTACTACGGCACGAGCGAGGCGGAAACGTTCGTCGAAGAGAGCCCGCCGGGCAATGATTTTCTCGCCCGGGTTTGCATCGGCTGGGAGCGCGAGGCGCGGCGCGCCGCCGAGCTGGGGATGCGCGTCGCCGTCGTGCGCAACGGAGTTGCGCTCGGCCTTGACGGCGGAGCGCTCGCGAAGATGCTGCGACCGTTTCGGCTCGGAGTCGGTGGCATCGTCGGCAGCGGGCGCCAATGGTTCTCTTGGATCCACATCGCCGATTTGGTGCGAATCTATCTGATGGCGCTCGACGGAGTCGACGGAGCGGTCAATGCGAGCGCCCCGCACCCGGTAACGAATGCCGAGTTTACGAGCGAACTCGGCGCGGCGCTGCGGCGTCCCACCGCGCTCGCGGTGCCGGCGTTCGCTTTGCGCGCGCTGCTGGGCGAAGGAGCGGAGACGTTGTTGCGCGGCCAGCGCGTTCTGCCGCGCCGGACCGAGGAGCTCGGCTATCTCTTCCAGTTTGCGCAGCTCAAAGCCGCGCTAGCGAATCTACTTTGAACTCGAGCGCCTCGAGGTGCTTTTCCGCGTCCATTGCGGCGCGGCAACCCGCAGCCGCGGCCGTAATCGCTTGCCGGTAACGATGGTCGTTGACGTCGCCGGCCACGAAGACGCCGTCGACGTTCGTCGCGGAGCCGTCGGGCGAAACGACGTACCCGCGTTCGTCGAGGTCGAGTTGATCGACGAAGATCGCGGTATTGGGCGTGTGACCGATCGCCACGAAGAGCGCGTCGGTGTGTAAATCGGCGGTGCCGCCGTCGGTCAGATTGCGCAACCGGACTCCGGTGACGTGCGTTTCGCCCTGAACCTCCTCGATCGCTGCGTTCCAAATGAAGTCGATCTTCGGGTGCGAGCGCGCGCGATCGGCCATGATCTTGCTCGCGCGCAGCTTATCGCGCCGGTGGACGATCGTCACCCGCTTGCCGAAGCGCGTGAGGAACAGCGCCTCTTCGAGCGCGGAGTCGCCGCCGCCGACGACGACGATCTGCTTATCGGCAAAGAATGCACCGTCGCAGGTGGCGCAACTCGAAACTCCTCGGCCGCGCAAGCGCTCCTCACCCGGAACGTCGAGCCAGCGCGCGCTGGCACCGGTTGCGACGATCACCGCCTTGCTTTCGTAAGCGGCGTCGTCGGTCCTCACTACGAGCGGACGCTTGGAGAAGTCGACCGAGGAGACGTCGACGTTCTCGATGCGGGCACCGAAGCGCTCGGCCTGTTCGCGAAACTTGATCATCAGTTCGGGTCCCAGAATGCCTTCGGGAAAGCCCGGATAGTTCTCAACGTCGGTCGTTAGCATCAACTGACCGCCGTAGAGGCCGCCCGCGAGCACGAGCGGGTGCAGATTTGCACGCGCCGCATAGATCGCGGCCGTGAGGCCGGCCGGCCCCGATCCGATGATGATAATCCGTTCCACTGCGCTGCTCGACTTCGTCGTTCGACGACGTTTATCCTGAGCCGGTGCACCGGGTCGAAGGGCTTGCAGCGCCGGCGCGACGTGCGTCGAACTGAGGGTCATGACCCTGACGCAACTCCCACTGGAGGATACTTTCGGCGATATCGTCGGCAAGGCGATGCGCGGCACCGGCATTAGTTCCGCACGGCTGGCGAGCGCAAGCGGCGTTCCGGCCGACTCGATCGAGCGATGGCGCAAGGACGACGGCGCCGCGAACGACGCGCAAGCCCGCGCGATCGCTAACGTCCTGCAGCTCGACGGTTCCAAGCTGGCCGATAGTGCCGCGCAGCGCTGGTATCCGCCGGCGATCGAGCGCCCGGACATCGGCCGCCACGAACAGCAAAGCCAGGTCCGCAGCAACGGTTACGTCTACTTCAGGGAGAGCCACCGCGCGGCGCTCGTCGACCCGGCCGGCGTTCCGGCGTCCTTGCTGCGAATCTTGCGGGATGGCGGCTACGACCTCCAATTCATTTTGATCACGCACAAGCACGACGATCATTGCGATGCTGCGAACGCCGTGGCGGCGGCATACCCCGATGCACGGATCGTGATGCACGAGCTCGACGTCCACGCGATCGGCTCGCTGGCGAGTCGGGCGGCCGTCGTGCGCGACGGCGAGTCGCTGCCGTTCGGCGATGGCTCGACGATTCGAGTCCTTCACACCCCCGGGCACACCGACGGCTCGACCTGCTATCTGGTCGACGGGGCGCTCTTTTCGGGCGACACGCTGTTTGCCGCAAGCGTCGGCGGCGCCTACGGCGATGCCAGCACGTACGGCGACATTCTCCGCAGCATCCGGGGCAAGCTCTTCACCTTACCGGACGAGACGGTCGTGATGCCCGGACACGGACCGCCGACGACGATCGCGCTCGAAAAAGAGCACAACCCGTTCTTTTGAGACCCGGCCCTAGCTGGCCCGAGGACTATTTGCGCGCCCACGTTACAGGGCAGATAAAAAGCTACCCGTAGCTAGCCCGGTATTCGTAGAACGTGATCGGACCGTAGTACGCCCCTAGCCCAAGGAACTTTGACCGTTCAGAATCCCGCGCTCCGGACAATCGGAGCGCAGGTCGTGGTCCCGCCAGACCTGTTGACGATTATCGTGTTTGGGCGCTTCGCCATTCCAGGCGCACGTCCACGCGCCGACGGGCGAGATCAAGGCTGGCTCCGACCAACATCCTAGGGGTCCTTCGACCCGCGGTAAGCCTTTAACGAACTCGATATCTCGCATGCCACCAGGATTACGCCTAACGTTGAAAGTCCTCTGGGACACCCACCATAAATCCGAAGCGCCCGAAGTCTTACGGCAATACCGGCGGGAAATAGGCGAGTCCCTGAGGGTTGAAGAAGCCCTCCGTGATCTCCTTAGATGATGGCCTTAGGGAATGCGGCGGAAACTCGAGGATCGCCTGCTCATCGGTACGGTAGCCTGAATTCGCGACGTAAAGCCAACCCTTTTTGTTAACTGCGATGTCTTCCGGGTAAACGAGCTCATCCGTTATCGCCCGGTACGGCGTGCTCTGCCCGGATCGATATTCTTCGATACTGCCTGGCGCGGTTGAATTGGTCACATAGAGTGTATCATGCACATCAACGGCAATGCCCACCGGCCAGGTTACGCCGTCGGTGATCGTCCTCGACGGTGATTTGCTACCCGGGCGATAAACTTGAACGTTTGAGACGCCGTAGGGCTGAAGATTCCCGACGTACAGATTACCCGCATGGTCTATTGCAATACCGTCAGGGTAGGTTAACCCCTCTGTAATCGTTATATATGGTTTGGTTGAACCTTTTCGATATCCCGCGACGTCATCGAGGCCAATATTCGTCACCCAAAGGTTGCCCAACGCGTCGATCGCGCAATACGCCGGCGTGTTGATACCTCTGGTAATCTCTCGTAGCGGCTTGGTGTGGCCGAGGGCGTACTCAGAAACCCATCCCGGGCTTGCCGCGTTAGCAACGTAAACGGTACCGTCGCCGTCGATGCAAGCGCCCGAAGAGTTATCGATGTCCTTATTTATCGTAGCAATAGGCTTCGGGTCGTCCGCGTTCGCATGGTAGATCGCTAATGGCTCGAGAGTCTCGGCGTAGCTCGCCACGTAGAGCAACGGGCCGCTGGTCTTGTATCCTCGGTCCCGGGCGCCCGGCCTTAGCCTTGGTACTGCAGAGGCTACCGAGTCAGATCGCATCTGCGCCTGAACCGGCATGGGGACCGGCGTTGAGATCGGCGACTGCGGGCCGCGGCAGCCCGCCACTAGCGCCGTTACTGTCCAAAGGGTGATGGCCCAACGACCAAAGTGTACGATATTCATCTGCTGCGCACCCCGCATCCTAACGCCTAAGTCTGCCACTGCTATAGTATTCCAGCCAGGCGACGCTTCTGCCCGCGAACGAAATGCTCCGCAGTTCGGTCACGGATCGGCCGTCAAAGATGGTTGGCGCCGACGTATCAGGCCCCTCTCACCGGCGCATCAAGATCATTTCGCTCCGTTCTACTGCGCTACGGAAGCACCGCCGGGTAGATCGCCAGCCCGCTTGGCGCGTGCAGGCCATTGCTAATGGTGCGTTTCGATAGCCGTGCCGATCCGGGGCGAAACTCGACGATAGTGTTCCGTTCGAAGTTGGCGGCGAAGAGCCGGCCCTTCTCACTCACGGTCACCCCTCCGGGTGTACTAAGGCCTTGCGTAATCGTTCGAAATGGCTGATCTGCGCCAGGCGCGTACTCCTCGATGTTATTCTGCGTGACGTTCGTCACGTAGAGGTCGCCGCTCGCATCAATTGCCAGTGCTGCAGGCGAAGTAACGCCGGCAGTGATCGTGCGCGACGGCGTCGTGCTCCCAGCCGGAAAGACGACAACGTCACCGCCGCTGCTAAGACGGTTCGAGACGTATACGTTGCCGGAGGAATCAATCGCGATTCCGGTCGGATAGACCATATCGCTCGTAATGACCGTGTGCGGTTTCTTCGAGCCGCGAAGATATTCTGTCGCGTTGGGGCCGCCGATGTTCGTAACCCACAGGTTTCCGTCGCCATCGATTGCACAAAACGCCGGAGCATCTATGCCTTCGGTAATGACCCTCGAGGGTACGGTTCTGCCGAAGGCGTACTCCACGACAGATCCGCCGTTGCTGATCGGCTCGTTCGTCACGTAGAGTGTTCCCTTGCTGTCCAAGCAATCACCCGCAGGTCCGTCGAGATCATCCGAGATCGTCGCAATTGGAGCGGGATCCTTGGCACCCGCGCGATATACGGTGACATCGTTGTAGACGGGATTCACATTCGTAGCATACAGAAGCGGTCCGGAGGCGGCATAATCGACAGAGTGTCCGGCGGGCGGGCCGAGCGGCATCGATAAGCCGGCGCGATTGTCGTGCCTTTCGATCGCAGCGCGTTGAGGCAACGCCGGCGGCGCACCCATCGGCGGCTGCGATGCGCCGCATGCGGCCAGCCATGCGCCGGCACAAACGCTCAGCGCAGCGCAGCCAAAACGCGACCCGTTCATTCCCGCACGCTCATTTCTCCGGCTGCTGTACGTTTACCGGAACGCTCAGCTGCCGCATAACGATCATTTCACTTCGTTCGGCAACGATTCCCATCCCGCTCGACGGTCGCAGCTTCGCTCTGCTCCCAAGCAAGAGCAGCGCGACGTCGCTGGGTTCGAGGGATTGCACGCGCGCACCCGGCGACGCTCTAGCGAGTGGACGCGGGAACGGCCACCGACGCGCCCGCGTCGTCGGTGATCGTCGCGCCGCTCGTTTTCGGCGCGCCCCGGGATTCCCGAATGAGCTCGAACTGAACGGTGGCGTCGCCCGAGTGCGGCAGCTCGAGAACGATTCGCTGCGGTGAACAGAGTCGCGGCGTGCAGAATGCCGCCAGCCATCCTTGCGCGACGCCGAAGGCACTCAGGCGTACGACGGAGCCGGGGCGGCCGCTGACTTCGAGACGATACCTTGCTGCCTCGGCGGTCGTTACTTGGTAATCCGAACCGGTCCACGGCTCGACGGACAAGCGCGTCGCGGAGTGCGCAACCGCGATCAGCAAAACAAACGCAGCCATCAAGTACGAAGCTTATAACCAATCGCGGTCATCCGCAGGATAGTTGCGAGCGCAATTGCGGCCAGCAGCGCGATCATCCCCAACGAAAATGCCGGGTCGAGGTAGCTTTCTCCCGTGTAGCTGCGGCGGAAGGCGTCGATCGTGTAGAAAATCGGATTGAAAAGTTCGAGGCTTCGCAAGGCGGGCGGGAGCATCGTCGCGGACGTGAAGACGCCACCGACGAACGTGAGCGGCGTGATGATGAAGGTCGTCAAGATCGCGATATGATCGAACTTGTCGGCAACGAGACCGAAGATCAGCCCGAGCGCCGAGAACAGAACGGAGACCATTGCGATGACCGAAACGTAAAGCGGCCAGTCGCTGGGAGCGATGTGAACGAGGACGATCCCGAGTCCGGTAATGAGTCCCGCGATGAGGAACGAGCGAGCCAAACTGCCCAGGACGTAGCCGGCAACGATCTCGAGGGCCGACATCGGAGCGATCAACAGCTCTTGTATGGAATTCATGAACCGCCCCTGAAAGAGCGAGCTGGAGCATTCTCCGTACGACGAGTCGATCACCTGGAGCATGATCAGCCCCGGAATCAAGAACTGAGCATAGCTGACGCCCTGCACGTTCGGGATGCGGCTGCCCAGCGCCAGACCGAAAACGAAGACGTACAGCAGCGTCGTAATGATCGGCGGCCAGATCACCTGATTGATGATCTTGAGGCTACGAATCATCTCGCGTTTGACGAGCGTCCAAAGACCGAACGGATTGCCCAGCATCAGCTTCGCGTGAGCTCCAGAAAGACGTCCTGGAGCGATGCCCCGTCGGCAACGAGTTCCTCGGTCGGCTTTTCGGTGACGATGCGGCCGTCGCGAACGATCGCGATGCGTCGACACAGTTGCTCCGCTTCCTCCAGATAGTGCGTGGTCAGGAAAACGGTAAGTCCGTCGGCGTTCAGCTTGCGCAGCCACTCCCATAGTTCGAGACGCAGCTCGACGTCGACGCCGGCGGTCGGCTCGTCGAGAATCAGAAGACTCGGCTGGTGGATCAACGCCCGGGCGAGCGACAGGCGCCGCTTCTGACCGCCCGAAATCTTCGTGTACTCGAGGTGCGCGTGCGCGGACAGGCCAAAGCGCTCGAGCAGCATGTCGGCGCGTTCGGCGATTGCCTTTCCGTGCAGTCCGTAGTAACCGGCGGCAAAGATCAGCACGTCGCGAAGCGAGAGGTAGCGGTCGAAGTTGTACTCTTGCGGCGAGAGTCCGATGAGGCGCCGCGCCTGCCGCCACTGCGTCCGGTTGTCGTGACCGAAGATGCGAATGGCTCCGCCGCTCGTGCGCGCCAGCCCGACGATCGCATTGATCGACGTCGTTTTGCCGGCGCCGTTGGGCCCGAGAAAGCCGAAGAACTCGCCGACACGCACGCGTAGTGAGATTCCGTCGACCGCGGTAAACGAGCCGTACCGCTTCACCAGGCGGTCGACGTCGATGGCGGGCGGTCGTGAAACGAGTGCGTCTACGGAATCGAATTCTTTAATTGCTTGTACCGATGGCGGCGAAGTGTGGCGATAAGCTCTGCACTCTCCGGAATCCCGCAATCGGCCAATTGGGTTGCAACCTTCTTGACGTCAAAGGGCACGCGGCGGTGCTTGACTTGCCAGCCGCCTTCGCGCTCCGTAAGGATCGCGTAGCCGGCACGCGGGTCTCCGTCTTTCGGCAAGCCCGCGGACGATACGTTGACGAGAAGCTTTCCTCGCCACATTCGTGCGTACGGGATGTGGAGGTGCCCGAAGGCGATCGCCGCGGCGCTTTCTTCGCCGACGAGACGCTGCAACGAGGCGTCGTCCGCATCCGGCCAGATGTGTTCGTCGTCGCTTCGGGGATTGGCATGGACGACCAGAAGCTGATTATCGTCTTCGCCGATCCGTAAAGCAAACGGAAGGACCTTCAGCCACGAGAGCCACCGCTCGCCGATCTCACGCCGGGTCCAGGCTATTTGCGCGGCTTCTCCCGGTTCGAACGTCCTTTCCGGCGAATCCTCGTAGAGATAGCGGTCGGTGTTGCCCCGGATGCAGGTCGCGCCGATCTCCTCGAGCCGCTGCAGCACCTTCTTCGGCTTTGGACCGTCGAGACACAGGTCGCCCGCGACGACGATCGCGTCGGCGCCGCCTTGCGATTCGAGATCGGCCAAGCACGCGTCGAGCGCCGACAAGTTGCCGTGAACGTCGGAAAGGAGCGCGATTCGCATTGGCCGGCCGGTCTACTCGCGCGCGAGCGCGAGCGTGAGCATCGAGGGCGTCAGCCCCAGCTTGGTAAACTCGTAGAGATCGATCGCCTCCACTGCGATGCCGCCGCGCCGCATCGCCGCGAGCGACGTTCGATAACGAATGTCCGCGATCACGTGTCCGTCCTCGATTGCGAGCACGCCCGCGGCTTGTGCCTCGCCCACATCGAGCGCAATCGTGCGAAAGCCGCGAAACGCCGCCGGATCCGTTTTATCGGGGGCGAGGACGATCGTGTCTTTCGCGACCGCTCCGGCAACCGCGCGCAGAGCCGGCACTCCCGCGGCGAGCTTCACTTCGACGACGCGATAGCCATGTGCGCGCGCAAGCTCGCCGAAACCGTCGCGTCCGAGTTGATTTCCACGCGCGCCGGCACCGACGAAAGCGGTATCGCCGGCCAGCACGACGTCGCTGCCGTCGAGCAGCGCCGGCGGCGCGACGTGGCCGGCGAGGGGGACGTCCATGCGCGCGAACTCACTCTCCATGCGGTCGACCTCGGCGCGACGCGAAAGCGGCGTCAATCGCATCAAGGCGGCACCGTCGGCAAAGACGACGGCGGCGTCCCCCACGCTCGTCTCCAACGGGTCGTTGCCGCGAGGCTCGACGATCGTCGTCTCGACGCCGAAATATTCCAGCATTTTGCACAGAACGGCGTGCTGCTCGAGGGCGCGGGCGTACACTGCTCCGGGTTCGCCGGCGAGCGGCGCGGCGCGCTCGATCGCGGCGGAAGGGCGCACCAAAACGGCGGCCCGCAGCCGCCCCGTCGCGTTCGTTACCAATCGCGGTCCGAAGTCCATCCGGTGGTCCATCGTCGTCATTCTTGCGGGCTCGCCGCCTGGTATGGTTCGGGCGCGGGTGCGTCGGTAAAGAACCCTGACATGTCGGTCGCCAGCAGATCGTTGAGCGTCAACGGAGGAAGTCCGAAGATCTCTTCCTCTGTCTTGAGAACGCTGGCCATGCTGAGATGAGCACGGCCGACGTAGCCGCGCCGTGCAAGCGGCGAAACGACGAGCGCGTACGTCCGCAGCAGGTCAACGTGGTCCTTGGCCGCGGGCGAACCCTCGGGCACGATGAAAATTGCGGTCGAGCTCCAATGCGGCGTGTGCGAGACGAAATCGACGATCGCGCCGATCGCGCGGTCGGTGTCGGCGGCCCCGGTTCGACCGCTCTCCGCCGGCAAAGCGACGTAGGTGAAGTTCGGGACGCTGTCCGACTCAACGTATCGCTGCATGTCTGCGACGAAGACCTTGGCGCGCGTGTCGGCGCTCACCTTTGGGCTCCAACTCGCGTAATCCAAATCGACGTTTCCGTTGAGCGCCGCTAACGCGGGAACGTCGAGGTGGTAGGTCGAGCCGTCGTAGCCGGAGAGCCGCAAAAGTCCGCCGTAATCGCGAAATGAGATTCCCGCCCGCGCCAACGCATTGAAGAGATAGCCGGCCCGACCGTAGTCTTCCGGATCGTCGCCGTGGTCGTCCATCGGCGCGCGGGCCGCTCCGGCGGCGGCAACGAGCTGCTGATACAGCGTCGCCTCGCCGGCGGTTGCCGCCTCCTTCGCCACGTCGACGTCTTCGTCGGAAGCGTAAAAGTTATCGGCGAGTGCGTAGGAGAGGGCCAATGCGTGAAGGTTCGGAGTGACGTTGCCCGGATAAAGGGACAAACTCGCGTCGCCGTCTCCGTGCGGATCGCCCGCGTCGTCTTTCAAATCACCGAAGATTGCATCGTAGCTTTGCGCGCCGACCGAAACGTATACGACGTGATCGATCGCTTCGCTGCGCCGATGCGAGCGCAACGGCGGAATCACGGGATCGAACTGCGCGACGGCGGGCGTTCGATTGTATCGAAGCGCATCTAGGGTCGCACGCACGAGATAGGTGCGGCGCAGATCGATGCGCTGCAGGATGCCCCAGCCGTTGACGCCCTTGCTGTCGACGGCGAAGAGATAACGCCCGTTCGGCGAGATTGCGAGCGCGGTCGGATACCATGCCGTCGGGATGAGACCGTAGCGATAGCGCGTGGAACGCCGCGCGTCGAGCACGGCAATTGCGTTGAGTCCCGCGAGGGCCACGTACAGCCGCTTTCCGTCGGGACTCAGCGCTTCGGCGCTCGGTTGCGCCCCGAAAGGGGCACCCGGATAGAGCCGCAGATCGAGCCCGCGAACGACCCGCGGCTCGCCCGACAGCGAGACTACGGCGACGCGATCGACGTTGGCGAGCGCTACGTAGGCGACTCGACCGTTGCGGCTCATCAGCGTCGCACCGGGCGCAGCGCCGCCGATGATTTCATTTCCGTTTGGAGCCGGATCCATATGCACCGTGGAGGGATCGCCGAAGTCGCCGGCATTCGATAGCTGGAAGACGGTGAGCGACGACGATTTCGTCGGATCGAAGGCCGGCGAGGCGAACTGCGGTGCTTGCACCGGCGGATCGACCGGCGCGTACGCGGAAAGGCCGGTGCCCGCGGCGAGGACGTCGCGACTGCCGACCGCGACGTAAAATGGGAAGTCGCCGACGGGCAGCGAGCGCAACACCGTGCGCGAAGCCAGATCGACGGCGATCACGGCGTCGCCGAGATTGTCCGCGACGTATGCCGTGCGTCCGTTCGGCGCCAGCGCGATCTCTGCCGGGAACGCACGTGCGCCGCCGCTTGCCGGCAACGCGATCGAGGCGCTTTCGGGCGTCAACTGCCCGGCGCCGTCGAGATCGAAGATTCGTATCGCGCCGGCTGCCGCATCGGAGACGAGCACGATCGTGCGGGACGGGTCGCTCGGGTCTCGGGTCGCTGCAACGCCCATGAAGAACGAGGCCGACGGATCGCGGTAGTCGCCGGCGATTTGCATCGTTTTGGTGTTCACCACCGAGAGCGAGGAGTTCGGGACGGCGCCGTCATTCGAGACGACCGCGTAGCGGCCGTCGGGCGTCAGCGCCAGGCCCAACGGGTTGCTCCCGACGAAAACGCTCGCCCCGGCCGGCGCGGCAATTCTTCCGTTCGGAAGGACTGCGTCGGTGGGACGGATTTTATCGGGACCGCTCGGGCGAACGCCGGCGGGCGCCGAATAGACGATGAGAGGAGCCGGCCGACTCCCCGCACCCAATAAAACGGCGGCTAATAGCGCCGCT
>JASHOM010000066.1 GCA_030041115.1 Vulcanimicrobiota bacterium | reverse complement strand
GCGTTCGATGCAAGGAAGGTTGTGGAACGGTTTATGCATTGACCCCTTAGTAAGCGCTTATTTCAGCTTGCCGATGCACCTCGTCCAAGCGTCGTTTTGAGCCTCTGTTGCGGCCCACGAGCGTGATTCCGTCACGTCGGAGGGTCCGGAAACCGGGCGGCGGCGTTCGGACGACCCAAGGCTCCTTAGATGGTCGTTTCGCCTTCACCACCGGCGCGCTCGACGATCTTGCCGATTTTTTGCCGATGTACTGCACAGCAGTTCAACTAAAAACGCGGATTCGATGGGAGCCGTGGACGGTTTTCCCTGATTTCTGGGCCGCAGGTTACGCGGTGGACGCCTGTTTACGCTTTTGAAGACCGTGCGAGCCACCAGGCCCGTACGCTCCCACGAACTCGAAAAGGCGTTATTTCAGGTGGCTTTCGACGCCCGCCGAGCGGCGGTTCCCATAACCGACTGCTAGGCGCACACCTGGTCACACCGCTCGATTTGACTGGCGCAGTTCGGTTGTGGCGAGACGAAGCCATCGATTGGCGGGCGACGTGTGCACGTAGCATTCGAAGGAGGCAGGGTTGACGCCGTATGCCTGAAGCTGCGGAAGAAAACTCCTGTAATCTCCGCCTCGCGACCAACTGCGCGAAATGCATCGGCGACCTCGAGGTGAACTCACGCCGAAGCGCCATCGCTATCGGGGAAGACGTCGCTGTCTAGGTGTCGGCACTCGGGATCCGAACGCCTGCAACGCAAGCCGACGCACATGGAGCAGGCCTGGAGCTTCGTACCCTTGATCGAGTGCTCCGGCATGTGGGCGTAGACCGCGGCATTGACGGCCGGCTAGGCAATAGGCTCACCCTCAAAGTAGTCATCATCAATGCGTGGAATCTGAAACGTTTCCACGTTCACAGTACCGACGCTGTAATCAGTCATAAGGCGAACGAGCTGATCGCCATCGACAAGTACTAACGTCTTGCCCTCAATCTTTCTCGGGACCTCAATTGCTCCAGCCGCGAACGCGGATGTCGTAATAAAAACGCCCTTTCGAGCATTCTTTTCCGCCAAAGCCCCCACAAAGTTCCGAAGATCACCCGCTGGTACGTTGTTCACGGTGTAGCGCTTTGCTTGCACGTAGATCATGTCTAGGCCGAGACGGTCTTCTTTTATGACACCGTCGACGCCACCATCACCCGAACGCCCTATAGCCTGTGCCGCATCTCGAAAAGAACCACCGTAGCCCATCTTGTGCAACAGCTCCACAACAAGCCGCTCGAAAAACTCAGGCGACGACGACTTAACTCTCGCTAACAATTGGTCCGCGACTTCCTGAGTCAATTGTGAATATGCTTCTGTGAGCCTCTCAAGCGGTGATGCATTGGATGCGGTCGTATCCATCTGCTCGCTCTGGCTCTGCGCACCAGCTGATTTGCGCTGGCTGGAGCCCACGTACTCCGTGTACTCAGAGTACTGGCGCAAGAGTTTATCCGTTATCGAGCCCGGCTTCTGTGCTAATAGTTCTCGCCCGCGACCCGTGATCCGGAAATGCGAGGAGCGCGTAGGCTTCAGCAGTATTGCCTTGCGGAGAGCCGTGCTGGCCCATCCGATGCGATTAGCGAAACGTGCCTGCTTGCCGCTCGGAAGAAGTTCACTACGCTCTCCGCTGGATAATCCGAATTGGTTCGCCAGGGCATCGACTGCCTCTCGAATGGAGTGCTCTTCGCCATCGGCCGTTAGCTGTAGTAGCGGCAGCATCAACTGCTCAGAGGTTGGCATGGCCATGGCTGGGCGATTCAAAAAGGGCGGCACGGCCTCCTAGGCCGTGTAGACGGACCGGCTTGAAACGGTCCGCGGCCCGAGCTGCTTCTGCGCGCGCCAAAGCCCGCTTCAACGGCATTGCTATGGCGGGGGGAGGCCTTACGGCTGCGGCCATTCCCGCATTACGTCTGCGGCTATGGCGGAGGTACTTTGAAGGCAACGGCGATCCCGCTGGAAACGCGATAAGCAGCAGCAGAAGTGGAGGGCGATACGATGGCGGCGAAGGTGGTACTATGGCGGTGACGGAGGGGCATCGTGTATCGACCCGAGCGCGAAAAGCTTTGGTACCGGGAGCGGTCGGAAGAGCGAACCCGGAAACAGTCTCGTCGTCTTCGATTGGTAACAAGATGAAGTCCCGCTCGTTGTGTTACGCGCTTAGCATCGGCGTCGCGATGCTCGGGGGTTGTGGCGGATCGCAGCCGCCGACCGCGATGCCGCAGACCTCCGCAGGCGCCACGCATGCGGGCAGCGGCGAATCGTGGATGCTGCCGGAAGCGAAAAGCAAGGATTTGCTTTATGTCTCAAAGCTTACGAGGGTCCTCGTTTACGCATATCCGACCGCCAAAAAAGTGGTTGGGAATCTTACCGGGTTCGATGACGCAAGCGGTCTCTGCTCCGACCGAAGCGGAGACGTGTGGGTGACGGACTTTCAGAAATCACAGGTCAGCGAATACGCGCACGGCGGAACGGAACCGATTGCCGTTTTGAGCGACGAAAACGACCCGATAGGCTGCGCGGTGGACCCGAAAAGCGGAGACCTCGCCGTGGCGAACTACGCGGACAACGTCTCGATCTACGCGCCTGGCAGCGGCAACCCAATAATCTATACTGCGCCAGACTTTTATTTTATGGAGTTCTGCAGCTATGACGGCAGCGGAAACCTCTTCATCGACGGTTACCGGGGAACTCACGAAGGCCATGAGCGTTCGACGATTCTAGAGCTCTCCTACGGCGGCACGCGGCTGCAGCGGTTCAAGCTGGAAGGAAGGCCGCGCACGAAGCTACGCTTTCCGGGCGGCATGCAATGGGACGGAAAGAGCCTTGTCGTCGGCTATGCGGGAAAGTATGATAGCGAACTCTACCGGATCTCGAACCTGGGCCGGTTCGGGAAGATCACGAAAAGAGTTACGCTCACCGCTCCCGACGGCGGCTTCATTCCGGGCGAGGCTCCGTTCGTACTTTACAAAGGCTACATTATCGGGGCATATAACGTGGGCACGACGCAGATTAGCAACATCGCCTTCTGGCCATATCCGGGAGGAGGTGCCGCCATCAAGGAGTTCAAGGTTCGCGGCAAATATTACCCGGCGGGCCTTGCGCTTAGCGTAGCTCCGAATTAACCCTCGGCCGCGATCGACGGCGAGGTCGGCACACGCGCAAACACGATCTGCCACGTCCTCGTACAGGCTCGCAACTGTACCATGCGGCAGCTCAGGATCACGCGATCCTTGTCGATCAGGGTGAGGAAGCGCGATCGTAGACGCGGCGAAGTTCGTCGAGGTCGAGCTTCTCCATACGCAGCATCGCCCGCATGGCGCGCTGCGAGCGCTCTTCGTCGGCACCGCCGATGACGTCGCGCAGGCCCTCCGGCACGATGTTCCAGGCGAAACCGTAGCGATCGACGACCCAGCCGCACGGCATCTTGCGGCCGCCCTGCGCAAGCTTCTCCCACAACTCGTCGACTTCGGCTTGCGTCGGGCAGCTGACGAAGAGCGCGACTTTGCCTTGAGAAAAATTCTCGCCCGGCACCTGCGGATCGCTCGCATCGGCATTGATCGCGATGAACGGCTGACCATCGAGCTCGAAATCCACGGTCATCACCGAGCCGGCCTTGCCCGGACCGGCCGCGCCGTAGCGATCGATGCTCGCGATCTTCGAGTTTTTGAACGTAGCGACGTAGAACTCGGCTGCCTCCTCGGCCTGACCGGTGAACCAGAGCAATGGAGTGATGCTCGGCACTGTGGTTTCCTTTCGTTTCCTTCGAGATAAGAAGATGCGGCAAGTGGGCGCCGGCTCGGATTGAGGCGCGTCCCTCGTTTGGGTACAAAATCTGCATGATCGAGCAGCAGAATTCTCGCCCGTTGGCGATTGCGGCGGTGCTGTGCGTAATCCTGGCGGGTTGTGCCCACAACGCGGGCGCCGCCGCGCAAGTAAACGCCGGCTTCGCACCGTTCAGCTCGACGCGAAATCAAGCGCTCGCGCTGGTCGCGCAAACGAAGCCCTCTCTCGGCGCCGCCGACGTCAACTCGCTTGCAGTCGCGTACACGGCGCTCCAAGAAAAGGCCAACGCCTATTCCGACTTCATGGTCGAAGCGGTGACGACGTCATCCTTCGACCAGGCGAAGAACGCCGGATACGCGGCCGACTTTGCGGCAGCGATCGCCGCGTTCGACAAATCGTTCGGGGCGCTCTCCGCTGCGCGCAAGCCGGTGATCGCCTCCGCGTGGGTGGCCTCGTTCGCGCAAACGCTGCAAGCGCGCTGGAATCAATACAGCGGACTGATCGCCAAGATGTCTCCAACCACAAAGGCTGAGCTCATCGCCGAGCTCAAACGCAAAACGGTCTGGCCCAACTACGAGGACATCGCGACCCAGCCGCTCGTCGGCAGCCGCCCTAATCCTTGACGATGACCGGCAGCGTCTTACTCTTGAGCTTCTTGCCCGAGTGGTCGAAGCCGACTTCGCATTTGCCTTGATGCTCGGGCGAGATCAAGAAGTACCCGGTGTGCCCTTTGACATACTCGTAGTCGACGTCGGCGATGCCGAGCGTGACGCAATCGGTGTGGGACGAGCCGTCGGGCGCGTAGCCGAGCACTTTCTCGGTCTTGTCTTTGGGATGCTTGAGGTTGAAACGCAGCACGGGCGGGCGGAGCTCCAGATCGGGCGCGACATTGGTCGCGCGCAACGCGGCGTTCGCTAGCGGAGGAGTCTGCGGAACGTTCGACGAGCAGGCGGCGATCGCAAGGATCGCTGCGGCACTCCAAATTCTCACGGCCGGTTGCTGCTGAACTTCAGCGTGTAGCTCGCCGGGAACGGATGCGCGCAGTGGTTGGTTCGATAGACCTTGCCGCTTCCGCTGGTTACCGCCGAAACGCAGAGCTGTCCCCCGGACGGCAAATTGTCGAACGTAACCTGGCCGATGGAGTCCGTCGGATCGGACGTTATGACGCCCGTCGGCAGTCCGTTGGTGATTCCGGTGGAGAGGGTCACCGGAATTTGGCCCACGCGCGTTCCGTTCTCCAGCTCCACGGTGATGGTCGTCGAGCTCGCGTTGGGCCCGCTCGGCGTCGAATTCGAGGAACTGCCGTTGCACGCCGTTGCGGCGCAGAGTATGACGATGATTCCGAGGGCGCGAAGGATTTGTGTCATG
>JASHOM010000065.1 GCA_030041115.1 Vulcanimicrobiota bacterium | reverse complement strand
ACATCGTCCTGTTCGATGCCGGGACGCCCGAAGTGTGCGACGCATTCCTTGAACGCTACGGTGACCACGCTCGTAAACACGGCGTGTATCTCTACGGCGACCCGTCAGCCGGGCGGAATCAAGCGATCTCGAGCCAGTCGGCGGTACGCACGGCGTGGGACGACATTTTTACGCGGCTGCGCAACGCCGGCATCCGAATCATCAAGCGAATCCATTCAGATAGCCCATCCGAAGGCGACCGCGTGACCATGGTCAATGCGCAGTTCCTCGCCAAGCATGACGGGTTTGGTTTCTTGGTCGACGTCGATCGCTGCGCCGATCTGATCGACGATTTTCGCCTCGTGACGTGGAGAGAAGGCGAAAGCCGAATCGAGAAGCGGCGCAATAAGAACATCACGCACAGTAGCGACGCGCTCGGCTATCTCATTTATGTCGAGCGGATGCTCGCGCGTAGCCCGGGATCGATCAAGTTCAAGTTCGACCGCTAAAAGGATCGTCGTGAAGCAACTGTTCGCATTACTCTGTACCTTGGCGTTCCTGGGTGCCAGTGGGATCTTCGTATGGCAGCAGCAGGGCTACCTCACCAATAAGAACGATTCGGTTGCCCTGCGCTGCAATCAGGGCCAAACGCAAGCCGTCGTCGAGGTGCCGGCAACAACCGGACCGACGACCGCGCCCACGACGTATCCGACGAGCGGGCCCACGACGGTGCCGACGACCTATCCCACGACGGCTCCATTCGGCGGGCAGGTCACAGTCTCGACCGCGACGACGCGCGGAAACTTCCCTGGCCCGTTCGGGTCGCCAGCCGCGGTTGCCGGTGCACTTGGTGCGACGCCCGGTCCCGCGCCGTCGTCATTCCCTGCAAAGTTGTACGTCGCGCTCAATGGCGATCAGTGGATTGAAGCGGTGTTCTCATCGCCTAATCCTGGAGGCGTCCCCAACCTGATTACGCTGACGTGCATTAAGTAGGAGCCGATCTTGGCGTTCGCGGATCTCGTTGCGGATATCATCGCCGAGCCCGGCGCCACCGATCGTTACAAGCTCCTCACTGCGCTCGAACGGCAGCTTGACGGCACGCTGTATAAAGACTTGCCATACAAGTTCGAGGAAGAATTCGACGCTAGCGGCAACTACATTCCCACGCGCGACCGCCGCCCGTCGCTGCAGTACGGACTTGCCCATTTGCTCTTCTCGCAAACGCAAGGCGAGTTGTTCGGCGACGAGTTGTTCCCGCTCGTACAGTGCTTCAACGGTCAAGATCGTGATGCCGACGCGGAGAAGTCGGTCGCGGATCTGCTGGCCCAACTGTCGTTCGACGTACTCATGCTGCAGATCTACGAGCAGGGGCAGCCCGGCTCGTGCGCGGTCATCGTTCGCACGACGGCAAGTGGTGCGCCGTACTACGACATCCAACCCGGAAAGTTTTGCGAGCCGGTTTATCTACCGGACGATCCTCTCACGCTGGCCGCGCTCAATATCACCTACCCAATCGGCAAGAAAGAGATTACCGCGCTCTATCCGAGCGACGACGAGCGAAAGCGCCGCGGACTCGACTCGGGTCAGACGTATTGGTATCGAATTTCGATTGATGCGGCTAAGGAGACGCGATTCCATCCGCTGCCGCCCGAACGATTCAAGCGCCTTGGCGAAAAAGACGAAGACGGCAACGTTATAGCGTTTGAGCCACGCACCGAGACGACGCACAAGTTTGGTCGCGTGCCAGCGGTCTTTGTGAAGAACCTTGTCGGCAGGCAGAAAAATCTCGACGGGCCCGCAACGTGGTGGCCGATTGTCGATCTGTGCGTCGGTATCGACTACGCGCTATCGCAAGAGGATCGCGGGCTGCGCTACAGCGCCGATCCGATGCTCTTCATCAAAAGCGGCGATCTGTTCGACCAGGCCAACTCACTGCCGGCCGGGGACGAGCCAATCCCCGAAGCAACTGTTACCGACGGCGACGGGCGGATGGTCAAAGGCCCGACCCAAGTGCTACGCGGCGGCAAAGATTCCGACGCCAAGCTCGTCGAGATGGAAGCCACCGGCATGGCCGAGCTACGCGAGTTCGTCGCGCAACTGCGCGAGTGGGCCCTTGAAGTGGTCGGCGGCATGAAGTCCGACGCGGCCAATGAGAAGGCGGCCCAGAGCGGCGCAGCGTTACAGCAACTCCGTAAGCCACTGATGCTCCTGGTCTCCCGGCAACGCAAAGCGTACGGCGAAGGCGCACTGCTGCCCATCATCAAGCTGACGCTCGACGCACTCCGTAAAGGCATCTGCGACGTCGACGGGTTCGACCCATCGAGCGTCGGCGAAACTCTGCGGCTTAAACTCGATTGGCCGAGCGATGAACAATTGCTTGGCCAAGATCTGTACTACACCGTGCAGGGCATGCAGCTCGCAGCCGGGGGCACGGCTACCGCGCCGTACGACCTTATTCCGCCCGACGTTGCGGCCAAGAAACTCGCTGGCGAATTGGGCCTCAGCGATCCGGCCGAAGTCAGTAAGTCGCCGCAACCACAAGTTCCTACACCAAAGCCGGGAGGTCCGCCCGATAATCCCTGACTCCGCGTGCGGATGCCGTGGAATCCGCAGCCGTCTGGATAGCGGCTGCAAGGAGGACGTCATTGTTCGAGTTCGATCTGCAACTATTCGCCGATCCGCCGACTGACCCGCCAAAACCGCCGGCCGATCCGCCGAAGCCTCCCGGCGATCCACCGGACCCTAACGTGATCGAAAAGGACGGCGAAAAACTCTACAAAGAGAAACATGTCAAAGACCTGCGCAGCGAGGCCCAAAAGAATCGCGAACGCGCCGAGGCCGCAGAGGCCGAACTGCGCAAGCGAGACGATGCGGCAGAAGCCGAACGGCTCGAGAAACTCAAGAATGAAAAGAAATTCGAAGAGCTCGCCGAGTCCGAACGCAAAAAACGCGAAAAGGCCGAGAAGGACGCTGCCGATAAAGTCGCCGCGCGTGATGCCCGCGTCATCAAAGCCGAGGTCAAGGTGCTCGCCAAGGCGGCGGGCCTCATCGATCCCGACGATGTCGAGCTAATGGACCTCGGATCGGTCAAGCTCGACGAGAACGATGCCGTCGTGGGCGCCGACAAAGTGATCGAAGCGTTCAAGAAGTCCAAGCCGCACAAGTTTGGCGATCCGACGAACCCTCGTGGCGGATTACAAACCGGCAATCCGAACCCCGGCGGTCAGCCAGGCGACATCGACTTTCGTAAGATGAGCCCAGCCGACCAGGCTGACCTCGATCGACGGTTGCGCGCAGGCAAAGTCTAAAAAAGTTTCCAGCACGGTACGCGACCGGATGGCGCGTGGTTGGTGCTTGCCCTCCTTGCGGATGCGGGATGCGGCGCAGTTCGTCTCATTTACCGCTCTCAGGAGTAACTCATGGCTCTGAATAACTTCCCGCCAGCGATCGCGAACGTCATCGTTCAGGTCGGGTATTTGGACAAGTACTACGAGGAGGCGCTGCGGGCGCAGTTCGGTTATCGCGACGCGTGCAACAGAGAGAAGTTCGAAGCGCGCATCGGCCAAACGAAAACGTTCTCGCGCGCGTCCGCACTCACGGCGAAGACCTCACCGCTCAACCCGGCAAACAATTCCGGGCTGGACAACGGCCTCACGCCGTCTCAGCGTTCGTTCGAGCAGTGGAACGCCGTGCTCAATAAATTCGCGGACGGCCTCGACCTCAACATCGAAGAGGAAACGACCCTCATCGCCGATCTCTTCATCAATAACGAGGAGGAGTTGGCAAAAGGCGCCGGCCTCACGATGGACTACCTCGCCGCGCAAAACATGCACAAGGCATACGAAGCCGGCGACACGTTCGCATTAGCGGCCGTGGAAAACTCGACGACCGTTCACGTCGATAACGGGATCGGCTTCGATACGCAGTACCAACTGTCGGTGCTTGCGCCGTCCTACGGCCTGCCGGCACCGGTTTCAGCCACGAACTCCATCCCGATCCTCGTCCTCAACGGCTCGACCGGCGATCTGGAGTACGCGACGAACGTCATCGGCATCGCATTCGATGCGCCGATCGGCACCGCCGGCGGCGCGAACGAGTCGAACGCGCAGACCGCTGGCGTGGCAATTGGCGCATCGGCCGTGCTCACGCTCAGCTCGGAGATCACCTGCTCGATCGGCGACCGTATCGTGGCGATGGACCCTTCCGCCTCCACGACCGTCTTCAGCCAGCAGGGCATGGACGGCTCGTTCGTCCTGCGGCCGAACTACAAACAGACGCGTTACCAGCTCGCCGAGACCGACCTGCTGACCTACGATCTGTTTGCCACGGCGAAAGCGAAACTCGAAAGCCGTGGCATCCCGAAGATGCGTAACGGCATGTACATCGCCACGGTCGATTCGCTCGTCATGTCGCAGCTGTACCAAGACGACCGCTTCAACACGGCAACCATGGGCAAGTGGGATATCTCGCCCGTGTTCACCAACGGCGTGATTGCCAAGGGTCTCGGCATCGAGTTCGTTCCAGCCAATACGGTGCCCGTCTACACGGCGCCGGGAGGCGGATTCCTCATCCGGCATGCAATGGTCTACGGCCGCGACGCACTGACCGAGTACGACTTCCAAGGCCAGCGCTTTGGCGTGGACCGCGTGGAGGAGGAAGGCGGTCAGACGTCGGTCATCAAGTGGATCAAAGGGGTCGAGTTCATCATCCAGAGCCCGCTGGATCGCATGCAAGAAGTCATCAAATCTACCTACAAGTGGGTGGGTGACTTCGAGCCCGGCACGGACAAGAGCTCGAACCCGACGATCTTCGGAACGACGGATTGGTGCCGCTTCAAGCGCGGCATCGAAATCGAAGTCGCCTCGGCAATCTAAGCAATAAAGCCCGGCTCGGGGACTTCCCGGCCGGGCTACTTCAGTTTCCAATTCCAAGGAGCGCTCATTGTCCCGGAAGCGTGAAGCCGCGCGGCAAGCGCGCCTGCTCGATCGTGGCCCGAATGCGCGCGTCGTGCGCGTGACCAAAAAGACGAGCATTACGACATGTAGCGGAGTCATTACGTTCGAGCAGTGGCACGTCTACAACGATCCGGCGCTCCTGAGCCTCGTCGATAAGTTCAAAGTCCCGCACGAAGAACTCTAGCAGGAGGGCGGTCAGCCATGCTCACTGAGCAGCAAAAGATCGCCGTCCGGCGTCACTTGGGCATTCCGTTCGCCGGCACGGCGCAAGCCGGCCGGCTGTTCGGCCGGCGATTCGAGATCCATGTTGAGGACCTCGAATACATGATGCTCAACATGCAGCCGTCGGAGGAGCAACTGCTCATCGGCGTCAGCATGGGATCGTATCGGATCGGCGGCCAGCCGACTGTCGGCGACGTCCTGTCGTACACGATCAATGGAACGACCGTCGAGTACACTGTTCAGGAGTCCGACTTCGAGACTCCGCCGAACCCAATCAATCCAGCGATCGCCTCGCCGCTCTTTCGTATCGCGCTGAACTCGGCGAAAGCCATTCTTGCTAATGCTACGCTTGCCGCCGCGGGAATCACTGCGGTCGGCGTGCAGCCTGGCAGCCTATTCTCGCCGCAGTACATGCCTCCATACTCCGCCCAGGTTCAGGTTTCCGGACCGAGCGCAACCGCGATCGTATGCTCCGGGTCCGTCAGCGGCACGACCGCCTTCTATTGCGACAATCCCGGCACGCAGTGCCCGATTGTCGGTACATTCATCGATAGCATCACTGGCGCACAGTCAACGACCTACGGCCTCATCGCCATGTGCGACTATCTCGCAAACACGATGACGCAGGCGTCCTCGTCACTGCGACTGAGCGAAGCCGGCGGCGCCGGCGGCGCGGGCGTGAAGTACCGGATTGATGAGATTCGCGCTCGCAAAGCGCTGTACAAAGAGTACGTCATGCAAATGGCGCGCGCGCTTGGCGGCGAGAAGTACGTGCGCAAGTTTAGCGGTAAAGGCGGCCGTGGAGCGGTCGCGTAATGACGTTCGTTCCGTGGCTTGGGACGATGCCCCAGGTCGATCAGGACATTCAGCTCGGGCTCAACGATGTCGGCTCCGAGGTCGGGCAGCCATTCAGCGTCTATCGGCTGTCGGACGACACGAATGTCGGCGTCCTGTCGGGCGATCCAATCTACACGAACTTTCCCGCCAATATTCGGCGCTACACGCTCAAGGCCGCCATCGAGAACACCACCTTCGAGCTGCTCGCCTATGTCATGAATGGGAATCGTCTGCCGCTCGAGCTGCAAGACTTGCTCGTGACGGAAGGTTACGGCAGCGACGGGGGCGTCTTCTGCGTCGCCCAAATGCGCCCAATGGCCGAAACGATCCTGATGGCCGTGCCGTTCAACTGCACGATCTCCGCGATTTCCCCGACCGCCGGCGCAGCATCGCAGCAGCCGAGCTCCGGCACGATCGCGCAAACCAGCGACGTTGGGTGGTCAGGTGTGTGGAAGACCAATGAGAAGATCCTCACCCTAGTCGATGGCGAGTACGCGTTCGTGCCAGCGTCGGAAGACCCAACGCCAGCCCAAGTCCAGATCGGGCTACAGCCGAACGCACGTATCCGGGACGGCAACGCCCTTGGCGTTCCGACTGAGCAGTACCGCGCGCCATTTGTGATCTATTGCCCGAACCTCCCTGGGATCTTTCTCGAAGAGGTCAAGGTCCGGTTTAATGTGGGAACGGGCGTGAGCGATCGCTACGAAGTCACGAAGGCCTTTTCGAGTAATGATGCCGGCCTAACCGGCATCATCTGCATGGTCGAGAAGCTGCCCTTCTAGGGAGCACGTAAATGCGGATCATTGTCGCCGACGACAATGGCTCCGCACTGCGCTTCCTTCGTCGCGTCTGTCGTCAAGCTGGTCATGAGGTCGTTGCGCTCTGTGACGACGGCAGACAGGTGGTCGAAGCCTGCGCACGATGTCAGCCAGACGTACTGGTCACCGACGTCGCTATGCCGTATCTCACGGGAGGCGAGGCGGCGCAGCAGGCGATTACCTCGGGGCATGTTCGGCATGTAATTTTCTTTACCACGAACACTCAGGCCGCCGTCCAGAGTGGACTGCGCGCGCAGGTTCCGGATTGTATCATCGTCGCCAAGACGTGTCAGGAGGCGTTCCTGCTCCGCGCGTTACGCGAGGTCGAGCAACGTGGCTAAGCCGCGCGTCCTCGACGTGCTCGACACGATGATTACCGCAATGACGGCAGTGCTTAATGCTGCACTTGGTGATACAGTTGCGGGTCAAGTCGTTTCCGGCTGGGCCGTCACGACCGAACTGGTCGATATCCTCGCACTCAACGGCAACAACTACCTGTCGGTGCTCTGGCCGCTCAAGCCGGGCCCCGGACCAATCTACAGCCCGAACGATCCCTATTGCCAGATCCCGACGCCTCCAACTGTATCACTCGTCGCGACCGTCACGATCGTCGAAGCGGACTACGTCATCACGTTCTCCGGGTCAGTTCCAGCTCAGTACAACGTGCATGTCGTGGTGGATGGGCAAGACTCGCTCACGCAAACGACGCCCGGTGAGGAGCTCTCGGCCGTAGCGACTGCCGTGGCGGCCGCCCTGACTGCGCTCGGGATCGATGCGTCGGCGGCTAGCGATGCCGTCACGGTGTCGGGCGTCTACGACCTGCTTTGCAATGTCGGCGGCACCGGGTCGATCGCGACCGAAGTCGATCGCATTACGCGCCTCGTGCAGGTCAGCACGTATGCCTCAAATCCCATGGCACGGTCGCTCGTCGACGATGCGATCGTCGAGAATTTCGGTACGCTTGCCTCCATGTGGTTCACCCTGTCTGACGGACAGGCGTTGCACGTGCGTCATGCCGGCGGCGGGCAAGACTACATTGAGAAAGCGCAGTCGAGCTACTCGGCCTACGAAGCGCATCAATTTTTTCGGGTCGAGTACCCGATCATTTCCGTCGCTCCCGCAACGCAGATTGGCGTTGCCGAGCTCACGCTGCACACCG
>JASHOM010000064.1 GCA_030041115.1 Vulcanimicrobiota bacterium | reverse complement strand
GACCACCAAATACATTTGCGGACACAGCGACGTCGTGGGCGGCGCGGTCGTCACCAAGAGCCGCGAGCTCGGCGAGCGGATCGCCTACCATCAAAACTGCGTGGGAGCGATTCCCGGACCTTGGGATTCCTATCTGACGCTGCGCGGTGCAAAGACGCTCGCGCTGCGGATGCGTGCCCACTCGCGCAACGCCCAGGCGATCGCCGAGTTTCTGGCCGCGCGCAGCGACGTCGAGCAGGTTCACTACCCCGGTCTCTCTTTTCATCCGCAGCACGAGCTGGCGCGACGCCAGATGAGCGCCTCCGGCGGTATCGTCTCATTCCGCCCGGCCGGCGGCGTGGCGCGCGCGCGCGCCATCGCACGGTCGACCGCGATCTTCAATCTGGCCGTCTCGCTCGGCGGCGTCGAATCGCTCATCTGCAATCCCGCGACGATGACGCATGGTTCGCTCGCACCGCAGCAACGGGCCGCGCTGGGGATCACCGACGATCTCTTGCGCCTTTCCGTCGGCATCGAAGAGGTCGACGACCTGGTTGCCGACTTGAGCGCGGCGCTGGAGTCAACCGCGCATCTCGCCGCGTAAACGGGCTAGGGCGAGGGACTCGGTACCGGGTTGCCGCTGCATTGCGCGGCGCTCGACATCACCGTTTTCGCCGCGTCGTTTTCCCTCGTGCCCGTCTGCTCGATGGTCCAATGAAGCGCATCGATCAAACGCGTCACCGGATTATAACCAAGGGTCAAGCCCGGAATCGTCGCGGGATCGATGTCGTACGGATTCGGCGCGAGTCCGGCATAGTTGGGATTCTGTTCGAGCGGATTGGGTGCGGGCGTCGACGTCTGCGCGCCGGTCACGTCGGGCTGCACGATCGAGCTGATGTACGCTTCGCCGGCGTGCTGCAAGTCGGCCATCTGCTGCGTGTCGACGAACCCGCTGATGATGTCCAACGACGCATTCTGCGCCGCCAGCGCCTTGAGCAGCTTGTCGCGGATCGTTTGCAGCCGCTTGTCGTCGTCGGCGTTTCCGGTTCCGCCTTGAAGTTCGGACGAGTCCAGCGTCGTTTGAATCGCGATGATGTTGTTGGCGATCGGACGGATCAGGTTCTCCATCCCTTGCAACGCCAGGTTTTGCGATGGATTCGACTCGCCGCCCGGATCGCCGGCGCTGGGGTTCTGTTGTCCGGCCGTTCCGTATTCGCCTGGATCGGGACCGTAAAGCGTTGCGTCGTTGTACTGTTTGAACAGTGCGGGGCTCTTTTTGATCGTCGCGTCGTTTTCGAGCATCATCCCGATCGCCGGCGCGACGCGGTCGTGCAACCGGGCGCACAGCGGCGTGGTAACGACGTGGTAGATCTGCGGCGGCGGCGTTGCGCCGGCTGCGAGCACCGCGACCGCCAGGACGACCATGACTCGCATCGCTCGATTTCTACGGCTCGGACGCCTGCTAAGACCTGCCTGCCGCAGCGAAGCGCTCGGCGGCCCGCCCGTTGCTCGAAGATCGCTTGCGGCACGGTCGTCAGCGAATCACCGTGCGGGTTCCTCGTATCGCTCGATGAGGGCGCGCAGACGCGCGAGCTCCTCGCCGGAGAGGCGCTCGGTCTCGATCAAGCGCAGCGCAAGCGTGCCTGCGCTGTTGTCAAAGAATCTCGAAAGCAGATGCCCCACCGCGCGCCCCGCTGCCTCGCCGCGCGCGACCAGCGGCCGGTAGACGAACGCACGCCCGGCTTCGCGGTGCGCGACGTATCCCTTGCGCTCGAGGATGCGCATCGTCGTGAGGACGCTGTTGTACGCGATCGGCGGCGGCGCAAGCGCCGCGGCAATCTCGGCAACGGTGGCTTCCCCGCGTTGCCAGAGCACCTTCATGAGCCGCAGCTCCGCCTCGGTCGGCGCGGGCTCGCGGCGCCGAGCCACGGTTAGCGTCCGAGCCCCATACCCCGACCCCGAAAGACGTGGGCCGGGGCCAACGCGCCGGGCAGGCGAACCCCCGGCCGGACGGTCGCGGGCAGGTTGGCATCGGGAAGATTGGGTTGCCGGGTCATCGTCCCTCCACGGTTTCTACTAAAGGTTTAGTTGCATGATCGCGGCTTGCGGAGCCCCTGTCAACTAATTATTTAGGATTAAAAGAGGGCCTCGCGGGAAGCCCCCTGGAGCATCGTTGGGGGAATGCCGAAATCGCCTGCCAATAAGGGAGGCTGATTCACCGCCCTCGGCTCCCACCGAGCAGTCCCAAGGAGAAGCATTTGTTGGCAACGGTACGCGTTGCGCTCGCATTTCTTGCCGCTGCGCTGCTGGCCGCATGCGGGAAAGGCACGCCGGTTACGAACGGCACGCCGACGCCGTCGCCCACTGCAACGCCGGCCGTCACGAGCCAGTACACCATTCCGACCGCATCGAGCGAGCCGCTGGGCATCGCGCTGGGGAGCGACGGTCTTCTCTGGATTACCGAGTCTGCGTCGAGCAAAATCGGCCAGCTCGGCAGCGGCGGCAAGATTTCGGAAAACGTCACCCCGACGCGCAAAGCCGGTCCCGCCGGCATCGCCTCGGGTCCGGGACCGAATCTCAACGTCTGGTTCACCGAGGCGAAGGTTCATCGCGTTGCCCAGATTACGGTCAGCGGGCCGCCCTACACCGAGTACACGCTGCCCGACGCTGCCGCGACGCCGACCGGCATCGCTCTCGGCGGCGACGGTAACATGTGGGTTACCGATCCGGGAACGAACTCGATCTGGAAAGTCGAGCCGCTTCGGATCAAGCCGCACGTCAAGTTCACTCAATACAGGCTGACGGGCGACGCGCAACCGCTGGACATCACCGACGGTCCCGACGGCGCCTTGTGGTTTACCGAGCCGGGGACGAACAGCATCGGGCGTTTGCCGGTCAGCGGCCGCCCGCTGACCGAGTATAAAGTCACGCCGGCGAATGCGGGTCTCAAAGGCATCGCTTCGGCAACCGACAACGGCTTGTGGTTCATCGAGCAGAAAGCCAAACAAATCGGGCGAATGTCGACGACCGGCGTCGTCACGGCGCAATATCCGCTCGCAGGATCGGTGGCGCCCGACGATCTCGTTCAGGGCATCGACGGAAACTTCTACTTCACCGACACCGGCGGTAACAAAATTGGGCAGTTCTTCTTCCGCGGTCATCGCGTCAATCTGTATCCCATTCCCACGGCGAACTCCGCGCCGACCGATATGACGCTCGGCACCGACAGTCAGGTTTACTTCATCGAGACCGCCGGCAACAAGATCGGGCAGTTCAGATACTTCAACGTGTAACCTCGACGTCCGAGGGGGCGAGCTCCGCCAAGGTCGAGAGACCGCCGCTCGTCGATCCGATCAAAAAGTAGCGCGGACCCGCTCGCACGACGTACAGCGCAGCGTGCTGCGAGAGCGCCAGCGACTCCAAGAGCGCCACGCGCCGACCGGGACGCGCGAAGAATCGCGTCCGCCGCACTACGGCGGCGGCGAAATAGAGCGCGGCGAGCAGCAACGCGACGATCGCGAGCTTTTCGACGTAGCCGGCCCAGAAGCCCGAGGGCATGGCGGGCTACTCCGGCCGAGGCGTCGCGAAGATCTTGCGCTTGAACGCGACGACGCGCCGCTCGATCTCGTCCAGCGGTTCGCGGACGACGACGGCGTTGCCGGTCGTAAGCGTGATAACGCTCTCCGCGTCTTGCTCGACCGATTCGATCAGGTCGCAGTTGAGCATCACGGGCTGACCGTTGAGACGGGTGAGCACGATCACGAAGCGGCTCTTCCGGCTGCGCGCTGGACGAGCCTCTCGCGCGCTCGCCGCTCGTGAGCCCGCGCATTCGCATCGTCCAGCTCGAGCTCTTCGCGCCGCGTTTGAGCTGCCGAGAAGGCCTGATGGCGGCGCTCTTTGAGTTTTTCCATCGTACGCCGTTCTCGGCCCGCCGCCGTCAGTGCGGCGCGCGCGCGTTCGCACGCCCCTTCGAGTTGCGCGTACTGCCGGCGCTCGGTGTCGATCGCCGTTTGCAACGCCAGCAGATGGCGGTCGCGCAGGCGCAGATCGGCCGGCGCCGCGCGCGCCCATTGGGCAAGCTCGTTCAGCGAGCGCCGCTGGGTTCGGGCGAGCGACTCGACCTCGTGCGCGCAGCGCTCGAGCGCGTTCATGCACCGCGCGAGGTCGCGCCGTCGCTCCTCTTCGATGCGCTCGCGCCGATCGAGCAGCGGTTGAAGCGAAAACTCGAAGCCGGCCGGCATATTGGAGAGAACTCCCGCCGGCGGGTCTCAGCGAGCCAACTGCGTGCGTTCCCGCCCGACGGAGACCAATTCGACCGGTACGCCGAGCAGGTCGCCGACTCGCTTGACGTAGTTGCGCGCCGCACTGGGCAGCTCGGCGATGCGCCGATACGCCCGAATCGGTTCGCTCCAGCCGGGAAGCTCTTCGATCTCGATCTCGAGGCCGGGAGCGCCGGCCTCGGAAAAGGTGGCCGGCCGGCCGTCGAGCCGGTACCCGGTGACGATACCGATGCGCTCGAATCCGGTCAAGACGTCGAGCTTGGTGATGACCGCGCTCGTCAATCCGTTGAGGGCAACCGCGTAGCGCGCGGCGACCGCATCGAGCCACCCGCAGCGTCGGGGCCGTCCCGTTACGGTTCCGTACTCGCCGCCCTGGCGTCGCAGCCGCTCGCCCGCGTCGCCGGACAACTCGGACGGCAGCGGTCCGCCTCCCACGCGCGTGCAGTAGGCTTTGAGCACGCCGACGACGCGCCCGATCGCACCCGGCCCGATGCCGAGCCCCGTGCAAGCGCCGCCGGCGATCGTGTGCGAGCTGGTGACGTACGGATACGTACCGTAGCCGACGTCGAGCAGCGTGCCTTGCGCGCCCTCGAGCAGCACGCGCTCGTCGCGCGCGAGGCACGCCTGCATGAAACCGACGCCGTCGACGATGTGCGACTCCAGCCGTTTCGCCGCGGCCAGCGTCGCCGCCAGCGTCTCATTCGCAGCGGAGTTCGCCCGAAGCTTTTCCGCGAGCTCGGCCGGCCGTTTCAGATCGACGAACCGGATGCCCGTACGAGCGACGCGATCGACGTACGCGGGGCCGATTCCACGTCCGGTCGTGCCGAGCGCGCTCGCGCGCGCGCGCTCGCTCGCCGCATCGCGCGCGACGTGGTACGGAAAGACGATGTGCGCGCGATCGGAAATTTTCACGCGCGAGACGTCGACCCCGAGCTTGGCCAACGCGTCGAGCTCCTCGATGAGCGTCTCCAGATTGACGACCGTGCCCCCACCG
>JASHOM010000063.1 GCA_030041115.1 Vulcanimicrobiota bacterium | reverse complement strand
CGAGGTGGTGCCCAGTGAAAACCGAACCGCGCCGGTCAGCCAACGCCGCTCGAGACCCAGGGCCGCCAGGACGTGACTCGGCTCGAGGCTTCCCGAGGTGCACGCGCTCCCCGCCGAAACGGCGACGCCGGCTAGATCGAGTGCGACGAGCAGCGCGGCCGACTCGACCCCGGCAAAGCTCACGTTCGAAATGTTCGGCAGTCGGGACTCGGCGCGGTTGATGCGAACGTCGGGAATAGCGGCCGAGATGTTCGCTTCGAGCCGATCGCGCAGCGCGCCGACGGCCCGGGCCTTCGCCTCGCGTTCGACGCCGGCCAGCTCGAGCGCCCGCGCCATGCCGGCGATTGCGCAAACGTTGGGCGTTCCGGCACGCCGTCCGAACTCTTGACCGCCGCCGTACAGGAGCGACGCCAGCGGAACCCCGCGCCGCACGTAGAGCAGACCAACGCCCTTGGGACCTCCGAACTTGTGCGCCGAGAGTGAAAGAAGGTCGACGCCCAGTTGGTTGACGTCGAGCGGCAGCCAACAGGGCGTTTGGACCGCGTCGCTGTGGAGAAGCACTCCGCGCGCCCGCGCGATCCGCGCAAGCTCGGCGACGGGCCCGAGCGCACCGGTTTCGTTGTTCGCGTACATCACCGAGGCGAGAACAGTCTCCGGCCGCAAGGCCGCGGCGAACTCCGACGGGTCAACGCAGCCGTCGCGGCCGACCGGCAGCACGGTCGTCGAAAAGCCTTCCTCGCGCAGCCGGTCCAGGACGAAAAGCACCGAGTGATGCTCGCTCGCCGCCGCGAGGACGTGAGCGCCGCGTGGGCCGGCCCGGGCGACGCCCAAGAGTGCCAGGTTGTTTGCCTCGGTGCCGCTCGAGGTGAAAAGGATTTCGTTTCGCGCGGCTCCCAGCAAGGCGGCGAGGCGTTCGCGCGCAGCGTCGAGCACAGCCCTTGCCCGCCGTCCTTCGGCATGCATTGAACTTGGGTTATAATCGGCCTGCGCGCCGGCTGCGTGCATCGTCTCCGCGACCTCGGCGCGCAGCGGCGTCGTGGCGGCATTGTCGAGATAAATTCGATCGAAATTCACAGGTCGCTCACAGTATGCTGTTTTATGATGCGGTTGTGCGAAGCTCCAACGCACACTCCGAGAAGTAGCAACGGGAAACTGGCGGTCCGAGAATCACTCGGGCCGCCTTTTTTCGTCGTAGTAACGCCGCCCGCTCAGCGCGGCCGGCAAATTGCTCGCAGCGCCGTCGTTCTTGCCGTAGCCGAGCTGCCGCATCAAGCCGGTCGGAGCGTTGCGCAGGTGCATCGGAACGGGATCGTTACGCGTCTGCACGACGTCGTCCATCGCCGCGCTAAAGGCCTTGCCTACGTCTTTGCTCTTCGGTGCCGTGGCGAGATAGAGCGTCGCGTGCGCCAGCGCGAAAAATCCCTCCGGCATCCCGACGAAATGAACGGCTTGCTGCGCGGCGACGGCGACGTTCAAGCCGTTTGAATCCGCGAGCCCGATGTCTTCGGAGGCAAAGATGACGAGCCGGCGCGCGATGAAGAGCGGATCCTCGCCGCCGTCGATCATGCGCGCCAGCCAGTACAGCGAGGCGTCGGCGTCCCCGGCGCGAACCGACTTGATAAAGGCGCTGATGACGTCGTAATGCATCTCGCCGGCCTTGTCGTACGGCGAGGCACGGCGCTGCATTGCGTCGCGAACGAGCGCGGCGTCGATCGAGCGCGCGTCATCTTTCGCAATCGCGGTCGCGGCCGCAAACTCGAGCGCGTTGAGAGCCGCGCGCGCGTCGCCGTTGGCGAGCGAGATCAAAAGCCGGCGCGCGTCATCGTCGAGTGCGAGCTCATCCATGCCGAGCCCGCGCTCGCGGTCCGCCAGCGCCCGGTCGACGATCGTGCCGATCTCGTCGTCGGAAAGCGGTTGCAGGACGAACACGCGCGTTCGCGAGAGCAGGGCCGAATTGACTTCGAACGACGGATTCTCCGTCGTGGCCCCGATGAACGTCACCGTGCCGTCCTCGACGTACGGAAGAACCGCATCTTGCTGGGTTTTGTTGAACCGATGAATCTCGTCGATGAAAAGCACCGTCTCCATGCCGGCGCGCCGGCGCGCCGCCGCTTCGCCGACGACGCGGCGCAGGTCCGCCACCCCCGCACTCACCGCGGACATGCCTTCGAAACGCGCGCCGGTCGAGGCGGCGACGATCCGCGCAAGCGTCGTCTTGCCGCTGCCGGGCGGACCCCAGAGAATCATCGACGGCACCGCATCCTGCTCGATCGCGACGCGCAGCGCGCGGCCCTGACCGAACAGCGCTTCCTGACCCACGAGCTCGTCGAGCGTTCGCGGGCGCATCCGCGCCGCCAAGGGCGCAGCCCGCCGTGCAAAGTCCAAGGTCACTTCGGGCGCGGGCTCGAGACGGGTTGCGTGAGACCGTTCTTCGGCACTTTGATGGGCTTGGGCGTCGCCAGCGTCCGGTGCAGTGCGCCCGGGAACTGCATCGTCACGTTCCCCTCGGCGTGCGCGTTTCCGGTCACGGTGTTGTAGAGCACCTTACGCGCCGACATGCTGCGCGTGCCCTCGGCAATGTGAACGGTGCCTTCGAGTAGGAGCGTGTGCGCCATGTCGTCGAGCGTTCCGGTGTCGGCGCTGACGACCGTATCGGCTTGTACGTAGTGAACGTTGCCGATCGCCTTGTAGACCTTGGCCATCCCGTCGATCTGCGCCTTGTCGGCAGTCAGCGTCGAGGGACTCGGCGCGCGGGGCGTCCCGCCGCCGGCAAAACTTTGCGCGCTGCCCTGATTGTCGTGCATGACGACGTGCCCGTTCAAGTAGAGCATCTGCTTCTTGTAGTTTCCGTTGGCGCGATCGGCCGTTACGTCGCCGCCGGTGCGCGTCATGACGACTTTATTCGGCGTGCTGAAGTCGCCGCTCTTGAAGTTTGCGTCGAGCGAACTCGCGTGCACCGTCCAAACGCCTAAATCGAACGCCGCCGGCGCCGGACTCGACGACGCGCGCGTCCCGGGCGAGGGCGTCGCAGCCCGCGGTGAGGGCGCTACGGCGCGCGGGGACGGCCCCGTGCGCGGCGGGCTTGCCGGCGCACCGCTTGCGACGGGCGTGGCTAACGCAACGGCCGCGGCGACGGCGAAAATCGAATGGGTCATTTATCTGAGCTTATCCTGAGCCTTTCCCGTTGTCATCCTGAGCCTGTCGAACGACGGAGCCTGTCGAAGGAGGCATGCGCACCTTTACGGTCGGCCGTTCGATCGGTCCGAGCAGCGCGGCGAGGCGAGCCTCCGAAACGGCGCCCTCGCGCAACAAACGCGCGTGGCTTCCCGAGAGATCCACGATCGAGGATTCGCTATTATAGCGTGCCGGTCCGTGCTGCACCATGAGATCCGCTTGAGGAAGCATCGAACGGTCGGAGTCGCCGAGATAATGCTTCCCCCCGCGCGGGTTTGCGGTCGTCCCCGCAATAGGTCCGCAGCGCTCGAGCAGCAGCGAGGCAAACGGATCGTCGGGGACGCGAAACGCGAGCGTGTGCAAGCCCGCCGCCAGTTCGTCGCTAACGAACGCCGGCTTGCGCACCAGCAGGATCACCGGTGCGGGAAGCAATCGTTTGGCGGCCGCGGCGAGCGGATTGTGCGGTGCGTACTCCAAGAACTCTTGCGCGGTCGCAACGTGCATCGTCAATGGCCGGTTGTCCGGACGGCCCATCGCCGCGTAGACGCGATCGACCGCCTCGTAATGGTACGGATCGCACCCGATCAAATAGCTCGTGTCGTTCGGTAAGATGACGGTGCCGCCGGCGAAGACGACCGCCGCCACCTCTTCGGCGATCTGTTCGAGATTGCCGCCGCTCGCGTCGATGATGCGCAAGCTATTTTAGGTTTCCTACACGCGTAGCCGGGCGCCCGTACCTATCGCAACGCACGAGAGCGGATCGTCTGCCACGATCGCGGGAACACCGGTCACTTCCGAGAGCAGCTTTTCGAAACCACGCAGCAGTGCTCCGCCGCCGGTGAGAATGATGCCGCGGTCGATGATGTCGGCGGCGAGCTCCGGCGGCGTCTTTTCGAGAACGGCCTTGACTGCTTCGACGATCGCGCCGACCGGCTCGGAGAGCGCCTCTCGAACCTCTTCGCTCGTGATCTTGACGGTCTTGGGCAAGCCGTTGATCAGATCGCGACCGCGGATCTCCATCGCCAACTCCTGCTCGAGCTTGTACGCGGAGCCGATTTTGATCTTGATC
>JASHOM010000062.1 GCA_030041115.1 Vulcanimicrobiota bacterium | reverse complement strand
CGGCCGCCGATGCTCAGCGCGTCGGCGTAGTAGTCGAGCGGATGGCGCGCCGCAAGATGCGTCGCGGCGACGACCGCCAAGCCGAAAGCCAGCACGTTCGGCCAGGCGCGGCGCAGCATGCGCGCCGTTGCCGCGACGACGACCGCAACGAATGCGAAGGCGATCGCCGCATGCGTGCCGCCGTCGTTCCAAAAGATCGACAGCACGTACCACACTCCAAACGCCGTCGAGGCCAGCAACAAGGCGGTAGCGAGGATTGGAACGCGACGCGCGGAGCGCGCGAGAATCAGCGCGCCGATCGCGATTGCCGGCGCAGCAAAGCGCAGCGAAGCGCCGGTCGCGAGCTGCGCGACCGGCGTGGCGTATCCGAACGGCAGCGCCAGGAAGAGCAGCGCGGCCGCACAGGCGGCCCAACCCAATCGCGGATCGCGCCGCACGATCGCCGGAGCGGCGAGCGCCGCAACGAGCGCGAGCAGAGCAAAGGGAGACTCCGTCAGCGTCACGCGCGCAAGCAGCGCGAGCGCGTCAGCGCCGTGCGCGGCGATCGACGTGCCTGCGAGATTTGCAACGCGCGTGCCGGCCGGCGCGGCGATGGCCCGTTGCCACAGGAGTGCATCGTGCGCGAGCCAGAGTGCGAGCGTCCCGGCGGCGGTCAACCACAGCCGGCGCGGTGCTCGCCGCGCGATGAGCGCAATCGCCGCCAGCAGCCAGCCTTGCGGTTTGAGTAAGACGGTGGTCGCGAGCGTACGCGCGGCTGCGCCGTCGACGGTTCGCAGCGTCCAGAGGCTTTCGAGCCAGAAGGCCGCGAGCCAGACGTCGTTCTGCAGCGTGCCGCCCTGAATCGCGAGCGGATAGGCGGTGACGACGGCGGCGGCGAGCGCGTCGGCGTAGAACGGCTCACCGGCGAACGCGCCGCGCGCCCAGCCGGCAACGCGAAAACCCAGCAGCGCCAATGCGCCGAAGCCGCACCAGGGCAATGCGAACGGTCCGCCGACCGAATAAAGGCCTGCGGCGAAGAGCTCGGATGCCGGCGGATACCACCAGTACCGCGTCGCCGTCGTCCAGAGCGAGTGCGCCTGCACCCAGGCGGCGGCATTCGGAAGGTGGTACGAGAGCGAATCGCCGTCGAGCAGCGGGCGCATGAGCTGCGGCCAGGCCACCGCGACGAGCGCACCGATGAGCACGTACGGAACGGTCGCATTTGCTCGTACCGCCGGCGGCTTGCCCGCGAGATTGCGCCAACACGCGACGATCGCACACGCCGCGAGCGCGCCCCAGCACGCCGCGGCGTAGAGCGCGTGGACGAAGCCCAAAGTGAAAGGAATCGCAACGCCGAGAACGAGCGCATCGCGAAGGCGATCGGTGAACTCGTAGCGGCCGCCCGTGCGCAGCGCGGGGGCCGCCGCGAAGAGGCCGAGCAGCCAGAGTGCGGCCGCCAGTCCGGACAGGGCGCTCAGTTTACATCGAATCCGGGGCGCTCACGCCGGCGAGCGCCAGAGTGCGGGCCAGCACGCTCTTTGCCGCCAAGGAGAGCGCCAATCGCGCGAGCCGCAAATCGCGCTCTTCGGCGAGGATTCTGCATTCGGTATAAAACTGGTGGAAGTCGCTCGCGACGTCGCGCGCGTAGCGGGCCAAGCGGTGCGGCGCAAGATGCTCGACGACGCCGGCGACGACCCTGGGAAACTCGGCCAAGCGTCGCGCGAGCGCGAGCTCAGCGGGATGCACGAGCGAATCGAGCGCGGCCGACTTCGCCGCTTGCACGTCCGGCTCGAGCGCGCGGCGCAGAACCGCGGCGATTCGGGCGTGGCCGTACTGGACGTAATAGACCGGATTTTCGCTTTCGTTCTCGAGCGCGAGCTTCAAGTCGAACGCGAGCGGCGACTCGACGGCCGGCATGATGAAAAAGAAGCGAGCCGCGTCGACGCCGACTTCATCGATGATGTCGTCGAGCGCGACGATCTCGCCGGCGCGTTTGCTCATGCCGACCTGGTCGTTTCCGCGCATCAGCGTGACCTGCTGAACGATCGCCACTTCCAGCCTCCCGGGATAACCGAGCGCCGACGCCATTCCCTTGAGCCGCTCGATGTAGCCGTGATGGTCGGGACCCAGGATGTCGACGACGCGGTCGCTGTCCTTGAGTTTTTTGTAGTGGTAGGCGACGTCCATGCAAAAATACGTCGGCCGGCCGTCGCTGCGCAAGAGCACGCGATCCTTATCGTCGCCGAAGCTCGTCGCGCGGAAGAAGAGCGCACCCTCGCTCTCGTACGTCAATCCCAACCCGCGCAGATGCTCGATTCCTTCGCGCACTTTTCCGGTCTCGTGCAGTTCGCGCTCGCTCTGCCAACGATCGTAAACGACGCCGAAGCGGCGCGCGGTTTGCCGCTGCTGCGCGACCAGATCGTCGCGGCCGAACTGCGAAAAGTATGGGAGCCAGTCGGATTCGGCGACGCTCACCCAGCGGTCGCCGTCGAGCTCCCGGATGCGACGCGCAATCGGCAGCAAATAGTCACCCGGATATCCGTCGGGCGGAAAGGGATAATCCGGCGAAGATTGTTGCCGGTAGCGCGCGTAGAGCGAACGGCCGAGCGCGTCGAGCTGCCCGCCCGCGTCGTTGATGATCCATTCGACGAAGACGTCGTAGCCGCGAAAGCGCATGGCGTTGGCCAGCGTTGCGCCGACCGACATCGAACGTCCCTGCACGACGACGAGCGGCCCGGTTGGATTCGCGCTGCCGAACTCGAGCGAAATTCGCTGACCGTTGGGCGGTGCTTCCCCGAATCGATCGCCTTCGCGCAGGATGCGTTCGACGGCGCCATGCCAAACGCGGGGAGCGACGCGCAGGTTGATGAAGCCGGCGACGGCATCCACGCTGCTGAAGACGCGCTCGAGCTGCGGGGCTCGCCGCGCGAGCTCGCCGACGAGCTCGGCCGCGATCTCTTGCGGAGAACGGCGCGCCGTCTTGGCCAGCGAGAAGGCGAGATTCGTCGCAAAGTCGCCGAACTCGGGGCGCCGCGGCGCTTCGAAAGCGATGGCCGGCGCCGGAACCGAGTAGTGCGCCGCAACCGTGTCGGCGGCGGCGTCGGCAAAGGCGCGCAGCGCGTCGTCGAGCGGCGACGCGGCCTCGGTCATGCGACTCATGCACGATCTCCTTCGCCGCCGGATGGAGCCGCAACTCGCGCGTAGGACGAACCGCCCCGCGATTCGATCGTGCCGTCGAGTTCGAGCAGGGTGAGTGCGGCCAGGACCGACGGCGCGGCAACGCCGCTGGCCGCAACGAGATCGTCGAGCTCGCGCGCTCCCGCGTCGAGCGCGGCGAGCAACGCCTCGGAGGTCGCGTCGCGGGGCGCTGCCGCCGGCATCGCGGCCGCGAGCGCGAGCCGTCCGAGCGCTTCGAGAACGTCGTGCGCATCGCGCACCAGCGTGGCGCCGTCGCGAATCAGCGCCAGGCATCCGGCAACGTGCTTGCGGTCGACGTCCCCGGGGACGGCCAGCACGGGAATGCGCCCCGCCGCCCAACCGGCGGTGTTGAGCGCGCCGCTGCGCGCGGGGGCCTCGACGACGAGCACCGCGTCGGCCAGCGCCGCGACGATGCCGTTGCGAGCCAAAAACTGGTTCGGGTAGGCCGGTTGATCGGGCGGATACGGAGAGAGCACGGCACCCCCGGCGGCAAGCATGCGCTCGGCCAGCGCCCGGTGACGCGGTGGGAAGAAATGCCGGTGACCGCCGCCGAGGATGCCGATGGTGGGCGCGCCCGTGCTCAGCGCGCCCTCGTGCGCGGCACCGTCTATCCCGAGGGCCAGGCCGGAGACGATGCAGCAGCCCGAGCGCCCGAGCTCGGCGGCGAACCGGTGCGCGAGGCTGCGCCCGTACGAGGTCGCGGCCCGGGTCCCGACGACGGCGACGCTGGGGCGAGCCAGGGCCGCGAGGTCGCCGCAGTACCACAGGCCGGGCGCCGCGGCCTCGAAGCCGCGGCCGTCGCGAGCCGCTTCGATCTGGCCCCGCGTGGCGTAGATCGGCTCCTGCATCCTGCCTCCATCACGCCCGCCCTCGAGGCGCAAAGGCGCGCCGGCGGGGGGAATCGAGCACGCCCGAAGGAATAGCCTGGCCGCAGCGGAGGTACCAGAGTTGGCAGCAGAAGCGTATTGCGTCAAGTGCAAGGCCAAGCGCGAGATCAAAAATGCCGTGCAGATTACGATGAAGAACGGTCGTCCGGCAGTCGAGGGCAAGTGCCCGGTCTGCGAGACCAAGATGTTCAAGATCGGCTCGGCCTAAGCACACCCGCGATTACTTTTACGCCGAAGGTCTGCGCGGAGCGCGGGCCTTTTTGCGTTACCTACCCATAGTGACGTATAATACGTGCACCCACAAGATGTGCCGTGGGGGAGAGATTTACCGCTGACTTGCCCGACCTGTCGCAAGAGTGAGACGCGAGTCGTCGACTCGCGTGACGACGAGACCGTCGTACGCCGGCGGCGCGAGTGTCTGGACCCGCGCTGCAAGCATCGCTTTACGACCTACGAGCGGATGGAAGTGCCCAGGCTCTTCGTCGTCAAGAAGGACGGGCGTCGCGAGCAGTACAGCCGCGAGAAGATTCTGACCGGTCTGCGCAAGGCTTGCGAGAAACGGCCGATCTCCGAGGCCCGAATGGAGGCGGTCGCCGCCGATCTGGAGCGCGAGCTTTTCGCGCGCGGCGAGAGCGAAGTAGCCTCCGCGCTCGTGGGCGAGAAGCTCATGGAGGCGCTGCGCAAGCTCGATCCGGTCGCGTACATTCGGTTCGCGAGCGTCTACCGCTCGTTTCGCGACATCGAAAGCTTTCGCGAAGAACTCGCTCAACTTTAACGCCGAAAGGAATGGACAGCGTGCGAGTTGCGCTTCGGCGCTTGCCGCAGGGCGAAGGGTTGCCGATTCCGCAGTACGCGAGCGAGCATGCCGCCGGCGCCGATCTTTGTGCGGCGGTCCGCGAGCAACTGACGCTCTTGCCCGGCGCGCGCGCGCTGGTTCCCACCGGCTTTTCGCTCGCGCTGCCGCCCGGATACGAAGCGCAGGTGCGTCCGCGCAGCGGCCTGGCAATCCGGTGCGGCGTCACCTGTCTCAATTCACCGGGAACCATCGACGCGGATTATCGCGGCGAGGTGCAGATCGTGCTCGCGAACTTCGGCAACGAACCGTTCGTCGTTCGTCGCGGCGATCGCATCGCGCAGATCGTCGTCGCGCCGGTCGCGCGCGCAGCGTTCGATCTCGTCGAGGAACTGCCTGCGACCAAGCGCGGCGACGGCGGATTCGGATCGACCGGCCTCTCCTCGTGAACGTCTACATCGTCGGCAAGGGCGCGGTCGGAACCTACTTGGGCGATATTCTGCGTGGGATCGGCGTCGAAGTTGCGTATGCGCCGCGCGACTTGCGCGAGGTGAAGCCGTACGATGCGGACGTCGCTCTCGTCGCGACCAAAGCCTACGACACCGAGAGCGCAATCGAGACGCTGCGTAAGGCAGTGGCGCACCCCGAGAAGTGCGTCTTCGTTTCGCCGCAAAACGGGGTCGGTAACGAGGAACGCCTCGCCGAGGCCTTCGGCGCCGATCAGGTCGTTGCCGCGGCGCTGACGACCCCGGTCGATCGCGATCGCGACGGCAATGCACGTCCGGCCAAGGACGGCGGCCTCGCGCTGGCGCCGATCGGCGCCAATGCCTACAACTGGCTGGCGGCGACCTTTGCGGGAACCGGCCTGAGCGTCAAGGTCGTCGAGGACTGGCGGGCGCTGAAGTGGAGCAAACTCTCGCTCAACGTCGTCGCGAACGCGAGCTGCGCCATCCTCAACGTCTTGCCGAATCGATTCGTGCACTTCGACAAAATCTTTACGCTGGAGATCCGGATGGTTCGCGAGGTCCGGGCCGTGATGCAGGCGATGCGCATCGAGCCGATCGACTTGCCGCGCTATCCCGTGCGAGCGCTCTTCGGCGTCGCAGCGCTGCCCAGCCCGCTCTCGCGCACGCTCTTGGCGCACAGCATCGCGGGCGCGCGAGGCACGAAACCGCCGTCGCTCTTGCTCGATCTGCGCCGCGCCCGGCCGCAAACGGAGGTCGACGTTCTCAACGGCGCGGTGGCCGCGGCCGGTCTCGAGCATCGCGTGCCCACGCCCGTCAACGCCGTCTATGCGCGGGTGCTCAACGATATCGCGCACACGCCGCCGCTATGGGCGAAGTATCGCGAGCACCCCGACCGGCTGGAGGCCGAAGTCGAAGCCGAGGTGAAACGCGCCAAGGTGTTGGCCCGGTAAACGACGGACGAGATGCGCGACCCGAACGTACCCGAATCGCTCGAAGGCTGGTGGATTCTCCACCGCATTTTCGCGTTCAACCGGCGCGCATGGGACGCGTTGCCGGAGAAGCGGCGCGACAAATACGCGGGGCATGCCGCCGATCTGGTCGATCACCTCAAACGCAACGACGACGGCGACGTCGGGCTGACCCAAATCGTCGGCCATAAAGGCGACCTGATGCTCACGCACTACGCGCGCACTTTCGACGGGCTGGCCTACGCGCAAACGCTCGTTGACAAGCTGGAGCTGCGCGAGTTCCTCGCCCCGCAGGGCTCCTACGTCTCGGTGTTGGAGCTCGGTCTCTACGATGCCACCGGAAAGATTCACGCCGAGCTCAGTCAACGCGAGCTCGCGCCGCAGTCACCCGAGTGGATCGCGGCCTTCGACGAGCTGATGCGCAAGCAGGCCGAAAGCCCGTACATCGCGCCTCGGCTCTGGGCGAAGATTCCGCCGCGGCGCTACCAATGTTTCTATCCGATGAGCAAGCGCCGGGGCGAAGTTCAGAACTGGTACATCTTGGGCTTTGAAGCGCGAGCCAAGATGATGAGCGCGCACGGTGTCGTCGGGCGCTCGTACCACAATCGCGTCACGCAAGTGATCTCGGGGTCGGCCGGTTTCGACGATTTCGAATGGGGCGTCGATCTCTATGCCGACGATCCGCTCGTGTTCAAGAAACTCATCTACGAGATGCGCTTCGACGAGGCAAGCGCGCGCTACGGCGACTTCGGTCAGTTCTGGGCCGGTCTGCAGTTCTCGCCCCGGGAGCTGCGCGCATTTCTCGACGGCGACGCCGTACCGCAGCTCGATCCGGCACAAGAGTAAGCCGCCAAGTTACGGTGCCGCGACGGTGTACGGCCCGATCCCCAGCGGAATCGGCCGGCTGACCCGCCCCGTTGCCACGTCGAGGAGCACGCAGGCGTTGTCGCGATGGACGACCACGATCGCAGTGGCACCGTTCGACGTTACGGCGATTCCGTACGGCGCGCCGCCGGCGGCGATCGCCGGCCGGGTGGTGTTGGAGAGCAGATCGATCGGCGTGACGGTCGAGTTTGCGTAGTTGGTCACGTAGGCCAGGCGTCCGTTCGAGCCGATGGCGATCTGCATCGGATCGACGCCCACGGGCATGCGCGCGAGGACGTCGCCGTTGGAAAGATCGATGGCCATGACGTCGTTTGACGCGCTGTCGGCGACGTAGAGTCGCTTGCCGTCCGGCGTAACGGCGAGCCCGGTCGGCCGCCGGCCGGCCGCGACGGCCGGTCGAGCGGTGCGCGAACGAAGATCGACCGGGGTCACGGTATTCGATCCCATGTTGCTCACGTAGAGCATCGAGCCGTCCGGCGCGATCGCAATCGCGCGCGGCCGCGATCCGACGGGAATCGTCGCGCCGGCCTTGAGCGAGGCCGTATCGATCGGTTCGATCGTTGCGTCGTCGGCATTTGCCACCCAGAGCGTCTTGCCGTCGGGCGTCAGCGCGATGCCGCCGGGCGAGGAGCCGACCTTAACGGTCGCGACGACGCGCTGCCCGGCCGTATCGACGACGCTGATCGAGCCGCCGCCGAGATTTGCGACGTAGAGCCGCGTGCCGTCGGAGCTCAACGCGGCGTCGCGCGGTTCTTCGCCGACGCGAATTTCCGGACCGGTTGCGTTCGTCGCCAGATCGACCGGCGTTACCGTGTTGCCGAAGGTGTTCTCCGCATAGGCGAGCGCGGGGCGGTCGCGGCCGCGCGTGACGCGTACGATTGCGGTGAGGTGTTCGAGTGCGGCGCCGTTGGCGGCGAGGCCGTCAACGCGCACGTGATAGTAGCCGGCTGGAAGGTCGGCGTCGGCGGTGAGCCGCGCGGCGACGGTCTGCCGGCCCGCGCCGCTGAGCAGGACGCGGCCGCGGTCCGCATCGATCTGAAAGCCGTTGGGAATCAGCGCGTGCCACGTCACCGCGACCGGATTCGCGTCACCGTTCGCAACGTCGAAGCGCAGCGTTTCGGTGGTGCCGGCACTCACGGAGAGGTTGACCGGCGCCGGCTCGAAGGCGGCGCCGGTTGCCGCCGGGAGCGAGAGCGCGGTTGTCGCGTACGACGGCGGCGCGGCGTCGCCTGCGTTTGCCCATCGTTCGTTCGGCTGCGCGCCGGCGGAAACGTCGATGCGCACGACCCCCCGCGCCGGCAGCGCGATCCACGACCGGCCGGTCGTGCCGCCGTCGACCCGCACCGACTCGATATACGAGTCGGATGCCGAGCTTTGCGGCGAACTGATCGCGATCGTCGGTCCGTTGGGCGCGCGCACCGTGACGCCGGTGAACAGCGGCGTTCCGAGGTCGAGGTTACGGACCGCCGGATTCTGCGGATAGAGCCCGATCGCGCACCAGACGTACCAGGCGCTCATCGTACCGAGGTCGTCGTTTCCGGGAATTCCGTCGGGCGTATCGCCGTAGAGCGTCGTGAGCGCGCGGCGAAGGATCTCTTGCGCGCGCCAAGGCTTGCCGGCCGAGAGATAGACCCACGGCGTGCCCAGACTCGGCTCGTTGCCGAGCCACGCGTAGGGTTTGTCTTGGCCGGCATTGAGCTGGGTGAAGAATTCGTCGAGCTTCGCAGACGCCGCCGCGGCGCCGCCCATCGCGGCGACCAAGTCGCGCAGATCTTGGGGCACGAGCCACGTGTATTGGGCGGCGTTTCCCTCCTGAAAGCCGCTCTGGCCGTTCTCGGTGACCGGCGGGTGCATGAATGCGCCTTGCGGATCGCGCGGTGCAATGGAGCGAGCGGCGCTATCGAAGAGCGTCATCCAGTTCGACGAGCGGCGCATGAACAGGGCGTACGTTCGCGCATCGTGCAGCGCGCCGGCAAGACGTGCGATCGAGAAATCGTCGAGCGCGTATTCGAGCGTCTCCGACGCACCGTTGGGACCGGGCGAAACGGACGTCGTATGCGTGTTGACGACGAAGCCCCGGCGCAAGTAGTCGTCGTCGAGCTCCCAACGCTCCACGTACCACCCTTGCGCGTACGGCGGCGCGA
>JASHOM010000061.1 GCA_030041115.1 Vulcanimicrobiota bacterium | reverse complement strand
GCCTTCACGAGTGCACGGCCGCATTACGTGCAGCCGCTAGCACTTGCGCGTGAGGCTGTAGCCGCCGCCTTTCATGTGCTTGCCGTCGGAAGAGAGCGTGAGCGTATGGGTACCGTAGTACGTGAGCGTTACCGTGTCGCCTTTGAGTCCCCAACTGCCCGAAACGCCTTGATTGTCGGTGACGTCGCCGGTCAGGTCCATGGTGAACGTCAGCGTCGAGTCGCTGTCCGAGACCCACGTACCGACGAGGCTGTTCGTCGCACAGCCGGTCGGTATTGGAGTCGGCGTCGGTATCGCCGCTAGCGCCGCGATCGGACCTCCGTAGAATTTGTGCGCGACGTCTAAGCAGAGTGCTTGCGCCAAGTACGGATTATCGGGCAGTTGGACGGCGCAGTCAAAGGTCGCGAAATATCCCTGCGGCAAGGCATAACATCGGATGACCGCCGTCGCGGTCGGCATTCCGGCGACGCCGTTTTGCGAATGCGCGATCCAGTCGCCGCTGCCGGGACTCGATTCGGCCGCACCCTCGAGGAACGCGTCGAGCGACGCGCGCGCCTTGGCGCTGCAATCGGCGAGCGTGCCGGTCGGGCTCACGTAGCGAATCCCGGCGGCGATGTCGACCGACGCGGGAGTGCTCGAGCCGCACCACAAGAAACTCGCGACCAGCGCGCCGCTACCGAACGCAACTCGACGCAGATGGGCGCTCACGGTTGACCTCCAAATGCGGCCGCGAGCTTATCGCAAATGACGCCGGCGGTTTCGGTGGCGGGCGGTGTTTGCGCCGCACACGTAAACGTCACGACGTAACCGCGAACTTGGTCGAGGGGATAACAATGAACGGCGGCCGCGGCGAAGGAGTTGCCCGACGTATCGATCGCTCCGATTCCCTCCCAGTTGCCGGTGTCGCCGTATGACGCCGCCCTGCCGAGCACGGAAATCAGCGCGTGCTTTGCCTTGTCGTTGCAACTGCTCAAGGACTCGTTTCGTACGACGGTACGTGCTCCGACGTACATGTCGAGCGCGGCCGGCGCCGGTATGCCGGCCAGGCCGAAAACCAGCGCGAAACCAATCCCGAATACCGCGATCCTCGTTCCAAACGTCTTCGCCACAAGCAACCTCCCTCGCGCGAAATGCCTTAGACGGCTGCAAAGTCCTCCCCTACGGATGGCAAGCGCCGCCGGCGCCGAAGATGTGACGAGATGCGACGCGTGCTCGTCTCGACAATCCTCGGCGCGCTGATCGGCGCGGTTCCGGCAACCGATCCTTTCTTGTGGCTCGAAGACGTGCACGGTTCGCGCGCGATGGCGTGGGTCGAGGCGGAGAACGCCAAGACGCTCGCCGTGCTCGGGAACGATCCAAACTTCGCCCGGTTCTATGCGGAGGCGCTGACGATCGCCCAGGCGCAGGATCGAATACCCGCACCGGCATTCGTTGCCGGCGACATCTACGATTTCTGGCAAGACGCGCAACACGTGCGCGGGATCTGGCGGCGAACGACGCCCGAAGGTTATGCGTTGGCTTCGTCGCCGTGGACGACCGTACTCGATCTCGATGCCTTGGCCAAGACCGAGCACGCGAACTGGGTGTGGAAGGGCACGCAATGCGTCTGGCCGCGCGAGAATCGCTGCCTGGTCCTCCTCTCGGACGGCGGCGAAGACGCGATCACCGCGCGCGAATACGACCCGGCAGCGAAGCGCTTCGTCCCGAACGGATTCACGCTGCCTCGGGCCAAGCAGCGGATCGCCTGGGAGAGCGCCGATTCACTGCTGGTGTCGCGGGCGTGGACGCCTGGGCAGTTAACCGCCGCCGGATATCCGTTCGTCGTCAAGCGGCTGCGTCGCGGAGAGCCGCTTTCGAGCGCGGTCGAGGTTTTTCGCGGCGCGCAGTCCGACGGCGGCTACGGCGTTACGCCGCTCGTCCTCCACGACGGAACGGGCGACCGCGCCACGATCATCGTGCGCCCCCTCTCCACGTTTACGGCACAATACTATCTGATGACCGCCGGCGGTCTGCAACGGCTCGCCGTTCCACTGAGCGCTCAGCCGGCGGGGCTCGTCAGCGGGCGATTGCTCTTTACGCTCGACGCGGACTGGACCGTGAACGGCTCGACTTTCTCGCGCGGTTCGCTCGTCGACGTCGCGCTCTCGGCCGCGGCGTCGGATCCGCAGCAGTTGCAACCGGAGCTCGTCTACGCTCCGCGTTCGCGCGAGATGCTCGACGGCCTCGCCACGACGCGCTCGCACCTGCTGCTCGTCACCTACGAGAACGTCCGCGCGCGCGCATGGATCTACACGCCGGCTCCCGGCGGCGGCTGGACGAAGCAACGCCTCGATCTGCCCGATAACTCGTCGATCGACCTCAACGCGGCCGACCCCAACGGTGAGAGCGCCTATCTCACGACGACGAGCTTCCTCATACCGCCCACGCTCCGGCATCTCGACGCGGACAGCGCCGCGCTGGCCGTCGTGAAGACCGCGCCGGCACGCTTCGATGCGTCGAACGACGTCGTCGCTCAACGCGAGGCGACATCGCAAGACGGGACGCAGATTCCCTACTTTATCGTCCATCCCAAGAGCATGCGGCTCGATGGAAATAACCCGACGCTGCTGTACGCCTACGGAGGCTTCGCCATTTCGATGACACCGAGCTACAACGGAACGTTGGGCAAGCTCTGGCTCGAGCGCGGGGGCGTCTACGCGCTCGCGAACATCCGCGGCGGGGGCGAGTTCGGCCCGGATTGGCACGACGCCGGGCTGACGACGCACCGCCAGCGCGTCTACGACGACTTCGCGGCGGTCGCCGAAGACCTCATCGCAACGAAAGTCACGAGCCCCCGGCGTCTCGGCATCGAGGGCGGTTCCAACGGCGGTTTGCTGATGGGCGTCGAGTTCACCCAGCATCCCGAGCTGTGGCGGGCCGTCGACATCGCGGTTCCGCTGCTCGACATGCTGCGCTACGAACGGATCGAGGCGGGCGCGTCGTGGACGGGCGAATATGGCAGCGTGTCCAATCCGCAGCAGCGCGCCTTTCTCGCCTCGATCTCGCCGTATGACAACTTGAAGCCGGGCGTGAAATATCCCGAGCCGTTCATCTGGACGACGACCAAGGACGATCGCGTCGGGCCGCAACACGCGCGCAAGTTCGCCGCCAAGTTAGAGGCGATGCACGTACCGTTTCTCTTCTACGAAGTGACCGAAGGCGGTCATGCGGCCGGCGCCAATCTGCGCGAGCAGGCCTTCACCAGTGCGCTCCAATGGACGTACTTGGTCCAAAAACTGATGTAGTAGTGCGCTCGTCCCGGGAGCCTATTCCTCGAGCGGCGGGCTTTGCAATAGCGGCGTCTCCGCAAGCCCCGCGGCCTGGCGAATGGCGGCGAGGTCGGAGAGCAGGGCATCGCCTTGCGCGTCCTTCGCCGGACAACTGAGATCGGGCGACTTCCATCCCTGCCACGTGACGTGCATCGAGGTTCCGAACGAGACGCTCTTCATGCACGGAGCGGTTGCGAGGTTGGCTGTACGCGCGGCGGCGAGGTCGGCGAAGAACCGAGTCACCGTCGCCGCCGGAACGGTGAACGGCTTGGGCGTTCCGACCGCGTTGCCGCGGCGCTGCATCGTCACCGAGGCGGTGCCGTCCGGCCAGACCTGGATCGAGTAACCGAACGAGTTCGTCGAACCCGAGTTGACGATGACGGCGCTGTCGTGAGGAGCGGCGGCCACGCAGGTTGCAATCGCCAGCGCCGTGAGAAGAGTTGCGCGAGCTTGCATGTCAAAAGCCTTCGATTCCCTCCGGCGTACCCCAGCCGGTCGGGCCGTCGAAACCGACGCGCGCCGTGCAGATGTAGGTGACCGATGACGCGCAGTAAACACCGAGGTTTTGATCGAGATTATTGCCCTTCGTCACGTCGTTGGAGTGCCCCGAATGATGTTTCCAAAAATACGACGCGCCATTTTGGACGGCGGCATTTCCGGCAAGCGCGTAAACGGCCGCAATGATTTGCGTGGATGCGCTGGTGCCTCCGAATAGCCAGAAGCAATCCGGCGCTTTGCAACCGAGTAAGGTGTTGTAGACGATGACGGGAGCGCGAAGCGAAGCGGTTGCCGAGGTATCGGCGGCCGAGCGCCGCGTGCAGCCCTTATCGGTCTGCCAGGCCGGCTTCGCGATCGTCTTGCTGCAAGCGCTGCCGGTGGCCCCGCAGGGACCGCCGCATTCGTCGAAGGTCCAGTCGTTCCAAACCGTTTCGGTCCATCCGCGTTTGTTGCCGGCGCGAACGAGATGCGTTCCGCCGACGCAGACCACGTACGTATACGTGCACGGCTGGATTGGACCGCCGCCGTAACTTCCGCCGCCGCCGTTATCGCCCGCCGCCGCGGCGATCACGACGCCGGTCTGATGAAAGATCGAGTTATCTTGTCCCTCGGGGCCCGAACCCCACGAGACGCCGATGTATTTTGCGCCCAGGCGCCCGGCGGTCTTGACGCCGGTGTACAGGTTGGACGTATCGTTGTCGTTCGCCTGAACGAGAATGATCTTGCAGTTCGGGCAGATGCCGGAGACCATGTCGAGATCGAGCGACTGTTCGCCGTCCCAGTTCTCGTTGTTCCCCGGCAACGGCGAGGAGTCGCCGTTTTGATTGACGATCCGCAGACACTTCGTGGCGGTGTCGCAGGCCTTCAACCCCATGGTCTTGCGGAAATAGGCAAGGTCGGACGCTGCGTGACTGTAGCCGTACGCATCGACGATCGCGACCGCCCTCCCGTCGCCCGCCGTCAGCGAGGGAAGATCGTAGGCCTCCTGCAGATCGATCGGGCAGTAGCCTTCGTTGCGGAACGGACAGGCTTCGCCGTCGTTGCCGGCCATCGCCGCAGGATTCAACCGCGGCTCGACGTCGGTACGCACCATCGCGAGGCACTCCATCCGGCCGGGCGTGATGCCCGCGGGACAGAGCCGCCGCACCGGGTTCGCGGTTACGAACGGTACGTCGCCGCTTGCCGGCCCGACGAACGCGACGCTCTGCGGGGGCAACGATTGGCTCATCGCGCTGCATGCCGCGAACGCGACGACCGCCAATATCGATGAAGCTTGAAGGATCTTGCGGTTCATAGGACCTCCCCACCGTTAAACGCGGCGGCCGCGACCGCCGTTCCCAGACGAGGCTAGGAGACTTCGCATGGTCGCCCGGCCGGCACCTATGCGCTGGCGCATCCCGACGCCGCTGCGCCACGATTTGTTGATCGTAGGCAACGGGGAGGTCATCGTCGAGAGCAGCTTCGTACCCGCCGGGCGGCTGCGCGCGCGCAAACCGAGCGACGCGCTGCTCGCCGAGGCTGCGGCGCAAGTCGCGGCATACTTTCGGCGCCGGCTCGCGCGCTTCGAACTGCCGCTGGCGCTCGACGGAACGGCGCTTCAAGTCGATGCGTGGCGAGCCGTGGCACTGCTCTCGTTCGGCGAGTTCGTTTCGTACGCCGACGTTGCACGCGCGATCGGACGGCCGCTCGCGCACCGCGGCGTCGCGGCCGCGATGGCTCGCACGCCGCTCGATCTCCTCATTCCCGCGCATCGCGTCGTCGGCGCCGACGGACGAGTCAAAGGCGCAGCGCTCAATTCCCTGCGAGTCCGGCTGGCGGAATTCGAGCGCGTTTAGGCGGTGCCACGGGCGTACGCGGCGTTACGCACGGTCTCTTCGAGAAAGTGCGCCTGATAGGCGACGATGTCGTCAACGAACGGGAACTGCGGGTGCAGGCGCTGCGCCGCCAATCGATAACGCTCGCCGTCGTACTCGAGAATCCGCCACCCTACCATCAACGGCAGCGCGGCGCGAAGCAAGGCGCGCGGATTGCGGCGCAGCTCGGGATCCACGAACAGCTCGGGCGGTAATCGTCCCAATCCGGCATTGACGGCGGCGATGGCGTCGTCGAGCGTAAAGCTGCCGTCGAGCGCGCTCAGCCACGCGCCGAGAAGCTGGCTGGCCGTGACCGGACGGACGGCGGCCAGCGTGCCGACCATCCGTTCCATCCACGGCTGCTCGCCCTCGGGCAGACGAACCACGCGATAGAGCACCGAGAGCCGCTTGGCGACGAACGGATCGTAGCTGACGCCGATCACGTAGATCGTCGCCAGGGGTGCGAGCCGTTCGACCGCTCCGCGCATCGCCAGCATTCGTCCGTCGGTCGTGTAGTGTCCCTCGGGCGTCAGGTAGAACGTGCCGCCGCGCCGGACGACGTGTTCCAAACGCTGCAGATCGCTTTCGAGATCGGCTCGCGTCTCGTCGAGGATTTCGCGCCGGTACGGTTCGCGCACGGTCGAGAGCTTGACGACGTCGTGCGCTCTATCGAAGAATTCGCGCCGCCACAGATCCGAGCTCGACGTTGCGGCCGGGAAGCGTCCGGCGACGCGCTCGTCGAAGATTTCGGCGAGCGGCAGCGGGCCGTGGCGATGCTGCACCGCCCACGCGAACGCGCCAACGAAGCGAGAGCCGAGCTCGTTCTCGAGCGGAAGCATGCCGAGCGCCATGAAAAGCGGCCCCGCATTGACCCGCCGCAGCAGAGATTGCAGCCAGGGCAGGCGCGTCGCCAAGAATCCCGGCTCGTACATCCGCCGCGAGCTCGCGGTGAAGACCGGATGGCGCCACGGACCGCTCTCCACCGTCGTCGTCGAGACGATCACCATCGACTCGAAATCGTGCTGGTGATTCGCAACGATGAGCGTCGGGCCGCGGCGACGCGGAATTTTGCCCCAGTGTCGCACGCGGTAGGCGAGATGATCCCACGTGTAGTTCGCGAGCACCGCAGCGGCCCGCAGCGGCATGGCCCAGAGCGATGAAATCGGCTCGCGTCCGGCGCGCAGCACGGCAAGCGACGCCAGCATGAAGCTGAATCCCGAGAGACCGAAGACCGCCTGATAGCCCCCGCGAGTGCCGTGAAAGAGCCCGATCAGCCAGCCTCCGACGAGCGGCGCGATCACGTTGGGCACGCTCGTCGCAATTCCCCAGAGCCCGAGATCGCGCCCAACGTTGCGCAGCTTGGGAATCGCGTCCATCGCCATCGCCCAGCCGCTGGAGATCACGCCGCCGAAGCCGATTCCGAAGAGCACCGCGAAGGGCAGAATCCAACGCAGCTCGGGCGCGATCGCAAAGCCGATCGTCGCGGCCGTCATCGAGGCGCCGGCGAGCGACGTGACGATCTTGCGCGGCGCGCGATCCGAAAGCACTCCGAGGACGACGCTCGAAAGCACCGCGCCGCAGATCGTCGCAAAGGCGTAGACCGCAGTGCCACCCGAGGGATTGGAAAGCTGCTGCACGTCGCGAAAATAGAAGAGCACGAACGTTTGCAGGAGCGTCAACCCGAAGAAGACCAGGGTGCGCGCCGCGAAAACGACGACGAAGTCGTGCCAGTTGCGCAGGTGCGCTCGCTCCTCGTCGCCGTACGCGCCTTCGCGAATGCCGAGCAACGAGAGGCCGCCGAACGCCATCGCCGCCGCGGCGGCGAGAAAGGTTATCTGCGGACTCGGCGCGCTTCCCGCGATCCCGAACCCGATCACGCTGCCGGCGAGCGTGGCCACGCCGCGAATTCCCGAAACGACGCCCCAGTGGCGGCGCGGAACCGATTCGGGAAGCACGGCCTGATAAGCGCTCAGCGCCACGTTCGAGCCCAGCGTTGCCGTCACGAGCAGAACGGCAAACATCGGCAGCGTGTTCGCGTAGGCGAGTCCGACCAGCGCCGCGACGTCGATCAGAATGCCGATCGTGACGAACGAGCGCCGCGAGCCGCCGCGGCGCCGCCGCGCATCGGAAAGCCAGCCGCTCAGCGGCGGAACGAGCATCGTCCCGAGCGCGGCGATGCTGGCCAGCGCCGAGAGGACGAACACGTGGTTGGCCGGTGCCAACCGGACCGTCGTCGCCGGCACGGCGATCGTGAGCAACGCCGTGTCTTGAAACGTCAGCGGCAGCCATAGGAGGTTGAGCATCACCCAGGCGCCGATTTGGCGCGCGTGCGACGGACCGTTACGCACCGGCGAAGATTCTATTCTTTGACCGCGTCGATCAGCACGATTCCGCGCCCGCCGAAATCGCGTAACTCGTCGAGTGCGGCGACCGCCGCGCCGACCGGCGTGTCGGGATTCGTCGCCTCGGTGATGGTGAATCCGGTCTGTCTGCGAGCTTGGGCGTCGATCGGATCGCGCAGCATCCGGGGAACGTTCTTGAATCGCCCGATCAGCCCCAGCATCGGTCCGGCCTTCTCGTCGAGCGTCTGCGGATCGACGACCATCACGACGACGCCGTGACGTTTGCCGGTCTGCATCTGCTCGAACGCAACGAAATCGATTCCCAGGTCGCGGGTGTGCGCACGCACCGCCTCAACGCCGTTTCCGCTTATCGCCAGCCGATAGCCGGTGGGTGGATTGACGCTGATGTCCTGCAGCCACGACTCGAGCGTCGGCATGAAGGCTTGCGTTCCGGCGACGACGTCGTGACCGTCGTAGGTGCCGGCGCCTTGCGCAAGCACCGCGCTATCGGCGACGCCGGGCCGCTTGGAGATCGTCGTGCGCCAGCCGCGCGTCGAAAGCACCTCGGCGCCGCTGAACAGCGGAAAATCGACCGGGTTGGTCGGCGCAGGCGAAGGACCGGCTCCGGAAGCGTGGTTGCCGCCCGAGCACGCAACGAGCAGGACGACGGCAGCGAGCGCTGCGAGGCGTGAACGCATTACCGGGCAGCGCTTTCGAGGAGAACCCCGACACCCCCCGTAAGGCTCGCCGGGTGGCGCTTTCCTACGGTTCCTACCTCAAAATCGACGAGCTGCTCGGACTTCAGCAGCCGCTCTCTCGCCCTCGTCACCACGACGAGATGCTCTTCATCGTCATCCATCAAGTCTACGAGCTCTGGTTCAAGCAGCTTCTCCACGAAATCGACGCCACGGCGGCGGCGCTCGATCGCGACGACCTACTGCGCGTCGCGAAGAATTTCCGCCGCATCCATGCCGTTCAACGGCTGCTCGAGCAACAGGTCGACATCTTGGAGACGATGACGCCGCAAGAGTTCAATCAGTTTCGCGATCATCTCAATCCGGCCAGCGGATTCCAGTCGGTGCAGTTTCGCGAGCTCGAATTCGCCTGCGGCGTGCGGCGGACCGACGTGTTGCAGTGGATCGAGCTCGACGCCGCGCAGCGCGCCCGCATCCAGGCGCGCGCGGAGGCTCCGTCGCTCTACGACCGCGTCAAAGCGCTGTTGCGCCGGCGCAGCTTTGCGGTCGATTCGAGCGCGGAGCTCGTCGAGAGCTACCGGCGGATCTACTCGAACGAAACGGAGTACTACGACCTCTATCTGCTGCTCGAGGACCTCATCGAATTCGACGAACGCTTTCTGCTCTGGCGCGGGCGTCACGTGCTGATGGTCGAGCGAATGATCGGTCAGCGCAAAGGCACCGGCGGCTCCTCGGGCGCTCGTTATCTGGCGGCTACGCTGACCCATCGCTTCTTTCCCGAGCTTTGGGACGTCCGCACGTACTTGGGCGAAGGTACGTACGCGTGAGCGAAACGCTGACGGCGCTGCCCGAAGAGCTCGCCCACTGGCGCGCGCAGTTCCCGATACTTGCCGACTCGACCTATCTGGTCAGCCATTCGATGGGCGCGGCGCCCTTGGGAGCGCGCGCCGCACTCGAAACCTATTGGAACGAGTGGGCCGCGCAGGGTCCCGAGGCCTGGGAATGCTGGCTGCCGCGCATCGCCGAGATCGCCGACGGCGTGGGCGCGATTATCGGCGCCCCCGCCGGCACCTGCTTCTTGGGACCGAACGTGTCGGTGCTCCAGGCGGCAGTTGCAACCTGTCTCGACTTTCGCGGCGAGCGAAACGAGGTCGTCTACGAGGCGTTGCAATTCCCTTCGCTGACCTACGTGTGGCGCGAATGGGAACGTTACGGCGCCGTGTCGCGGGTGGTCGAATCGAGCGACGGACGCACGATCCCGACGGAACGCATCGCCGGCGCGATCACGAAGAAGACCGCCATCGCCGTGCTTTCGCACGCCTATTACGTTTCCGGAGCGATCGCCGACGTTCGCGCGATCCAGCGCCACTGCCGCGACGTGGGCGCGCTTCTCTGCGTCGATGCCTATCAAACGACCGGCGTCTATCCGTACGACGTTACGAATTGGGATCTCGATCTGGTAACGGGCGGCTCGCACAAGTGGCTCTGCGGCGGCGCCGGGTGCGGTTGGATCTACCTGCGGCCTTCGCTGCTCGAACGATTCCGACCGGCCGTCACGGGTTGGATGGCCCACGCCCGTCCCTTCGCCTTTGAAGCCGCGCCAATCGTCCACGCCCCGTCGATGTACCGGTTCGGCCACGGCACGCCGACGATTCCCGGCTACATGGTCGCGCAGCCGGGGCACGCGATCGTCGCAACGATCGGCGTCGCGCGCATCCGCGAGCGCAACGTCGCGCTCACGCAACGGATCGCGGCGATGGCGCGCGAACGTGGCCTGCGCGTCAACTCGCCGCTCGAGCCGCAGCGGCGAACTGGATGGATCGGCATTGACTTTGACGGGTCGGAGCAAGCCTGCCGGCGGCTCATCGAACGCCGGGTCTTCGTCGATCACCGTCCCGGCTGCGGGATTCGCGTCGGTCCGCACTTCTATACCACCGACGGCGAAATCGACGAGTTCTTCAGGGTTCTCGATACGGTGCGCTGACATGCAGTCGATGATCGTCGATCACACGCGAATTGGCGCCGCATTCCGGCGCCTTTCGATTCCCGTGGCCATCCAAATGCTCGGCGACCAGTTGCTCGGAATCGTCGACACGATCGCGATCGGAAGCCTCGGGGCCGTTGCGCTGGCGGGCGCGACGGCCGCCACGACGATCTTCGCCGCCATCGTCTTTGCGGCGTTGGGCTTTCTGAGCGGCACGTCGATCCTCGCCGCGCAGCGCATCGGCGCGGGCGATCTCGACGGCTTCGCGCGAACCGTCCGCGCGGGCGTCGCGATACCGTTGCTCGTCGGACTCGTAGCGTTTGCGGCGAGCCTCTCCGGCGCCAATCTCGCCGTCCATGCTTTGGTCGGTCCGCTTGCGAGCGCGCACGCCAGCGCAGTCTATCTGATGCTGCGCTGCGCGTCCATCCTGCCGATCGCGATCTCCGGTACGCTCATCATCGGGTTGGGCGCCGCCGGAAACCAAAAGCTCGGGATCCTCGTGCTGGTGGTCGTGAACCTCATTCACATTCCGCTGCTGCTGATGCTCGGTCTCGGCTGGTTGACGCATCATCCGTACGGGATCGTCGGCGCCGGCGTCTCCTCGCTGCTCTCGGAGACCATTGCGGCGGCCTACGCGATCGTCTACGTCGCCCGGCGGCGCTCGTACCGCATCTTTGCCGAGATGGACATCTCATGGCGGCTCGCCCGCCGCTGTGCGCTCTTGGGTTTGCCCGAAGCGATCTTTCTGCTCGGCGTTACGGTCCCGGACATCCTGATCGTCGCGATGCTGGCGCCGCTCGGAGCGATGGCCGTCGCGGCATTTCGCGCGCTTAACGTCGTTTCCGATCTCACGTTCGTCGTGCCCAGCCCGCTGCAGAGCGCGGCCCAGGTCGTCATCGGCCAGCGGCTGGGAGCGCGAGATCCAGCGGGCGCACGCTCGTTTTTCGAGCGCTCGCTGCACATTTCGCTGATCGTGACGACGATCACCGGCGCGATGTTCGCGCTCTTCGCCTGGCCGCTTTCATACCTCTTCACGCTCGATGCGGCGGTCGCATCCATCGCCGCGCTTCCGCTCGCGCTGCACATGCTCACGCTGCCGCTCAAGGGCTGGGCGATGATCTCCATCGCCCCGATTCGGGCTTCGGGCGACACGCGCTTTTCCATGACGCTCGGAATCCTCTGCAGCGCGCTGGTCATTCCGCTGGCGTGGATCGGGATCGAGCATCTGCACTTGGGCCTCTACAGCGTCGCGCTCGGCTGGATCGCCGCATGGACCGTACGCTCCCTGATCACGCAGTGGAAGCTGCGCGACGGCGCGTGGATGCGGCGGGCTCCGCTCGCGGCGTAAAGAATACTCCGCGGATGGCGTTTACCGAGGGCTTCATCTCGGACTTGGTCGGGCGGCGTGCAACGATCGAGGACCGGCCGATCGGGAAGGTGGCCGATTTTCTCGTCGCCAAGCCCGACGCCGTCTTTCCCCAAGTCGACGGTCTCGTCATCCGGACCGATCAGGGCTTGCGTTACGCGCCGATCGACAGCGTCGCCGACGTCGACCGCAACGGCAACGTGGCATTGACGATCGCGCCGACGCAAGCCGCGCCCGCGGAGCAAGAGCAGCTCTATCTCGTCGCCGATCTGCTCGACAAGCAAATCGTCGACGTTGACGGCTGTAAGGTCGTGCGCATCAACGACATCGAGGTTGCCAATACCGGCGGCCGCCTGCGCGTCGTCGCCGCCGACGTCAGTCTCGCCGGCCTGCTGCGCCGCCTGGGGCTTCGTTCGTTCGGCCGGCGCTGGCTCTCGAAGATCGGAAACGTGCCGCGTTCGATGATCGCGTGGGATTCGGTTGCGCCGATCCGCGACGCCAATCCGTCGCAGGTTCACCTTTCGGTGAAGCAGAGCCGGCTCGCGCGGCTGCATCCCTCCGAGCTCGCCGAGATCATCAGCGACCTCTCCTCGCGCGAAGCGCTCGCCGTCGTCGGACAGCTCGACGACGAAACCGCCGCCGACGCCTTCGAGCATCTCGATGCCGAGACGCGCAAGAACCTGATCGACGATATCGGCACCGAACGCGCCGCCGACATCATCGAGGAGATGGATGCCGACGACGCCGCCGATCTGCTCGCCGATCTTCCCGAGGAACAACAGTCGCAACTGCTGGCCGAGATGAACGCGTACACCGCGGGCGAGCTGCGCGAGCTGGTGAAATATCCCGAAGATACGGCCGGCGGCATGATGACGACCGGTTACGTGTGGATCTACCCGCACCGCACCACCGAGGCAACCATTCGGAAGATTCGCGAAATCGGTCCCGCTTCGGAATTCATTTACTATCTCTACGTCGTTGATAAGGACGACCGCCTGCTCGGCGCGCTCTCGTTGCGAACGCTGCTGCTCGCGCTGCCGACCGCATTCATCGACCGGATCATGGAATCGGACTTGGTGACCGTCGACCCGTTGAGCCCGGCCGTCGACGTCGCCTCGACCATCGCCAAGTACGACCTGCTCGCCGTGCCGGTGGTCGACGACGCCGGCAAGATGCTGGGCATCGTGACGGTGGACGACGCGATCGACGCGATCATGCCCGACGAGGTTGCGAAAAAGCTGCCTCACTTGCGCCGGCACGGCCCGCACCACGCGGCGACGTGACGCAGGAAGAGCTCGTCGCGTTCACCGAGGCTCTCGCGCGCATCGCCGCAACGGGAGGCGGCCCCAAAGCGCTGGCGGCGCATCTCGCGCAAACCGTTCGCGCGGGGGTCTTGCTCGAAGACGCGCAGTGGCGCCATCTTGCGACCGCGGGCCCCGGCGCGATTCCGGGCAGCGCGCGCGGAGTGGTGGAAGCCGGGGCGCCCGGAAAGGCGCAACGCGTGCGCGCGGGGGATGTCGAGCTCGGTTGGCTTTCGCTTTTCGGCAGCGGCTCTGCGCCCGGCGTCGAGCTTCTTCTTCGCCTCACCGCCGCCGCGATCGGCACGGAGCTCGCTCGCGACGGATCGATGCTGCGCGAACGAAAGGGCGGTTTTTGGGAATCGTTGCTCGGCCGCGCATTTCACGACGGGGCAGCGGCGCGCGAGGACGCCGCCGGGCGCGGCATCACGCTGGCGCCGCAGTATCTCGCGATCGTCCTCGAGCTGGAGAGCGCGCAGCCGTCGGCCGGCGCGCTGGACGTCGCCGATCTGCGCGCGATTGCCGCCGATGTTTTTCGCGGCGTTGACGGCGATTTGGGAATGCTCGAGCGCGGACCCGCGCTCTTCGTTTTCGTTCCGGCGGCGCGCGCCGTCGATGCGAGCAACGCGAAAACGGCGGCGAGCCTGCTGCCCAAGAGCGTCGCCCGGCGTCACCCGCACGTCCGGATCTCCGGTGGGGTCGGTCCGGTCGAGCCGTTCATCGCGCTCCCCGTCAGCGCGGAGGCGGCTCGAGCGGCGCTTGCAATCGGGCGGCGCATCTTCGGCGCCGGCCGGGTCGCCGTCTACGACGAGCTGGGCGCCTATCGGCTGCTCTACGAAGGCGCCGACGTCGCGCGTCTGCGCGCCTTCGCGGCGGAGGCGCTTGCGCCGCTGCGCAGCTACGACGAGAAACATCAAACCGAGCTGGAACGCACCCTGAAGCTTTATTTCGGAGTCGGCGCGAACGTGAAGACCGCGGCGGCCGAGCTCAACGTCCACCGGCACACGGTCTTCTACCGTCTACGGCAAATCGGCGAAATCTGCGCACGTTCGCTCGACAGTCCGCACGATCAACTCACTCTTCGCTTGGCAGTGGCAATTGATGAACTCCACAACTCGCTCTGAATGGCGCCGGCCCACGGCTCGGCGCGACGTGGTGCGCCTGGCGCGCGAACAGAACGTCCGCTTCGTCCGTCTCGTCTTCGCCGACATCTTCGGCGTCAGCAAGAACGTTTCCATTCCGGTCGACGAGCTGGAAACCGCGCTCGAAGGGCGCATCACGTTCGACGGCGGATCGATCGACGGCTTCGTGCGCGGCGAAGAGCTCGACATGCTGCTGCGCCCCGATCCCTCCACGTTTGCCATCTATCCGTGGCGGGCGGCCGGCGACGCGCTCGAAGCGCGGTTGATCTGCGACATCGCTATGCCCGACGGATCTCCCTTCGAAGGCTGTCCTCGCACGACACTGCGCCGGGCAATCGAGAGTGCGCCCGCACTGAGCGGACAGCGCATCGCGCTCGAGATCGAGTTCTTCCTCTTCGAGCGAACGAGCGGCGAGGGCGCATCGACCGTGACCTCGGACGTCGGCTCGTACTTCGATTTTTCGGCGAACGACCGCGGAGAGGAGGCGCGTAACGCAATCGTCGCCGCGCTTCGTTCGATGGGCGTGCCGATTGCCTCGGCGCACCACGAACACGGCGCCGGGCAGCACGAGATCGACGTGGCGCACGACAATCCGCTGGCCGCCGCCGACCACGCGCTGACGCTGCGCACGATCGCCAAGCACGTCGCCGCCGACTTTGACCTGGAAGCGACGTTCATGCCCAAGCCGCTCGCCGACCGTGCGGGGAGCGGCCTACACGTCGACTTCCAGTTGGCTGAGGCGAGCGACGACGAGACCGCGCTCTACGTCGTCGGCGGCCTTTTGGCGCATGCGGCCGCAACGACCGCGATCTGCAATCCGACGGTCAACTCGTACAAGCGACTCGTGGCCGCGTGGGACGCGCCGATCTATGGGGTTTGGTCGGAGCGCAGCGCCAACGCGCTCGTGCGCGTTCCGCCCGGACAAAAACCTGCGCGCGTCGAGATGCGTAGTCCGGATCCCGCCTGCAATCCGTATCTCGCGCTCGCGGTGCTCACCGGTGCGGCGGCCGACGGCGTCGCGCGCGGCACGCTGCCCGGCCCCGCGCTCGTCGGCTCGACGTACGAGCTCACCGAAAAGGAACGACGCGAGCGCGGCATTCGCACGCTGCCTAAATCGCTACGCCAAGCCATCTCCGAGCTCGACGGCGACGCGGTCGTGCGCGCGTCGCTCGGCGATCATCTCTACCACGCTTTCCGCGACGCCAAACTCGAAGAGTACGAACGCTACCGCCGCGCGGTGCATCCGTGGGAACGCGAGCAGTATCTACGCCTGTACTAGGAGCTGTTGTACTAGGAGCTGTAGGGTTATGGTCCTTTTCGGATTCGGCGCCGGCGGACCGAAGACGGAAAGGCGTGATTGTTGTGTTTCGTGTCCGACCTCGTAGTGCCGACAACCTTAGCGTTGTTTCCCGTAATCCGTAAGCGGTATATCGAGACGATTCCGCTGTGCCGCCCTTCGGAGCCGGGAGCCGAGGCGTCACTCTCCCCCCGGCTTGATAAAGCCGGTCAAAGTGCCGACGAGTTTGCCCTGGGGATAGCTATAAACGTAAATGTCCCCCTTGTCGATGCTTGAAACGTAGAGCAGATCCTCGCTCGACGCGCTCGGCATCATCCACGACCGCCCAAGAGTCTCGTGCGCTGCGGCCTGGGGCGCTAGGCTGCCGCGATGGTCACCAGCCGCTGTGCCCATCTGCGGGTCGCCACAACCTGAGAGCAACGCTGCACCCGCACAAATGGTCACTGCGCCAACACTAAGATCGAAGAATCTCATCTGCCTTTTCCTTTGCTTGACCAGCTCATTTGCCGACCCGTGAGAAGAAAAATGATCCCGGAACTCACGCTCACAGCTTGTCCGCATACGTAAACGGTCGCGGCGCTCACCGCCTGACTTGAACCGACGGGCGGAAGGCCGCAGCGCTCAAACTTGGTAGCCTCCAACACGCGCCGCCCGCCTTCGCTTCCTCTTCTATTGAGCCGAGCTGAGGGTGGCCCCGATCGGATAGGAAAAGCCGGCTAGTGTTTTCGTTGGCGTGCCTCCGGCCGGATAGTGCCAGAAGCCGATGGTTCCGTTACTTTGCGCGTTGGGACCGATGAGCGTCGATCCGTCGAGCCAGAATCCTTCGATGTCGGTTCCGTCGTACAGCGTCACGGTCTGCTTGACGTCGCCGATTTCGGTCATTCGATAGACGAGGCCACCGCCATTATCGCCGAAGGCGACGTACTTGCCGTCCCACTGCACGCCGCCCGGACTCGAAACGCTCTTGACCGGATGAAGGATCGCGAACGTTTGCTTGCCCTTGCGCAACTCGAGCACGATGAATTCGTCCGATCGGCTCCATCCGTCGATAAAGAGATTGCCCTTGTCGTCGTACGCGCAAAAGTACGTCGAACCGACGGTTTTGTTGAAGTATGATTTTGGCTTTCCGTTCGCCTTGGCATAGATCGAGATCGTGCCGTCGAGATGCGACGAGAGATTCGTGACGGCCAGGTTGCCGGTTACCGGATCTACGGCACAGCCGTAGGGAGCGCCCGCCGTCGTCAGCCTGCGAATCGGCGCCGAGCCACCGTGTGAGTAAACGTCGACGGGGCCGGACTCGTCGACGACGAACACGTCGCCGCTCTTATTGCTGCAGAGTCCGGCGACCGAACTAAAGTCGTGCAACGCTTGGACGAACTCGCCGGCGGGATACGTGTAGACGTCAACGGCATTTTCACCGAGGAGCGATGCGTAGAGGAGAGTCTCGCCCTTCGCGGCGGGAATTGCTCCCGATTGCCGTACACTGATGCCATCCGTCGCCGGCGTGGGCGCGGAGATTCCGCCGCACCCGCCAAGCGCCGCGGCTAAGGCAGCACCGATCAGCATATGCCGGCACGAATCCGAGATTATCACGGCGCCATACTAACACGGCGCGGCGGATAAAGCTAGCTCGTTCGGCTCACCGACAGGGCGAAGGTGAGGCCGGGTTATTGGCGATCTCGATGCTGTAAATGTCCGCCGCCGGATCGCCGCCCGAGTACGTGCCGTAGTGGATGTAATCGAAGGGTTCGGTCATGCATAGTTTCGGTGAAACGAACTGCGGGTCGACCGGGCCGCCGGTGCCGAGCGAATCGGCGAAATACCACTGTCCCGGCTCGCTCGGGTTGCCCTGCACCGTAAACGCATTGAGCGTCCACTGACTCGCCGGAGTCGCCGACGTCGACGGCGCGGGCGACGAGATACCGTAGAAGATCGACTTTTCAGCCAGCATCGAAAACTGCGTTTGGCTGCCATTGCTGTCGAGGTTGTAGGAGAACTGCTCCGGCGTCGTGATCAGCGCAAGCCATCCCGGCGGGCTGTGCGGATTCTTTGCCGGTACGAACTGACCAACTTGCGCCGACGAGGTTATGCCGTTCCCCAGCGCGATGAGCGCGAAAGAATATCCCGCCCAGTTCGTTTGCTGCGTATCGGTCGACGGCGTGATGCCGTTTCCCGATGTATTGAAGACGAACATGTAGCGATACGTGGAGAAATTGAGCGGCGCGTCGGCGTTGAAGAACAGCGCCATGTATCCCGGCGGCGCTCCGCCCGGACCCAACCCCGCTGGATTTGGCGTCACCTGCCGCCCGCAGGCAACGGCAAAAACTCCACAACCGAAAAGAGCAACGAAGATCGAGCCGGTGTTTCGCACCTTGCTTCCCTCCGTACCAGATCGATCGTACGGTGGGCCGCTGTGATTACGCTTAGAGTCGCACCGCGGCCGTCGCCTCGACTCGATACTTCCAGAGACCGTACGGACCGATGCCCCACGAGTCCGTGACGTTTATCGCGAAATCGTTAACGGTACCGCTCATAATTCCGCCGACGGCGGATTGGTACAGATCGTTGTCGCTGAAAAGGACGCGATAATCGTAGATCGCGGAGAGTTTCAGGCCGCGCCACGCCGGCGAATCCGCGAATGACCAGGCAGGCAGCGTGAGCAAGCCTTCGTAGTAGCTCGTATCGCCCGCGCCCGGGGGGCGAATCACCGTTTGATCGTACTCGTTTGAGTATGCGACCGAGCCGCCGTCCCACTTCCACTTCAGATTGTAGAAGAATTTCAATTGCGTGTCGTTGCTGACGACTCCGTTGGTCTCGGTAGGAAAGGCGGCGCCGACCTCGATCGAATGATCGAACGTGGGTGCGACGTTGCCATAGTAGTAGCGCAGCTCCGCATTGCCAAAGCCGGAATACGGAGTCTCGCCGGATGAAGACGATGGGGACGCGGCCGGGTACTTCGTCATGAACGGGAGCCGAACTTGGAGCTGCGCGCACGTGTTCCAGAGGCTCCGAGCGTACCGAAGTTCCCTTCTCACTCTGGCACTGCCGTCGCGGTTATCCTGAAAATAGTAGTTGGCCGCGAGATCGTGATCGATCGTATCGATCTGCTCGCCCATCGTGTAAAGGGGTGGCTCGCTCGGCGGAGACGGATGTGGAGCAGGCGAGGCGCGAGCATTCGGAACGCAGCTTGCAGTCGCGCTTTCACGCATCATCGCCCAGCTTGCGAGCAGCGCGGCCAGAGCGACGCCCCGGTGTCCGCCCGTGAAGACGACCTTCAAACGAGCTTTTGCGCCTCGCGCCTCAAGATCTGCCAGGCACGTTCGACGTCGGAACGTTCCGTGCGCAGATTGCCGATTGCCAGCCGGATCGCGTACTTTCCCGCAATCTTCGTGTGCGACATGAATGCTTCGCCCGTCGCATTGACCGCGCGCATGATCGCGGCATTGAGCGCTTCGAGCGCCGCTTCGTCGCGCCCGGGCGGCGCGTGGCGGAAGCAGACCAGTGAGAGGGGATGGGGCGCGAGCACCTCCCAGCCGGGCTCGTCTCGCACCCAAGCGGCAAATTCTTGGGCGAGCGCGATGTGCCCGCGCAGCTTCTCGCGGATTCCCTGCGCGCCGAAACGGCGCAGGACGAACCAGAGCTTAAGCGCGCGAAAGCGCCGCCCAAGCTGCAAACCGTAATCCATATAGTTCACGACGTCGGCTTCGGGAGTCGTAAGAAACTCCGGAACGAGGCTGAACGCACGCCGAACGGCCGATTCGTCCCGCACGAAGAGCGCCGAGCAATCCATCGGAACGAACATCCACTTATGCGGATTGACGACCAGCGAGTCGGCGAGCTCCACGCCGTCGAGCAAGCTGCGAAACTCCGGAATGATGGCGGCTATTCCCGCATAGGCCGCGTCCACATGCAGCCAAACGCCGAACTCGCGCGCAACGGCGGCGATCGAGCGAACGGGATCGACCGACGTGGTCGAGGTCGTTCCGACCGTTGCAACGATCGCCATCGGCACCTTGCCGTCGTTGCGATCGTTTTCGATGCACTCGCGCAGCGCATCGGCGCGCATGCGAAGCTCGCCATCCACCGGCACGCGCACGACGTTGCGCTGCCCGATGCCCAGCGCGATCGCCGCTTTTTCGACGTGCGAATGCGTCTCGGAGGTGACGTAGACGCGCAAGGCCGGCAAGGCGCGCCCGGTCATGCCTTCCTCGCGTATGGCGAGGCCGAGCGTCTCGCGGGCGGCGGCAAGCGCGGTGAAGCCGCCGATCGACGCGGTATCGTAAATGATGCCCGTCCAGGTGGGCGGTAAGCCAAGCAAGGCTCCCAGCCAGCCCATCGTCACTTCTTCCAGCTCGGTCGCGGCCGGTGAGGTCCGCCAAAGCATGGCCTTGACGTCGAGCGTCGCAGCCAAGGCCTCCGCCGCGATCGCGGCGGGTGCCGCGCTCGTCGCGAAGTAGGCAAAGAATCGTGGGTGGTTCCAGTGCGTCGTCGCCGGTACGACGATCCGTTCGAAGTCCGCCAGAATCGTCGCGAACGGCTCGCCCGTTTCCGGCGCGCTCGCCGGCAACGCCGCGACGACGTCGCCGGGGCGAACGTCGGGCATGACGCGGTAGGATTCGGGATGCTCGAAGTAGTGCGCAATCCACGCGGCCACTTGGTCGAATTCGTCGCGCAGCGCACCCTGCCGTTCCATGCTCGTGGGGTGTTGGCGACCTAGGCGGAGAAGGCCCGCGTATGAAGTACCGCACCTACCCCCACAGCGACGTTACCGTCAGCGAGATCGGATTCGGCCTCTGGACGACTTCGACCGGATGGTGGGGCGACAAAAGCGACGCCGAAGCGGTCGAGATGCTGCGCGCGGCCTACGATCTCGGCATCACGCTTTACGACGCTGCGGACACCTACGGCAACGGCCGCAGCGAAGAGCAGCTCGCCGCGGCCTTTGCGGACCGGCGCGAGCGCGTCGTTTACGCAACGAAATTCGGGTACGACTTTTCGAATAGCGGCGCCACGCGTCGCGGCCAGGCGGAGCTGCCGCAGGATTTTTCTCCGGCGTTCGTGCGCGCCGCGCTCGAGAGCTCACTGCGACGGCTCCAAACCGATTACGTCGACATCTACCAAATGCACAACGCGCGGATGGCGCAGATCGAAGACGACGCGCTCTGGGAGCTGCTCGATTCCTTCAAGCGCGAAGGTAAGATCCGCATGTACGGCGTCGCGCTTGGGCCCGCCATCGGCTGGCTCTACGAAGGAGTCGAAGCAGTGCGCGAGCGCAACGTCGCCAGTTTGCAGATCATTTGGAACATGCTCGAGCAGTATCCGGCAGACGCACAGATCCGCGCGGCGTACGACGCCGGCGCCGATACGGGCTACATGATTCGCGTTCCGCATTCGAGCGGAATGCTCGAAGGGCACTACACGGCGCAGACGACCTTCCCTGCGAACGATCATCGCCGCCATCGGCCGCGCGAATGGCTACTCAACGGCATTCAGAAGGTCGAACAGTTGCGCTTTCTGCAGCGGCCGGATCGCACGCTCGCTCAAGCGGCGATCGCGTGGCTGCTCGCCGAGCCGCGCGTGATGACCGTGCTTCCCAACATCTACGATCGCCACCAGCTTGCCGAGTTCGCGGCGGCGCCCGATGCACCACCGCTCAGCCCGGAAGAGCTCGCGCGCATCGACGCGCTCTACAAAGCCAACTTCGGCATCGAGGAACCGGCGATGGCCTTCAAGGGAACGATGACGATGAGCGGCGCGAAAGCATGAAGCTCGAGCACGTCATCACGCCGCACGCGCCCCAGCCGATCGGACCGTACAGCCAAGCGGTGCAGTTCGGCACGGAGCTTTTCTGCAGCGGTCAAATTCCGCTCGATCCGGCCACCGGCGAAATCATCGAGGGCGACGCCGCCGCCCAGACCCAACGCGTCCTCGAAAATCTCGGCGCGGTTCTCTGCGCCGCCGGCTATCACTATACCGACGTCGTCAAAACGACGATCTTTCTGATCGACATGGGGGACTTTCCGGCCGTCAACGGCGTCTACGAAAAGTACTTCAGTCAGAACAAGCCGGCTCGCTCAACGGTAGCCGTCGCAGCGTTACCGCGCGGCGCACGCGTCGAAATCGACTGTATCGCGCGAACTTAAAAATAGCTTACG
>JASHOM010000060.1 GCA_030041115.1 Vulcanimicrobiota bacterium | reverse complement strand
TCTCGAAGGAAGAGGGCGGGCGCCACACCCCGTTCTTCGCCAACTACCGGCCGCAGTTTTACTTCCGGACCACCGACGTCACCGGCACGATCAAGCTCCCCGAAGGCGTCGAGATGGTGATGCCGGGCGACAACGTTCAAATGGACGTCGAGTTGATCACGCCGATCGCGTGCGAGGAAGGCCTCCGCTTCGCGATTCGCGAGGGCGGCCGGACCGTCGGCGCCGGCGTCGTCACCGGCGTAGCCGAGTGACGATCGGTTAGGGCATCCGGACACGGCAAGGACTCCATGGCAAAGCAGATGATTCGGATACGCCTCAAGGCGTACGATCACAAAGTCCTCGATCAGTCGGCCGAGCGGATCGTCGAGACGGCGAAGCGCACGGGCGCGTTCGTGAGCGGTCCGGTTCCGCTGCCCACCGAGATCAACCGGTTCTGCGTGCAGCGCTCCACGAACAACGACAAGAAGTCGCGCGAGCATTTCGAGATGCGGACGCACAAGCGGCTGATCGACATTCTGCAGGCATCGCCCAAAACGATGGACGCCCTGATGCACCTCGACCTCCCGGCCGGCGTGGACATCGAGCTCAAGGCATAAGGCGGGGGCGGACTCGGGAAACCCGCACACGAGGGAGGGGTAACATGGAGATTAAGTCGACGTACATCGGGACGATGATCGGACTGGCAACGGTTGCGTTCGGCCTCATCGCCGCCGGCGCATGGAACCAGTTCATCAAGGACCTGATCGGGATTTTTTTGAAGCCCGGTTCCGGCATTTGGGCCGAGTTGGTCTACGCGGTGCTCGTAACGATCCTAGCCATCGTGGTCGTTCAAGGCTTGGCAAAGCTCGCCGAGAAGGAAGCCCAGCTTACCGCTAAGCTTCCGTTTGCGAAGCGCCCGCCCGAATAGTCAGGTCGAAGAAGCGCTCGACTTTTTCGGCGGCTTGCCCGCGCGAATCTTGAACGCGACTTCGGGGCGGTGCTGCAGCGGCGGATAGATGTGTGCGCGAACCTCGAAGCCATGCTTTTCGAGACCTAGGCGGAAGGCGGCTTGCTGAATGCCGTGCAGGATCGCCGCGCTGAGCGTTTCGTCGGCGACGCCGAGGTCCATCAAGGTGTCGACACCGTCCTTTTTCGACAGCAAAGTGAGCCGGATTTCGCCGGGGATTCGCGCCGACTCGTGCTCTTCGTCGACCGGATCGTGAAAGACGACGACGTGACGGTCGTCGTACACGACCTCGTTGTCGGCGACGAGCTTCTCCCACTCTTTGGGTTCCTTCGGCCAGTTGGGTTCGACGCCTAAGACGTCGACGGGAGTGACCACTTTCTTTCTGCGATCCGCGCTCATGACGAGCATGCTTCAGCGAATGCAAGAGGACGCCTGCCCGTTATGGCGGAAAATGCGAAGATGACCCAATGGATTTCGGAGATGATCTGCAGTCCCGAGCAGCGCATTTGGGAAAAACCGGATCCGGAGCATACGTTTCGCGGCCGGCTCGACGGAACGCGCGCAAAGGCCGACGAGGTCGTCTATCAGGACGACGACGTCTTTGCGTTTCGTCACAACATCGACGAGAGTAAAGAGGAGTGGTGGGAGATCCACGTCGTCATCATTCCGAAGAAGTGGGTGCCGACCGTTCTCGATCTCGGCCTCGGTGACGCGCAGCTTTGGCACAGCCTCATCGCCGGAATTCAAAAGGTTGCGCTCATCCTCGGACTCTACGAGAAGGGCTTTATGATCCGAATGGGCGTGCTTCCGCCGTATCAGCACACCGAACACGTCCACATTCATATCCTTTCCGGCAAGCATACTTCGCCCGTCGTGGACGGGCCGATGCCGGATGCCGGCTGACGCGCAGCCTGCTCCATCGCTTGCCTCCATCGCGCTGACGTTCGCCGCCATAACGTCGACGGCGTTCGGCGGCGGTCAGAAGGCGAGCATCCGTCAACAAGTGCTCGCGCGCGGCTGGATGGACCACGAACGCTTCATGGACGGCCTCGAGATCGCGCAAGTCCTTCCGGGGCCGAACATCTTGAATCTCGCGATTTACTGCGGTCAACGCGTACGCGGCATCCCGGGTGCGATCGCCGCGTTCCTGGGCACGGCCATTCCGCCGTTCCTCATCGTGTTAGCCGCCGGGGCGTTGTATTTTAAGTTCGCTTCGAACCCCTACGTGCATGGCGGGCTGCTGGGCTGCGCCGCGGGCGCGCTGGGGCTCACGGTCGGCAATGCGCTGGAGCTGACTTGGGATGAGCGCACCGACTGGCTGCGCATCGTTCTGGTGGCGGTTACCGCCTTGGCAGTTTCGTTTCTGCGGATGCCGTTGCTTCTGGTGCTCGTCGTTTTCGGCGGCATCGGAATGGTTCGCGAGTACCTCCGATCGCGCACATGACCGTTCTGCATCTGATCTGGACCTTCGCACAGCTTTCCGTCCTCGGTTTCGGCGGAGGCAAAGGGATCATTCCGCAGATGCACGCCGACGCCGTCGATCGCTACCACTGGATCAGTTCGCAGCAGTTCACTCAGTTCTACACGATCGGAAAACTCGTTCCGGGCCCCACGACGATCTTTGCGGCGCTCGTCGGGTACGCGGCGACGCCCGCCCGGCCGCTGCTCGGCGCTGCGGCCGCAGCCCTCGCGATGTTCGTTCCGTCCAGCGCGATCATGGTGGCATTCGACGCGTTTTGGGAGCGCTTCCAGGCGTCGCCGTGGCGGCTCATCATTTCGCGAGGCCTCGCACCGGCGATCGTCGGCCTCGTGTGGTCGAGCGTCGAGACGATTGCTCGCGGTACGCCGGCGGGCGCCGTTCCCTACGTCGTTGCCGCAGTCGTCGCTTTTTTGATGCTGCGCACCAAAATCGGCGCACCGTTGTTGATCGTCCTCGCGGGCGCCGTAGGGGTCGTCGCGCTTCGCTAAGCGAACGACCGAGCCATGCCCATCGAGCTTCACGAACTTCGCTCGCGAGCTTTCCACGGTACGAAACGGCGGATTTACCATCTGCTCGAGGAGATGGGCACGTCGGGCGATCAGATCTGGCCGTTCGCGTCGCAGCCCTTCATGCGATCGCCGGGACCGCTTGCGCCCGGCCGAACCGAAGAGTGGCACCTCGGCATTCACGCCGTGCTCGAAGAGGCGATCCCCGAGGAACGAATCGTCTGGCGCTTTCAAAACGACGGCTTCGATGGCACCCACGGCTTCCATCTCTCGAGCGAGGGTAAGGAGACGGTGGTGGAATACCGCGTGGATGCGACGCTCTCCGATACGGACGGCCGGCTGCTCTGGCGCCGGTTCGAAGATCAGTTCGAACGCTCGACCGAGGCGCTCTTCGACAAGCTCGCCCGCGTCCTCAAACGTTAGCCGTCGCGTAACCATGGATGCCGTCGATTTCATCAACGTCGGCGCGCTGCTTTCCGACGAAGAGCGGCTCGTCGCCAAAACGGTTCGCTCGTACGTCGCATCGCGAGTCCTTCCCAACGTCGCAGAGTGGTTCGAGGAAGGAACGCTGCCGCGCGAGCTCGGGCCGGAGCTCGGGCGTCTCGGCTTGCTCGGCATGCATCTCGACGGCTACGGCTGTCCCGGGGCGAGTGCGGTCGCGTACGGCCTTGCGTGCTTGGAACTCGAGGCGGGGGATTCGGGCGTGCGCAGCTTTGCTTCGGTGCAAGGCTCGCTGGCGATGTACGCGATCTATCGCTGCGGCGACGACGAGCAAAAACGCAGGTGGCTTCCTGCGATGGCGCGCGGCGAGCTCATCGGCTGCTTCGGGCTCACCGAACCGGACTTCGGCAGCAATCCGGCGGGAATGCGCACCTCGGCGCGTCGCGATGGCCCCGACTGGGTGCTCGACGGGACGAAGATGTGGATCACCAACGGTTCCATCGCCGATCTGGCGATCGTTTGGGCGCAGACGCAGGAAGGCATCCGCGGTTTCATCGTTCCGCGCGATGCGAAAGGGTTTAGTGCGTCGAACATCCATCGCAAACTGTCGCTGCGCGCATCGATTACCAGCGAGCTGGTTCTCGACGACTGCCGCCTTCCCGCGCAAGCGCTTTTGCCGAACGGAGAAGGCTTGGGGGCGCCGCTCGCCTGCCTCAACGAGGCGCGCTACGGCATCGTCTGGGGCTCGATGGGCGCGGCGCGAAGCTGCTACGAAACTGCGCTCGAATATGCGAAGACGCGCGTGCAGTTCGATAACCCGATCGGCGCGTACCAGATCACCCAGGCGAAGCTCGTGAACATGCTCGTCGAGCTCAGCAAGGGGACGTTGCTTGCGCTACACCTTGGACGCGCGAAGGATCGCGGAGATCTTCGTCCGGCGCAAGTAAGCCTGGCAAAGCTCAACAACGTTCGCGAAGCGCTCGCCATCGCGCGCGAAGCGCGCACGATCCTCGGCGCCAACGGCGTGACGCTCGAGTATCCGGTAATTCGTCACATGAACAACCTGGAGTCGGTGCTGACCTACGAGGGCACCAGCGAGATGCACACGCTCATCGTCGGCAAGGAGATCACCGGGCACGCCGCTTTCGCCCCCACCCCGTTGTCATCGTCGTCATCCTGAGCCTGTCGAAGGACGAAGGTGCAGGGCACGGTGACGGCGTTACACGTAATCGGCCAGCGTTAAAACGACGTCGCGTTCGTTGCCGGCCGAATCGCGAACGCGGAGATGGACGATGCTTCCGGCGGGGCCGCAGAGTAACTGACGAAGTCCCGCCAGCGAGAGCGACGACGCGGAGGCACCGTTGATGGCGGCGATCGTTTCGCCTTTGACCAGACCGGCGGTTGCGCCGGGCGTCTGCGCGAGCACGGAAATGATGACGTATGCGCCGTTGGCGTCGATCAAAAAGAGGCCCGAACGATCCTGCGGCACGGGCGCGTCGAAGCCGGGGCCCTTCGCAAGCAAGAGCTGCTGATGCGGGTAATCAAAGGTGAGATCGAAATTACGCCAGATCGCACCGCCGATGTTGGCGTCGGTGAACGGGTCGGCGAGTGCGCCTTTGGTTCCCACGGCAAACGATGCAATCGTATTTGAAATGATATATGGCCCGATCTGCAGTGTCGCAACGCGCCCGAGCCGCGCGTAGGAGGGCCCACCGACGCCGAAGCCGGTTACGCCGGGCGGCGTTTTCGCAAGCGCCTCGATCGCCGGATTCGCGCCGAGAAACGTCGGCGTAAGCAGCAAACCAGCGCGATTCCCGGTGTCGACTTCGGCCGTCGTCGCCACGCCCTGAACCGTTACCGGCACGATCGGAATCGTTCCGTCGAGGAAGAATTTGATCGTGGCCGCACCCGGTGCGGCCGCCGGCGCCGTCCCCGGGATCGCCAGCGTCAGTTTCGAGCCGGCGTAGTCGATCGTCGTGAGAAATCGCGCGAGAAACTGATACCCGATCATGCCGTCGATGCGCATCCCTTCGGCGAGGCCGAAGCCGGTGGCGATGGGCAGAACGAGCGAGTATTGATTGCGTACTACGGCCTTGCCGATGGCGATCGAGCCGATGTGGGTGAATGCGGCGCCTTCGGTGGCGGCGCCGACGCCTTGAAGCTGCACGCCGCCGGAGCTGCGCGCGCCGAGCGCCGCCGCAACCTGCGGAGTGACGATGTAGTCGCCGCCGCTGTCGAGCACGAACGTGTACGGCCCGCGTCCGTCGAGCATGACGTCGTCGAGATAGACGTGATTGTTGACGATCTCCAACGGGACCGTCGCGCCCGCAGCGCCGGCGATCGTAAAGTCGTGCACGCTCGAGGCGGGCATTCGCACTCGTTCCGCCACGTCGGCGTTGAGCTCGAGCGACGTGACCCGCTCGCTCGACGAGTTGCCCTCCGACGTCCGGGTGGTCGTTTCGAACGGATAGACCAGACCGTCGACGCGTCGATAGTCCGAGAGCACGGTGGCGAACGAGACGATCCCGATGGTGCCGGTCTCTTGCGCGATGAGATGCGAGTACGGGTCGATCCAAAGATCGACCTCGCTGCCGTGCGGCGGGGTCAACGCGAGCACGTCGTAGGTTTTACCGCTCTGGGTGCGCCGCCCGGCGTAGACGACCGTGGCGCCCCCGGCGTCCGCACGCAGGTACCGCAGATTGACCAGATATGCTTGGTCGATGGACTGCAATCGGCCGGCCGCGCCGCCATCTATCGTGACCAGTCCGGAGTAATCCTGATTCCAGGCGGCTTTGCCGTCCCAGCCGGCGGCGCCGCTGAGGGCAGATGCGTTCTGCGCCGTTGCGAACCGGACGCTGCGCAGATCGTCCCATTCCTGCGCGCGCCCGCGAAGCCCGAGGACCTCGACGGCGCCCGAGGTGTGGATCGATGAGATAGAAGCGAGCGAGCGGCTGAGCGTCGCCTTTCCGAGCGCGTCGAGCAGCGCTTTCGTGGAGGGCGGCGCCGTGGGGTCGCCCGTCGCGGCGAGCAGAAGAACGAGGCCGAGCGCGGGCGTTACCGCTCGTAGCGTCATGCGGGTAGTACGCATTCGTGCGCGCTTTGTTCCAACGCGTGCGCAAATCTTGACCTGGTGCGAAGGTCCTGGTAAACTTCCGGGGTTGCGATTCACGCGAGCAATACGCCTGGATCCGTGGCCATTCGTATCAACACCCGAAAGAGACGCATTGAAGAACATCCTGGGCCGTAAAGTCGGGATGACCAGCCTCTTCACCGCCGATGGGCACGCCGTGCCCGTGACGGTGATAGCCGCCGGTCCCTGTACGGTCGTCGAACGCCGGACGAAGGAAAAGCACGGCTACGATGCCGTCGCTTTAGGTTTCGAGCCGGTCAAACGGCGCCGCCTGACGCGCGCGCTGGACGGACATTTCAAGAAGCAGGCCGTTGAACCGGTTCGTTTCGTGCGGGAGTTTCGCACCGGATTCGGCGACGAAGAGGTCGGAGCGAGCGTGACGGTCGCGGGCTTCGAGCCCGGCGACCGGGTCGACGTCACGGGCGTTTCCAAGGGGCATGGCTTTGCCGGCGGCATCAAGCGCCACAACTTCAGAGGAGGCGGCGCGAGCCACGGTTCGATGATCCATCGGCAGCCGGCTTCCAACGGCGACACGAATGCCGGCCGCACGACGAAGGGGAGCCGGCGTCCCGGCCACTTCGGTACCGACCGCACGACGCTGCAGAATCTGGAAGTGATCAGGGCCGACGACGATCGCAACCTGCTGTTGGTGCGGGGTGCGGTTCCCGGCGCCAGGAATTCGTTGGTCGTCGTTCGCGAGAGCGTTAAGGTCGCGCGAGCCAAGCAGTAAGATGCCCAACGTTATCGACGCGAGCGGTACGGTCGTTCGCGAGATCGAGCGGCCGGCGCTCTTCACCGGCGACGGGAAGGCGAGGCTCGACGTCGTGTTTCGGGCGGTGCATCGCGAATTCGCGAATTCGCGTGCCGGCACGGCTTCGACGCGCAAGCGTGACGAGGTTGCGGGCGGCGGCCGCAAACCGTGGCGCCAGAAAGGAACCGGCCGGGCGCGGCAAGGCTCGATCCGCTCGCCGCAATGGCGGCATGGCGGCGTCGTCTTCGGCCCGCAGCCGCGCAGCTATGTCGAAGGGCTCAATAAGAAGGAACGCCGCCTCGCGTTCGTTACCGCGTTGGCCGATCGCTTCGCGCACGATGCGGTGACGCTCTTGGAGACGGGAGCGTTCGAGATTGAGAAGACGGCGGCGTTCGCCAAGGTGCTGTTCGGCACGGCGAAAGCGGCGCGCACGGGACCGACGACGCTGATCGTCTGCCGGCGCGACGAGCCGCACGCGAGTAGGCTCGAACGCGTCAGCCGCAATCTGCCGCGCGTCAGCATTACCGCCGAGGGAGCGCTCGACGTGAAGGACGTGCTGCGTTTCGAGCGGCTCGTTTTCACGACCGCGGCATACGATGCGCTCCAAGCGCGTTTCGCAATCGGCAAGGAGAACGCCGATGGACGCGCGTGACGTGATCGTGGCTCCGAGAATCACCGAGAAGGCCATGGCCGACGCCCTGGCCCACCAGTATACGTTCGAAGTCCACCCTCGAGCGACCAAGACGCAGATCCGCCACGCCGTCGAAGAGATCTTCAAGGTCAACGTTCTGCACGTCAATACGGTCAACGTGCGCGGGAAGGCGCGCAACTTCGCGCGGCGCGGCGTGCGCACGTCCGGCAAGCAAAGCGATTACAAGAAAGCCATCGTCACCATCAAAGCCGGTCAAAAGATCGAGCTGGGCGGAGTCAACTACTTTGAGCAATAGGCTGTCATGCCGGTAAAGAAGTATCGGCCCACCTCGCCCGGCAAGCGATTCGTGACGACGTTGGATTTTTCGGAGCTTTCGAAGGTCGCGCCGGAGCGGTCGCTCGTCGAGGTTCGCAAAAAGCACGCCGGCCGAAACAACAACGGTCATATCACCGTGCGCCATCGCGGCGGCGGCACGCGCCGACTTTATCGCATCATCGACTTCAAGCGCTCCAAAGACGGCATTCCGGCGAAGGTGGCGACGATCGAATACGATCCGAACCGATCCTGCCGCATCGCGCTGCTCAACTACCGCGACGGGGAGAAGCGCTACATTCTCGCGCCGCTCGGGCTGCAGGTCGGCGAGCTCGTCGAATCGGGGCCGAGCGCCGACATCAAGATCGGCAACGCGCTGCCGATCCGTAACATTCCCGTCGGTACGGTCATTCACAACGTGGAACTGCGTGCCGGCGAGGGCGCGAAACTCGTGCGCTCCGCGGGCGTCGCGGCTCAGCTGATGGCCAAGGAAGGCGACTATTCGCAAGTGCGGATGCCCTCGGGCGAGGTGCGCAAGATTCACGTCGCGTGCCGCGCGACCATCGGCCAGCTCGGAAACGTAGAGCACGAGAACCAAGTGATCGGGACGGCCGGGCGTTCGCGCCATTTGGGAAAGCGTCCGCACGTGCGCGGCATCGCGATGAATCCGGTGGATCATCCGCACGGCGGCGGCGAGGCGCGCTCGACTTCGGGCCGGCCGCCGACGACGCCGTGGGGGAAAATGACCATGGGCAAGAAGACGCGCCGGAACAAGCGCACATCGAAGATGATCGTTCGCCGGCGAGGCGCGAAATAATGTCGCGCTCGTTGAAGAAGGGTCCGTACGTCGCGAGCCATCTCGTGGCAAAGATCGAACGCCTCAACGAGACGCGCGAACGGCGCGTGATCAAGACGTGGAGTCGCGCTTCGACCGTGCTGCCGGCGATGGTCGGTCATACGATCGGCGTTCACAACGGCAAGACGCACATTCCGGTTTACGTCACTGAAAACATGGTCGGACATAAACTCGGCGAGTTCGCGCCGACCCGCCACTTCCGCGGCCATGGCGGCGAGAAGGCCACCGTCAAGCCGTGAGCGATTCGATGCCGCAAGCGGTTGCGCATTTGCGATTCGTGCGAACCGCGCCGCGTAAGCTGCGCCGCGTCGCCGATGCAATTCGCGGACGCAGCGTGCGCGAGGCGCTCGTCGTCCTGAAGTTCGCCGAGGTGTTCGCAGCCGAGCCGATCGAGAAGCTCGTGCGCAGCGCCGTCGCCAACGCGAGCAACAATCACGACATGAATGCCGACGAGCTCTATATCAGCCGCATCACCGTCGACGGCGGGCCGGGTGGCCGCTTCACCAAGCGGCTCGATCCGCGCGCCCAAGGGCGCGCGGCCTTTAAGCGCAAGCGGCTCTCGCACGTGACGGTCGTCGTCAGCGAGTCGCCGCCCGCCAAGCCGCGCAAGAAAGCCGCCGGAGCATCGGTCCAGGCCGCGCGCTCGACGCGACGCGCGGCGGGCGAAGCGCCGGCGAAAGGCGGTCGCAAACGGACGGCTGCGCGCCGCCGCGCGGCAGCCGCTGCGGCCGGAGCCGCATCGGAGAGCAAGGAAGGGTAATGGGGCAGAAGATTCATCCGGTCGGCATGCGCTTGGGAATCACGCGCACTTGGGATAGCCGCTGGTTCGAGAAGAAACACTACGTCGACTGGCTGCACGAGGACGTCGCGATCCGCAAGTCTTTCAATCGCTGGATGCGTTCGGCCTCGATCAGTAAAATCGAAATCGAGCGGCGCGCCAATCAGGCTCGCGTGATCGTCAACACCGCAAAGCCCGGCATCATCATCGGCAAGCGCGGCGTCGGCATCGACGACATCCGAAAGAACCTCGAGCAGCTCACCGGCAAAACCGTTGCCGTGAACGTGATGGAGATCCAGCATCCGGAATTAGACGCGCGGCTCGTCGCGCAGAACATCGTGGACCAGCTCGAGAAACGCATTGCCTTCCGGCGCGCAATGAAGCAGGCGATCATGCGAACGATGCGGGCGGGCGCGCGCGGCATCAAGGTTCAGGTTTCGGGGCGTCTGGGCGGCGCCGAGATCGCGCGCACCGAGCACAACGCCGACGGCAAGGTTCCGCTCCACACGCTGCGCGCCGACATCGACTACGCGCAGGTGGAAGCCTTTACGACGTTCGGACGCATCGGCGTGAAGGTCTGGATTT
>JASHOM010000059.1 GCA_030041115.1 Vulcanimicrobiota bacterium | reverse complement strand
GCTGATCGACCATCGTGTTGATCGTGTTCTTCAGCTCCAAGATCTCGCCGCGAACGTCGACGGTAATCTTCTTGGAGAGATCGCCCTTGGCCACGGCCGTCGTCACGTCGGCAATGTTGCGAACCTGCGAGGTAAGATTCGACGCCATGAAGTTTACGGAGTCCGTCAAATCCTTCCACGTTCCGCTGACGCCCTGTACCTCGGCTTGGCCGCCGAGCCGGCCTTCGGAGCCCACCTCGCGCGCAACGCGCGTCACCTCCGACGCAAACGCGTTGAGCTGATCCACCATCGTATTGATCGTGCCTTTGAGCTCGAGAATCTCACCGCGCGCGTCAACGGTGATCTTCTTCGAGAGGTCGCCCGTTGCAACCGCGGTCGTCACGTCGGCGATGTTGCGAACCTGCGATGTGAGGTTGCCGGCCATCGTGTTCACCGAGTCCGTCAAATCCTTCCAAGTCCCCGCGACGCCGGCGGCGGCAGCCTGTCCGCCGAGCTTTCCCTCGGAGCCGACTTCGCGCGCGACGCGCGTGACCTCCGACGCAAATCCGTTGAGCTGATCGACCATCGTGTTGATCGTGTCTTTGAGCTCGAGAATCTCGCCCTTGACGTCAACGGTGATCTTTTTCGAAAGGTCGCCTTTGGCGACGGCGGTGGTCACGTCGGCAATGTTACGAACTTGGTTGGTCAGATTGCCGGCCATCGTGTTGACTGAGTCCGTCAAATCCTTCCAAGTCCCGGCCACGCCTTTGACGGTCGCCTGTCCGCCGAGCTTTCCTTCGGAGCCGACTTCGCGTGCAACGCGCGTGACCTCCGACGCAAACGCGTTGAGCTGATCGACCATCGTGTTGATCGTGCCCTTGAGTTCGAGAATCTCCCCGCGCGCTTCGACGGTGATCTTTTTGGAGAGATCGCCGTTGGCGACGGCGGTGGTCACGTCGGCGATGTTACGAACTTGGTTGGTTAGATTGCCGGCCATCGTGTTCACCGAGTCCGTCAAATCCTTCCAAGTCCCGGCGACGCCTTTGACGACGGCTTGACCGCCCAGCTTGCCTTCCGAACCGACCTCTCGCGCGACGCGAATCACCTCGGAAGCGAAGGCGTTGAGCTGATCGACCATCGTGTTGATGATGCGGCTGGAACGCAAAAACTCGCCTTTGAGCGGCCGGCCCTGAATTTCGAGTGCCATGCTCTGCGAGAGATCGCCGCGCGCAACCGCGCCGAGAACTCGCCCGGCTTCGGCCATGGGCTGCGCGAGATCGCCGATCAACCGATTGACGGAATCTACGTAACCGAACCAGGAACCGCGCACCGCGCCCAGCGACGCGCGCTGCGCGATGCGACCTTCGCGACCGACGACGGCGCTGACGCGTTCGAGCTCCTTGGCGAGCGCGGAATTGAGCTCGATGCAATCGTTGAACGCTTCGGCGATGTCGCCGTCGATTCCGGACAGGTCGTGCGGAAGACGCGCGGTAAAATCGCCGCGACGAAACGCCCGCAGCGCCGAAAGAAGGCGGCGCTGACCAAGTGCATTCGACTCTCTCGTAGGAGCGATGGTCGTCATGTACGGTCTCCCCAGGTTAGCCCTCGGCTCGTTCACCGGAAGCTACCCCGCAAGGCGGAGGTTTAAACTCGCGCGGACCTGGAAAGGAACGTGTGGTGCGCTCGCTTGATGCTTCGGCGGAGCGGCTCGGCCGCGTGCTGGACGTTTTGGTCGATGCGGGGCGCGCGCTGACGCATCATTCCGATCTGCGCGACGCCCTGTCGGAGTTCGCGGGCGTGCTCGCCGGCAACTTCGGCGACTATTGCGAGATCGACGTCTCGGGTCTTGCGCTCGAGCGCGAGCGCTTCACGGTAAGCGCGGGCACGCCCCCCGATGCGACCGCCGAGCGCGCCGACATTGCCGAGCAGCTCAGCGATGGACGGCGAACGTTGGGGAAACTTCTCTGCGCCACCTCCTCGCCGAATGGGTTCGACGAAGTCACGCGCAAAGCGGTGCACGTGCTCGCGACGGAGCTTGGCGTGGCGCTCGGCGGCAAAGTGCTCATGCGACGCGAACATCGGGTTGCCGACCGGCTGCAGCGCGCGCTGCTTCCCGAGCATCTGCCCGACATGCCCGGCGCCGAATTCCACGCCGCGTACCGCCCGGCGAGCGATGAAGCCGAAGTCGGCGGCGATTGGTACGACGCGTTCCCGCTGCCGGACCGGGGCCTTGCGATCTCCGTCGGCGACGTCGCCGGTCACGGCCTCGAAGCAGCGGTCATCATGGGCGAAGTGCGCCAGGCCATTCGAACGGCGGCCGTCGCCGCCACGTCGCCGGCGGCGGTGCTCGACTACGTCAACCGAATCATCGCGTTGCGCGAATCGATCGGCATGGTCACCGCGATCTTCGGAATCTACGATCCGGAATCGAGCCGGTTGACCTATGCCGTGGCCGGACATCCGCCGCCGATCATCGCGCTCGCGAACGGTCTCGTGCGCCGCCTCCCCTCCGGAAGTCTTCCGCTCGGCTGCGTCGACTCGCTCGAGTGCTACGACTGGACGTTCACGCTGCCGCAAGGTGCGCACGTGATGTTCTACACCGACGGACTCATCGAGAACGAGCGCGACTTGATCAACGGCGAGAAACGCTTGGCCGAAGCGGTGCGCGCCTTGGCGCTCGAGTGGCACAAGGACCCGGCGGCCTCCGCGGACCCGGCGCTCGCGGTGAACGAGCGCATCTTTAGCGGAAGCTTCAATCGCGACGACGCGGCCGTGCTCTTTCTGTCGCGCGCCGATCCGGTGCCGTCCTACGTCTTCTCCGCCGTTCCCGTCGCGGCCACGCTGATACGCGGAATTGCGGCCGGCGAGATGGAGCTGCTGGGCATCGAAAAAGAGCGGCGCTTCGGCATGCTCGTCGCGCTCGGCGAAGCCGTCGCCAACGCGATCGAGCACGCCTATCGCGGCGCGCCGCCGGGATTGCTTCGCTTACAGCTCGGGAACGAGGAAGGGCAGCTCACTCTCACGGTGGAGGATTTCGGACGCTGGCGGCCCTTCGTGCGCCGCGACGATCGCGGCCGCGGCATCGAATTGATGCACGCGTTCATGGACGGCGTGCAGATTCGCTCGACGCGCCGGTCGACGCAAATCGTACTGCGCGCCGCGCTCTGCGGCTAAACGTCGCAGCTCGAATGCCGGCGGCCTTTTTTATTGGCTCAAACGCAGTTGTAACGCCGTCTGCGCCGTCCGTCCCGTCGCCGGATCGGTCGCGGTGACCTTGACGCTGACGGCCTGCTGGCCGAGCAGCGTCCGCAACGTAACGCGCAGCTTGAAGTTGCCTCTGGGCCCGGCCTCGGTCGTGCCGTCGAACTGTCCCGTCGAGGACGGCGTCGCACCGGCGGTAACGCGCACGCTCGCGTTGGCGGCGGTGTTTCCCACGACGGCGAAGCTGCGTCCGATCGGAGCGTTGGGCGCCGGCTCGGAGATCGTCAGACGGATCGGCGCCGGCGCGGACCGGGTGACGTTGAACGTCCAGGAGCGATCGAAGCCCATGCCGCCGGAAGCGCGGCCGTCGACGCGCACGCTGTGCATGCCGAAGTCCAGCGGCGCGGGCGGTTTATACGAAAAGCCGGTCGACGAAACGCCGCTGCGATACGTGACGTTGTTGCCGTCGAGCCGAACGCGCACGCTCGCGGCTTGCACGTTACGCGAAAAGCGCGCCGCGACGACCGCGAAGCGGTCGGACGTCTGCGTGCCCGGCGGCGGTTCTTGCGCGCGCAAATACACTTCCTGCGCAGGATTGGGCGGCGGTGGACGCGGGGCGGGCGGACGCACGGGCGGAGGCGGCTGCGGCGGGAGCTGGTGCGCCATCTCGATCGCGACGACGCGCGTGGATTCGTCGTAGCCGACGTTTGCGCCGAGCGCCTGCGCGATGAAGCGCAGCGGGACGTACGTCGTTGCGCCGATGATGAACGGCGCGACGTCGAGAATCTGCGGCTGTCCGTTCACGGTGGCCTGCGTCGAGCCGATGTGCAACGACATCGTCGTGCCGTCTTTGGTCGCGTTGATCGTGCCCGCCGAGTAGACGACGCCGGCGCCGAGCCGCTCGAAGACGCCGCGCAGCGGCACGAAGACGCGCCCCGTGCGTTCGACCGGTCCGGGATTCAACGAGAACGGCCGGCCGTTAATGGTGACGGTGACCTGCTGCGCGAGTGCCGGCAGCGGCCAACTCGCGGCGGCGAGCAGCGTTAGGACGGCGAGCGAACGATGGAGCACGGCGCGATCCTCCTCCTGCGGCGACACGTTGCATTTGGGTGAAGCACTTTCCCGTCGCCAAATAACGCCCGAAGCGGGGAAAAGCAAGCTGGACCTCAAAAGGGTCGGTCTTCCCAGACTTCTCGAATTGGAGGGTTCGCGTGTTTCGCATGACCATCAAATCGGCACTCGTTGCACTCGCTGCCGTCACTTCCGCCGGGCTTGCCGGGTGTGCCGGAGGGCAATCAACCCTTCCCGGCATCGCACCGCAGACGCTCGACGCGATGCGCGCCGGTCATCCCGGCAGCTTCACAAAGGTAAGAAATCAGCCGCCGGCGCCGATGGTCCTGGCCTTTTTGCTCACCGACGGCTCGGTGCTCGCTCAGAGCGGCGATAACTGGAACACGTGGTACCGTTACCAGCCCGACTCGGAGGGCGGCTACAGCGACGGCACGTGGACTCAAGTCGGCTCGCTGCAATCCGGCTATGCACCCTATGCGGGCGCCTCAGCCGTGCTGGCGAACGGCGAGTTGGTCATGAGCGGTGGCGAATACAACGAAGGAGGCAAATACCAACTGCAGCTCGTCAATCTCGGCGCCGTTTTCAATCCGAAGACGAATAAATGGACGCCGCTGGGCCATCCCGCGCGCTGGAAGTGGATCGGCGATTCTCCAACGAGCGTGCTGCCCGACGGGAAGCTGCTCATGGGCGACAAGCTGCATAACTGGGATGCCGAGCTCGACCCCAAGACGCTCAAGTGGCATCATGTCAGCGATTCGGGCAAGGCCGACTTCAACGCGGAAGAGGGCTGGACGCTGCTGGCCAACGGCACGGTGCTCACCGCCGACGTGAAGGATGCGCCCAACTCCGAGATTTACGATCCGCAGGCCGGCAAGTGGACCAGCGCCGGCTCGACGATCGTCGATCTGCACTCGCCCTCACCGTACCATTCATGCTTGCAGTACGGCCCGAAGCCGAAGGACTGCTACCTCCCGCCGGGCGAGATCGGCCCGTCGATCTTGCGTCCCGACGGCTCGGTCTTTTACACCGGATCGTACACGAGCGGTTACGGCGCGGGTCATACCGCAATCTATTACTCGACCGGAAGCAAGGCCGGAACCTGGGCTCAGGGTCCGGATTTCCCCAACGGCGATAATGCGGGCGACTCGTACGCCGTGCTGGCGCCGAGCGGCGACGTGTTCGTCTTCGGCGACAGCGGCGCGCTCTACGATTGGAACGGCTCCACGTTCACCGAAGTCAACGGCGAATCCGAAGTCGGACCGCCGATCCTCCTGCCGACGGGTCAGATCATGATGTCGGGCTACTCCAGCGTCGTGCTCTATACGCCGCCGGGCTCGCCGAAGTCGAGTTGGGCGCCCACGATTACCTCGGCCCCTTCGAGCGTCACCGCCGGTAAGACGTACAAGATCATCGGAACGCAGTTCAACGGTCTGAGTCAGGCGATGTCGTTCGGCGACGAATTCCAAAACGCGACGAACTATCCGCTGGTTCGCATCACGATGAACTCGAGCGGCAACGTTTACTACGCGTACACGCACGACCACAGCACGATGGCGGTCGCCACGGGCAGCAAGAAAGTGTGGACCTATTTCGACGTGCCCAGTAAGATCGCGTCGGGCGCCGCCTCGCTGCAAGTCGTCGCCAACGGAATCGCGTCGAAGGCGGTCGACGTAACGGTCACCGGAAGCCGCAACGTCCGGCGCCGTTAGCGTCCGTTCCGGGGGTGGTTATGGACCGGTGGCCGGCGGAGGCTGGCCCCCGGTTATCGCCGTCGCGTAGAAGTTCTCGCCCATCCAGTAGCCGTGCGCGACGATCTGCCGTCCCACGGCGACGCGTCCGGTCGTTTGATTGTTGAGCGCGGCCGAGTCGTCGATGACGACCTGCCGATCCGTCTGTTGGAGCGTCACCAGGTGCCCCTTGACGCTGACGATCGTTCCGGCGACGACCTGGTGCTTGTACGAGGTGCTCGGACACTCTCCGTTGGGCGTCCATACGTCGCCTTGCCAGGCTCCGCACGCTGAGTCGTTATAGGGCGGGGGCGGACCTCCGGGCGGGGGCGCTGCCTGCGCGCTTGCCGCCGCGCCGCCGGCAAGCATGCCCGCTGCCGCCGTGAGAATTGCAAGGAGTGCTTTCATGGCTCCCTGATTCCCAATGACGCGCGCGTTAAGCGCAAGCGGGCGTTCGATCGCGGCCGGAAGGCCACGCGAAAAACGGAATCGCGCACAACTGAAGCAGCATCGAGAAGATTACCAGGCCGGCGATCGAGCGGTCGACCAGGACGCCGGCGATCGCGCTGCCGGCGAACCACGCTACGCCGAAAACGAGATCGTACAGGCCGAACGCCGTCGCTCGCCGCTTCTGCGCGAGCAGCCCGGCTATCAGCGCGAGCAGCAACGCGTCCTGCACCGCGCTTCCCACGCCCCAGAGCGCGACGCCCGCTTCGGCCAGCGCGCCGCGCCCCAAAAAGACAAGCGGCGTCGCCGCCGCCGTGAGCGCGAGCGCGAGCACGATGATCGGCCGGCCGAAACGATCGAAGAGCCGCCCAAGGACCGGCGCGGAAATTGCGCCGACGGCCATGGCGACGGCAAACGCGATCGAAATTGCCGGCACCGGCATTACGCCGTCGCGTGAGAAGTGAAATGCGATGAGCGCAAAGTCGACGTATCCCGCCGCGACGAGCGCGCCGCCGGTCGCATAGCGGCGAAAGGTGGGCCAGTGCTTGACGATCGGCCCGCCGTCGTCCATCCGGTCCGGAACGATCTGCTTTCCCGCGATCGTTGCCAGTGAGAGCGCGCCCAGCGTCAGCAGCGCCGGAACGATCAGCATGCCGAATCCCACTCTAAAGCCGCCGTGCGCGATCGCAACGGCGACCGCGATCGGTCCGAGCGTTGCACCGATTTGATCGAGGGCTTCATTGAATCCGAAGACGCGGCCCCCGCCGAGCGTTCGGGCGGCGTGCGACAGCAGCGCCGCGGTCATCGGTTTGCGCACGCCGCGTCCGATTCGCTCGCCGATGAGCAGCCCCGCGGCGGCCGGCCAGCTTCCGGCCAGCGCGAGCGCCGGGACGCAGAGCAGGTTGATCACGTAGCCGACCCACATGTCGATCCAGTACAGGCCGGTGCGATCGGCGATGAAACCCGAGAGCAACCGAATCGCGTAGCCGGCCAGCTCGCCCGCGCCCGCGACGATGCCCACCACCGCTCCGTTCGCGCCGAGGTGGCCGAGAAACGCGCCGGCCACGCCGCGTCCTCCTTCGTACGTGAAGTCGGCAAAGAGGTTGACGACACCCATCAGCGCCACGAACCGCAGCGCGCGCTTAGCGTTTGTCACTGTTGCGCCATCCTTCGACTCCGCTCGGGACGACACTCTCAGGATGGCGGGACGCCGGGCGAGAATATGCGCGCGATGGCAGGTAAGTATCGCTACGGGGAGATGACGTGGCCCGAAGTGAAGGCCGCGGCTGCGCGGCCGTGCGTCGCGATCGTGCCCGTCGCCACGCTCGAGGATCACGGCCTGCACTTGCCGGTCGACACCGATCTGCTGCTCTGCACGAGCGTCTGCGAGCTGGCCGCCGCGCAGGCGCCCGATCGAGTCGTCCTCGTTCCGGCGATCAATCACGGCTACAGTCCGCATCACATGGACTTTCCCGGCGCGCTGACGATCGGTCCCCACACGCTCATCGAGTACGGACTCGACGTCTGCACGAGCCTCGCCCATCACGGTTTCAAACGGATCCTGATCGTGAACGGGCACGGCAGCAACACGCCCTTCGTCGACGTCATCGCGCGGCTGTGCACCGTGCAGACGGACGCGCTGGCCGCCGCGATAAACTATTGGTCCGCCCCAGGCGTGCGCGAAGTCGCCGAATCGCTGCGCGAATCGGAACCGGTCGGCGGCATGAACCACGCGTGCGAGTTCGAGACCTCGCTTTATCTCGCGCTGCGTCCGGAGCTGGTCGACATGGGCCAAGCGGTCGCGGAGCTCGCGCATCGCCCCTCGAAGAACTACTGGACCGACCTCGTCGCCGGCGACGGCCCGCTCATGATGATGGAGCATTGGAGCCGCCTCAGCCGCAGCGGCGTCATGGGCGACCCGACGAAGGCAACACCCGAAAAAGGGCGCGCGCTGCTCGACGCGGCCGCCCGAGGACTCGTCGAGTTGGTCGACGAGCTGCTCGCGCGCGAGATTCTACCGCGCACCGACCACCATTGAGCTCAAATTTGATGACTCGTTGATGACGCGCGGCGGCGGGTCGCGCGTAAACTTCCGGAACAGGCGCCTGAAAGTGGTTGGATTGCGCTCGTTATTTTATGCCGTCTATCTCGTGGCGGTCCTCGGGTTTGCGTGCGCGCCGGCGCGCGCAGCGGTGGACTCGGCCTTCTCGTTCCCGGTGGCACGGGCGCCGCATCCGCTGGCGCTCGACGCATCGCTCGCCGATCCCGCCTGGACGGCGGGGCAGGTACCCGACGGCGGCAGCCCCTGGGAGAACGTGACGACGCGCGCTGCGTCGCGCTACGCAACGACGGCCTATCTGCTCTACGACGACCGGAATCTCTACGTCGGCTTCAAAGCCGCCCAGCCCGGAGTCCCCGTAACCGCGACGCAAACGACGAACGACGTGGGCTTCGGCATCGACGATTTCGTCGGGATCGGCATCGCCAACGGCGGGGGCGGCGGGCAAGCGTACTACTTCGAAGCGACGCCGCGCGGCATTCGCTACGAGCAGTCAAACGAAAACGTTCGCTTTCGTCCGCGCTGGAGCGCGGCGGGCAAAATTACCGGCGAATCCTGGAACGCGGTCTTGATCATTCCGCTCGACGTCTTGCGCGTGCCGCACGGCGGTAAGCAGACCTGGCAACTGCAGTTCGTCCGGCAAGTCGCGGCCCACGGCGAGCATCTGGTCTGGGCCTGGAATCCGATCATGTCGGATTCTTCCAGCGGCAACTGGCCGACGTTTACCAACGACACGCGCTTTTGGGGCGGCGGCGTCTTCGATATCGCCGCGTCGGCGGCGAAACGGCCCAAAGCGCGTCTCGACGCCTACGGACTCGAGAGCATCGGCGAAGACCGCAATCTCTTCCAGCAAGCCAACGGCACGTTCTTGCCGATGAACGTGCGCATGATCGGCGCCGACCTCAGCTATCCGTTGACGCCGACGATTCGCTTCGTGGGAACCCTCAATCCCGACTTTTCGAACGTCGAGATCGATCAGCAGACGATCGTGCCGCAGGAGTTCGAGCGCCAGCTCGTCGAGTACCGGCCGTTCTTCGCGCAAGGCGCGGCCTTCATCAACGCCGCATCGGGCCCGCGGACGCCGGTGGGCGCCTACTCGACGGCCTCCGATCTCGTCTTCTACTCGCCCTCGGTCGGGCCGTTCGACAGCGGCGCAAAAGTCGAGGGCACGTTCGGCGACCAAAGCTTCGGCGTGCTCACCTTTCACGGTTACGACGAAACGAACGACAACACGTTCAGCGATCAGGCCTACGGATACGAGCACGCGCTGCCGAACGGATCGTTCATCTATTGGAGCGACGGCGTCTTCGCCGACCACAGCATTGCCGGCAGCGACGACACCGTGGAAGCGGGCGCCGAAGCGCGCGATTATCAAAACGGAATGATCTACTTCTTCGATCACTCCTTCGAGGACGGGTCCTGGGTTCCGCAAGGCGACGCCGACCTCACGCAAATCATGATCGACCGGCACAAAGGCGATCTCGAATTCAACGGCGGTTACCTGGACATCTCGCCGAACTACGATCCGATCGACGGCTACACGGCGAACTCCGACATTCGCGGCCCGCAGTTCTACGCCGACGCGATCGGATCGTCGCCGGCAATCAAGAACTACAGCATCTTCTACGACGTCGACCGCTTTCTCGACGACTCGGGCGCCGTCCACCAAGCCGACACGCAAACCTTCTTGAACGTCGCCTTCAAGAATCTCTTTTCGCTCGACGGCTGGGGCGTGGCCAACGGCCAGTTGCGCAGCTACGGCATTCCCGCGGGTCCCGGCTGCAGCGGCCCGATTCTCTATCAATCGAGCTTCACGGGCTATCCCTGCTATCGCGACGGCGTCACGCAGCCGTTCGAACTCTTCCAGCTCCCGGTCGGATATCGCGACGGAACGCCCTCTCCGATCGACACGAACTATGAGTGGGGGCCGTTCGGCGACGACTTCGTCCATCTCTTTACGATCGTCACGAGCCGCCCGGTGGGTCAGCGCTTCACGCTCGGCCTGGAGTACGACGGCACCTACGAGCGCGC
>JASHOM010000001.1 GCA_030041115.1 Vulcanimicrobiota bacterium | reverse complement strand
CTGGGTCGGCACCGGCGAGGCCAACATTCTGCGCAGCGTTTCCGTCGGCGACGGCGTCTACAAATCGACCGACGGCGGCGCGACCTGGGTCCATCTCGGGCTGCGCGACGGACAGCAAATCGCTTCGATGGCGGTCGATCCGGCCGACGCTCACCGCTTGTTCGTTGCCGTGCTCGGCCATCCGTTCGGACCGAATTCGCAGCGGGGGATCTACCGGTCACTCGACGGCGGGGCGACGTTCCAGCGCGTACTGTTCGAAAACGAGAACGCCGGCGGGTTCGACGTCGTCCTCGATCCGCAGAATTCACACGTCGTCTATGCGACGCTCTGGGCAGCGCGCCAGGCGCCGTGGGAGATCGGCGGCTCGTTTGAGATTCCGGGAAGCGGCATTTTCAAATCGACCGATGGCGGGACGACGTGGAGTCGATTGACCGCGGGTTTGCCGGCGCGCATCGGACGCGCGGAGGTCGCGGTGGCCCCCAGCGACTCGCGAATCGTCTACGCCTACGCCGACGTCGAAACGAGGGGCGACGAGGGCGGAGCGCTCTACCGCAGCGACGATGCGGGTGCACGCTTCACGCGCGTCAACGATGCCGACGAAGTCGCGCAGCGCGGCGACGATTTGATCTCACTCGCCGTGGATCCGCGCGATCCGCAGACGGTCTATTTGACGAATACGTCGACGTACCGCTCGACCGACGGGGGCCGGACCCTGGTCGCGATCAAGGGCGCGCCCGGCGGCGACGATTACCACACGGTTTGGATCAATCCGCGCGACTCCAGGATCGTCGCGCTGGCCAGCGATCAGGGCGCTACGATTTCCGTCGACGGCGGCGCGACTTGGAGCTCGTGGTATAACCAGCCGACCGCGCAGATGTATCACGTCAGTGCCGACGACCGCTTTCCGTACTGGATCTGCGGCGGTCAACAGGAGAGCGGCTCGGCCTGCGTGCGCAGTCGCGGCGATTGGGGCGAAACGACGCAACGCGATTGGGAGACGGCCGGCGCGCAAGAGTACGGCTACGTCGTTCCCGATCCGCTCCATCCCGGCGTCTTTTTCGGTGGAAAGGTCGAAAAATTCGAGGAGCGCACGGGTCAAACCCAAGAGGTTTCGCCGATCGCATTACCCTCGAAACGGTACCGCACGGTGCGCACCGAACCGCTCGCGTTCGATCCGCTCGATCGCAGGCGTCTCTATTTCGGTTCCAACGTCATCTTCATGACGACCGACGGCGGCCGGAGCTGGCGGCCGATCAGCCCTGATTTGACGCGCGCGGATCCGGGCGTTCCGCCGGTACTGGGGCCGTTCGAAGCCGACGATCCGCAGAACGGCACCCATCGCGGCGTCGTCTACGCAATCGCACCGTCGTACGAATCGGAGGGGACCATTTGGGCGGGAACCGACGACGGTCTCGTCTGGATCACGCGCGATGGCGGCGCGCACTGGAAGAACGTCACGCCGCCGGCGTTGACGCCGTGGAGCAAGATCGCACAGATCGACGCGTCAAGGGTCGATAACGAGACGGCCTTCGTTGCCGTCAACCGCTTTCGGCTCGACGATCTGCGGCCGTACGTTTACGTCACGCACGACGGCGGAAGAACGTGGCAGTTGACGGTCGACGGTTTGCCGGATCAGCCGGTCAATGCCGTGCGTCAAGATCCGGTCGAGCCGCGTCTTCTCTACGCCGCTACCGAGAACGGGGTTGACGTTTCGTTCGATTCCGGCGCTCACTGGCAGTCGCTGCAGCTCGACCTGCCCCACACGTCCGTGCGCGATGTGATCGTGCATCAAAACGACGCGATCGTCGCGACGCATGGCCGGGGCTTCTGGATCCTCGACGACGTCGAGCCGCTGCGCGAGCTGGCAGCCGGGCGCGCCCTTCGAGCAGCTCAGGACGAGACTCGCGTGGCGCATCTCTTTGCCCCCGAACTCGCCTACCGCGTACGACGCAGCACGAATACCGACACGCCGCTGCCGCCCGAGGAGCCGACCGGCGAAAATCCGCCCGACGGGGCGATCGTCGATTACGCGCTGGCCGCCCCGGCCCGTCGCGTCGCGATTGCGATCTACGACGCCGCCGGACGCGAAGTGCGGCGGTATTCCAGCGACGATCCGCAGCCGGCGGCGATCCCGCATCTGGACAAGCCGGCGTATTGGGAGCGCCCGTTCGCCAGACCGTCGACCGCGGCGGGAATGCATCGCTTCGTTTGGGACTTGCGCGAGCCGGCTCCGCAGGCGCTCGAAGAGGATCTGCCGATTTCGGCCGTTCCGTTCGACACGCCGCGCGTGCCCCAGGGACCGCTGGTCCTTCCCGGCCGCTACATCGTACGCTTGACGGTCGACGGACAGACGCTCGAACGCCCGCTCGTCGTCGTGATGGATCCGCGCGTCGTCATATCGCAGAGCGCGCTCGCCCGGCAGCTTGCGCTTGCGAACCGGATCGTCGCGGTGATGAGCCGCAGCTACCGGCAGGCGACGCTGTCGCAGGCGGCCGGAAACCGCCAAGCGGCCGCGGCCTTTGCGCAGCTCAACGGGGAGGCGGCGTCCCTGCTCGACACGGTTGACGGCGCGGATGCGCCGCCGACCGCGCAGGCCGCCGAAGCGGTTCGGAGGCTCGAAGCCGCGAATGGAGCGCAACCCTGAAATCTTCAAACCGTCCGTTCGATAAGGAGCCCGAGATGAAATCCCCGAGTCTGGTCCTTGCCCTCGCACTGTTAACGGTTTCGCAACTCTCGCCCGCGATCGCCGCGACGTCGACGCTGACCGTCGCGCTGAACGCCCAGAATGGTTCGGGCGAGAGCGGAACCGCTACTCTGACGCAAGCCGGCGCCGACGTGAAGGTCGTCATCGCACTCAAGGGCGCCCCGGCAACCGCGCAACCCGCCCACATTCACGACGGAACCTGCGCGAGCATCAAGGGCGTCGCCTATCCGCTTTCCAACGTGGCCGGCGGCAGCTCGACGACAACCGTGAAGGGCGTAACGATCGATAAGCTGCTCGCGGGAACCTACGCGATCAACGTCCACGAGAGCGCCGCGGATCTAGGCAAATACGTCGCCTGCGGGGACATCGTCGCCAAGTAACCGCGCGTAACGCGCGGGATCGATGTTGCCGCCGCTGACGATCGCGCCGACGCGTTTGCCGGCGATGCCCGCAATGCGTCCCTGGAGCAGCGCGGCGAGCGGGGCTGCCCCGCTCGGCTCGACGACGAGTTTCATTCGCGCGAACGCGAAGCGCATCGCGTCGCGCAGCTCGCCGTCGCTGACCGTTACGACGGCCCGAACGTGTTCGCGCGCGATCGCAAAGGTAAGCTCGCCCGGCGAGGTCGTCTGCAGCCCGTCGGCGATCGTTTGCGGCACCGCGGTCGTGACGCGCTCGCCGCGCTGAAGCGACCGGGCGAAGTCGTCGCCGGCTTGCGGCTCGACGCCGTAGATCGCGATCGACTCGTCGAGCGCATGAGCGGCGATCGCCGTCCCGGCGATGAGTCCGCCGCCGCCGAGCGGCACGACGATCGCGTCGAGCGCAGCCGCATCTTCCAGAAGCTCCAGCGCCGCGGTCCCTGCACCGGCGACGATGCGGGCATCGTCGAAGGGCGGAACGAGCGTCGCACCGCGCCGTTGGACGATCTCGCGCGCGATCGCTTCGCGGTTGGCTTCTTCGCGCCGGTACAACACGATCTCGGCGCCGTATTCGCGCGTTGCCGTCAACTTGACGGCCGGCGCATCGGTCGGCATCACGATCGTCGCCGAAATGCCGAGAAGCCGCGCCGCCAGCGCGACGCCTTGGGCGTGATTGCCGCTGGAGAAAGCCACCACGCCGCGCCGCCGTTCGTGCGGCGCCAGCGTCGCAAGGAAATTATACGCGCCGCGAAATTTGAACGCACCCATGCGCTGCAAGTTTTCGCACTTGACGAAAATCCGCGCGCCGCAACGCTCGTCGAGCGTCCGCGACGTGATGACCGGCGTGCGATGGGCAATCCCGGCCAGACGTTGCGCCGCCGCTTGGACGTCGGCTAGTGCGACGATTGCGGCACCATGTGAAAGTTCCAGCTAACGACCTTTCCGTTCTCGTCGAAGCGCAGCCGCTCGACGTAGGCGTGCTTTTGGAACTTCACGTCGAAGCAGTGCCAACCCGGCGAGCAATCCGCGCTCGTTTCTTTGACCGAGAGCAGCTTGCCCTGTGCGTTGAGCTCATCCGACCATTGTGCAACCTGCACGCGCGTGATCGTAACGCTCTTGGCGATGTCGTTTTGCACGGGGCGCAGATCGTTGGCGATGACGGCGCGCGTGACGCGGTCGGCCTCGCGCTCGCTGCGGTTTTCGAACGAACAGCCTAAAATGACGGCGCAGAGCAGCGCCGCCGCGCAGAGCCGGCAGCTCATGCAACCGCCTCCTCACCCGCCTGCGCGGAGAAAGGCCGCAGCCGGAGCTGCGGATTCCACTCCTGCGCTAGACGGACGCTCCATTCGCTTTCGAAGAGCACGACCGGCCGGCGATCCCAATCCTCGACGAGCTTGGCGTTCGACGGAAGGTGCGCGCGAGCGATCGCATCGCGCTCGCCCTCGGCGTGCAACGCCAGCGAATACGGCAGCACGTCGAAGCGCGTCTCGACGTTATACTCGGATTCGAGCCGGTACTTGGCGACGTCGAACTGCAGCTCGCCGACCGCGCCTAAGATCGGCTCGGTTCGCGGCGTTCCCCAGGGATAGAAAACCTGCACTGCTCCTTCCTCCCGCAACTGCGCAACGCCCTTTCCGAACGACTTGTAGCCCGATACGTCGATACTGCGGACGGCCGCGAAATGTTCCGGGGCAAAGGCCGGTATCGGGGGAAAGCGCACGGGCGACGCTTCGTAGAGCGTATCGCCGATCGCGAAGGCGCCCGGGTTGGCCAGCCCGACCACGTCGCCCGCATAGGCCGTTTCGAGCGACTCGCGATCGTCGGCGAAGAGCCGCATCGCCCGCGATAGGCGCAGCGTCGCGCCGCTGCGCGCGTTGCGGACCGTCATGTCGCGTGCGAACTCGCCGGAGCAGACCCGCACGAAGGCCACTCGATCGCGATGGCGCGGATCCATGTTCGCCTGAATCTTGAAGACGAAGCCCGTGAACGCCGTATCGGCGGGCTCGACCTCCGCTCGGCGCGACGGTGACGGAGCCATCTCGACGAACTCGTCGAGGAAGAGCTGCACGCCGAAGTTGGTCACCGCGCTGCCGAAAAAGACCGGAGTGGTTTCGCCGCGTAACATCGCCGCGCGATCGAAGCGCTCGCCCGCCCCGTCGAGCAGGTCGATGCCTTCGCGAAAGTGAGCGTACACCGGCTCGCCCGCGAGCGCGCGCAGTTGGGCGTCGCGCACGGCCATGACCGAAACCGCCGCGCGCTTCGCGCCGTGCGCTGCGCGCTCGAACAGATGCACCGCGCGCGTACGCCGATCGTAGACGCCTTTGAAATCCAAGCCATTGCCAAGCGGCCAGTTCATCGGGAACGCCCCGATGCCCAAGACGCTTTCGAGCTCGTCGAGCAGTTCGAGTGGATCGCGGCTCGGGCGGTCGAGCTTATTCATGAACGTGAAGAGCGGGATGCGCCGCTCGCGACAGATCGCAAAGAGCTTTTTGGTTTGCGGTTCGACGCCTTTGGCCGCGTCGATGAGCATAACCGCGCTGTCGGCAGCGAGCAGCGTGCGATAGGTGTCCTCGCCAAAATCCTGGTGTCCCGGCGTGTCGAGCAGATTGATCGTGTGGTCGCGATATGGAAACTGCAGCACGGTCGAGGTGATGGAGATGCCGCGCTGGCGCTCGAGCGCCATCCAGTCGCTCGTCGCCTGACGCTGCCGCTTTCGCGCCGAAACCTGCCCCGCAACGTGGATCGCGCCGCCGTAGAGCAATAGCTTTTCGGTCAACGTCGTCTTGCCCGCATCGGGATGCGAGATGATTGCGAACGTCCGCCGCTTGGCGACTTCCTCTTGAATGGACACCGCGAACTTATAACCCCATCATCGTCGCGCGGGTTCGTAGACGCGCAAGTCAACCTGCCCCGGCGTTTCGCGCACCAGGGCAAGCAGGCCATCGGCGCGGTAGAACCGCACGCTCGGCGGGATTCTAAAGCGATCGTCGCCGCGCCGCACGTAGGCCTCGTCGCCGGTAAAGCTGATGCTGCAATCGCCGTAGATCAGCGTCGCCGGCGGCGCGATCGCGACCGCGTGGGGCGGCAGGTGAGCCCGCACGTACGCTAGCGAGCCGGTCGATTCCGAGGTCTGCAGCAAACACTCCGGCAGCGCCGAAAGCGCCCACGGCGCGTCACCGTGCAGCGGCGCGGCCGTTCCTCCAGCGAGCGCACCGGACGCACCGGGCTTCGGCGGAACGCGCGCGTAGACCGAGGCGATCTTGATGCGAATGAGATCTCGATTGACCCAGCCGGCCGCCGCGACAGCCGCCCCGAAAACGATTGCCGCCGAAAGCAAGAGATACCTTAGCATCGATCGCCCAGCGCAGGCCTGTACCTGCTCTCCACGTCACGGCAGAAGAGGGGGATAATATGCCGTACCTGCCGGCGCACGGAGTCCGTCGCTTATCGTGTTCCTTGAGGCATGGCTCGAACCAGGTGGAAATTCAAGAACCACTTCCCCAGGCCCTGATCCACCACTCTTTGAACCGAAGTTTGTGACGTACATCCAGCCATTTCTGGCAAAGGTGACTGCTGCCGGCCCGTTCATTTCTTGGGTTATTTTGCGATAGGGCTTGCTCTCGCCAAGACGGTATTCACAGATGTTTCCCGGAATCAGATTCGTGACGTACAGCGTCCCAGCTGCATCCACGCCGATACCGACGGGCCAGTCAACGCCGTCGGTAATGGTTCGCGATGGTTTCCTAGCGCCGGAACGATAAACCTGAACGTTGGTGTCGCTCTCGCCGTCGTGGTTAGCGACGTAGACGTTACCGATGTGGTCGATTGCAATTCCTACGAGGTACGTGATGCCGTCCGTAATAAATGCGTGCGGCGCATTAGCGCCGGGCAAGTATTCGGCTACGTCGCGGGCATTTATGTTGGTAACCCAAAGATCGCCACGATGATCGATCGCGCAGAACGCTGGTTCATCTACGCCCGTGCTAATCGTCTTCGATGGCGACGCTTTTCCGAGAGGATACTCGGAGATCGACCCGCTCCCACCATCATTTACCACGTACAATGTCCTGCTGCCGTCGACACAGGCGTCAGATGGCTGAGATACGCCGTCCCGGATTACCACGAGCGGACTGGGATTTCTCTTTTTTGCGTCGTAGACCAAAATATCGTCGTACGGATATTCGGGATCGCTGTTCGCAACAAAGAGCAGGCCTCGCCCAACCTTGTAGGTTGAGCCGCTTGCTCGCTGCCCCACGGTGCCTGATTCCTTAAAAACCGGTGCGCCGAGTGGCGCTTGTGGTGCACCACAGCCGGCGAGCAATGCCGCGACGGCGCTCACGGTCAGCGTAAACCGAATCGACATTCTCATACTCGACTCCCCCGAAAAGCTCTGCGAACCGGGCGACCGTACTTCGCCGTACTCGACCTCGCCCCATCGCCGGCCCCCTTAGATTTGTTCCGGCCGCCGCGTCAACTCAAGCCCAAGGCCTCAAGGTTCTCCACGAATGTCGCCTCCGGCATTGCGCCGTTCTACGGTTGCTCCAGCGGCACGAACGAGCCCTCGATTGACATGCCCTTGATCACGACATGTCCCATGGCGTTGGCCTCTGTGTTGGAACCGGCAGTGAAAATCGAGCCGGCGCCTTCTGTTTGAATCAACGTCGCCCGTCCGCCACTGCTCGTTATCGTAACAGTCGATGCGGGCGCCGGAGCGATCACGATCTCGCCCGCTATGTCGTACGGCCCGTTCGCCGGGATCAGGACCGTGCCTCCGCCGGCGCAGCATGCCGCATCGATCGCCGCCTGCAATGCCGTTCGATTCTCCGTGCCGCTCTTTGCCGGATCGAGCCCGTATGCGCTCGCCTCAAACACGACTGCTCCATCGCCCTGTTTTGTTTCTTGCACACGTTCAGGGGTCGCTTTGAATTCGCTTCCGCAGCTTTTTAGAAAATGCGGCATTCTTCAAGGAAGCAGCGGCGGAGAGTAGACTAAGCCTTGGGCGCCGCGCAGGCCTTTCGTAATCTCCTTCTTCGATTGTTTGGTCGAACCGGGCGGAAACTCGACGATGGTGAACTGGACGTTAGCGACGTAGAGACGACCTTCCGCGTTGACCGTCACGCCGGCCGGGTTGTCCATGCCGGATGTAATCGTCTGATAAGGCTTGCTTTTGCCGTAGCGGTATTCCTCGACGTTGTTTTCAAAGATGTTCGTCACATACAACGTGGCATTCGCATCGACCGTGATTCCCACCGGCGTCGTGACTCCGTCGGTGATCGTTCGGCTTGGCGAGGTGGCTCCCGCCTTATAAATCTCGACGTTGTGGCTGATCGTGCTGTTGGGCCCGTTGGCCACGTAGAGGTTGCCGAAGTGGTCGATGGCGATGCCGTTCGGCTGCAAGAGCCCGTCGGTGATCACCGTATGCGGAGTCGTCGTCCCCTTCAGATACTCGGTCACGTTCGATGTGTTGTAGTTGGTCACCCACAAGTTGCCGCCGGCGTCGATCGCGCAGGCCGCCGGACCGCTGATACCGTCGCTGATCACCTCAAATGGCGTCATCGCGCCCGGCGCATAGACGGCGACGAAGTACGGCCCCGCGGCCGGCGCATTGGTGACGTAAAGATTCTCGTTCGCATCGAGACACGTCGACGTCGGAAAGTCGACATCGTCCGTGATCGTCTCGACGGGGTTCGGGTTCCTGGCCTTCGCCGGGTATACGAGAACTTCGCTTTCGCTCCAGTCGGCAACGTATAGAAGTTCCTTCCCTTTTGCTTTCGGCGGCATCCGCCACGCTGCCATCACCCGGCTTTGCGGTACGGCGCTTGCCGCGCCGGTCGGCGGCGGCGCGCCGCAGCCGGCGAGCAATGCCGCGACGGCGCTCACGGTCAGCGTAAAACGACTCGACGTTCTCATACTCGACTTCCCCCGAAAAGCTCTGCGAACCGGGCGACCGCACTTCGCCGTACTCGACCTCGCCCCATCGCCGGCCCGCTCAGGTTTGCTTCGTACGACGCGCGTGCGCGCCTTCAAGGGTTGATTCGAACTCGCGCGGCGCCGATCGAATAGTCGCCCATGCCGTAGTAGACGTCGTAGACGCGCTCGCCCAGATCGGGACGCGGATCGAGACCGCTCGGAAAGACGACGTTGTCGACGACGCCGCGCCGCTCGCTACGCGAGGACGGCGTCATGACCGGTTGCGGCGAGCGATACAGAATCCGATCGGGACGCTTGAGATCGTGAATGACGATTCCCGCGCTATAGCGCAGCGTCGGCTTGCGGCCGGCGACGTCGACGCCGTGGAAGAGGGAGAGCCAACCCTCGACGCCATCGAGCTCGATGCGT
>JASHOM010000058.1 GCA_030041115.1 Vulcanimicrobiota bacterium | reverse complement strand
CTTCGGAGGACGGAACCGGTACTCGAATTTATCCACCAGGAGCACGTCGTGGATCTGCAGCGTGGGCAGCATCGAGCCGGACGGAATGTAATACGTGCGGGCTACGAACGTGATGAGAAACCACGCCGCGATGCCGGCGATGATGAACGGATCGAGAAACTCTCGCGCGATGGCGGTGCTGCGCCCCGACGAACCGGCCACGACCGGTCGAAGCGAAAGAATTCCGCGCGCGACTCCAATCACCACGACAATTGTCAGCAGCTCGTACGGCGTCATGAGCCTCTACTTCTCCAAAACTTTGAGCCGCACCAGCGGCCACAGAATCAAGAACGCTCGGCCGATGAATCGCGCGCGGACGCCGCGGCCGGCCAGCGGTCCGGCCGTGAAGACGCCGCCGAGCCGCGCGAAGCCCCAGACGTGGGAATCGTCGGAGTAGTTGCGGTTGTCGCCCAGCACGAAATAGAAGCCGCGCGGAATTCGATTCGGCGCCTGCCACGCCGCTCGCGGCGGCACGTCGGCGGCGCGCGGGTCGAGCGGTCGACCGTTGACGACGACGGCGTAGTCGCCGATGGTCAGATCGTAGTTCGGCGGTTCGTTTTCGTAGGGTTCGCGTAACGCGGTCCCGTTGCGATAAACGACGCCGTTGGAGATCGTAATGCGGTCGCCGGGGACGCCGATCACGCGCTTGACGTAGTCGCTGCCGCCCGAGTCGACCGGCGGCGTGAAGACCGCGATATCGCCGTCGGCCGGCGGGTGCAGGCGGTATGCGATCTCATCGACGAGGAGAACGTCGCGCACTTGCAGCGTCGGAACCATCGAAACCGACGGGATGTAAAACGTTCGGATGACGAACGTCGTCAGGAAGAGCGCGCCCAAACCAACGACGATCAACGCGTCGAGATAGCCGCGCGCGACTGCCGACGGACGACTGACGAAGGGTTTAGCCGAGAGTGCGACGCGCGCGATCCCCAAGACGCAGATGAGCCCGAGTAGCTGCAGCGGTGTCGCGGGTCAGCTTCCTTTGGCTTTCTTTTCCTTGATGCGTGCGGCTTTGCCGACCTTCTCGCTGAGGTAGAACAGGCGGCTGCGCGAGACGACGCCCCGCTTGCCGACTTCGATCCGCTCCACGCGCGGACTCTGCAAGAGAAACGTCTTCTCGACGCCGATCCCGTGCGCAATCCGGCGAACCGTGATGGATTCTCCGGCTCCGCCGCCCTTGCGAACGATGACGACGCCCTCGAACATCTGAGTGCGTTCCTTGCCGCCCTCCAGCACTTTGGAGTAAACCTTAACGGTATCCCCGGCGCGGAATTGGGGGATCCCGTCCTTGAGCTGCTCGCGATTGAGGACATCGATGACGTTCATTGCATTATCCTGGGGCGCAAGGAAGAGCCGGGCAGAGGGGCCCGGCAAAACCATCGTATGTTAGCACGAGCCTCGCGCCCCCTGCAAGGCGCCTTCAGGGACCCTCGAGCAAATCCCGGCGTCGCGCCGCCGTGCGCCGGCGCGACTCTTCCCGGCGCCACTGCGCGATCTTGCCATGATTGCCCGAGAGCAGCACCGGCGGCACGTCGACTCCGCGAAAGGACGCAGGCCGGGTGAAGCTGGGATAGTCGAGCGCGCCGGCCGCGAAGGACTCGCTCTCGAGCGACTCGGGCCGCAAGGTCCCGGCCAGCAGGCGAATCGTGGCGTCCATGAAGGCCAACGCTGGTATCTCCCCGCCGGTCATGACGAAATCGCCGAGCGACCACTCCTCGACGGGATAGAGGGCCGCAAGCCGGTCGTCGATGCCCTCGTAGTGGCCGCAAACGACGATCAGCCGATCGAGTTGCGACCAGCGCCTCGCCTCGCGCTGCCTGAAGACCGGGCCGCTCGGACTGGGCACCACGATCGCCCGTCGCTCGGAGCCGCCGCCTTCGGCGATGATCCGGTCGAGGACCCGCGCGATCGGCTCGATGCGTAAGACCATCCCGGGGCCTCCGCCGAACGGCGCGCCGTCCGCACGTTCGCCGGCAGCGAGCTCGTCGAGCAGGTGGTGATAGCGCACGCCGGCGAGCCCGGCTTCGACGGCCCGTCCGACGATCGACAGCCCGACGAACGGCGCGAAAAGCTCGGGAAAGAGCGTGACCACGTCGATCGTGAACATTGCCGACGTGTTCCGTAGCGAAGGGCGATTTGCTTGCGCGCTGAGCAAGCTCGATCGCGGCGAGTTTTCGGACGCCGAAGCGGCCTTGAGCGAGCTGCTCGCGGGCGAGCCGGTAACGACGCGCGAGCGAGCCTTCCTTTTGAACAAGCGCGGCGTCGCGCGCATCGGCTTGGCGCGGCTCGAAGCGGCCCGGGCCGACTTCATGGCCGCACTGGAAGCATCCCCGGCCTATCCGCCCGCGCTCACCAACCTGGGCAACCTGCTGCTCGAAGACGGCCAAATCGACGCGGCGATTGCCCGGTACGAAAGCGCGATCGCGGCCGACCGCGACTATGCCACCGCATATCTCAATCTCGGCGTTGCGTACAAGCGCGCGGGCCGGATCGGCGAAGCCGTTCGCGCGATGCGTCGCGCGCACACGCTCAGCGCTGCAGGTTCTTGGCGGCCGGTTCGGCGGCGGTGATCTCCTCGAGATACTCGAAGAGCTGCGGCAACGTGATCTTTTCGAGAGCCGTGCGTTCGTGAATCGCGCCGCCGTCGTCCCCTTCGTCCCGGATGTAGCAGCGCGTTTCGATGCCGTCGCCGTCGCCGCTAATGAACGAAACCGCGAAGCCCCGACCCGGCATCTCGTCGTAGATGCGCATGGTCTGCGGGTTGAGGATCTCGATCGAATGCGATTGACTCTTTGCGTCGAAGAAGAGGATCCGCAGATGTTCGAAGTTCGTGACTTCGATGAGCCCTACCACAAAGACGTTCTTCGTGGAAAAGAACTCGTGGCCGCGTTTGCTGCGGCTGGAAATCTCATAGAAGACGCGATGAGCGACGAAGCGGTTGAGGATCTTGCGCAGCGTTGCCAGCGAAGCCAGCGTCTCCGTCCGGTTGCCGCGGGTGTAGATGATCTTCACGGGCGGGCCCTGATGCTTGCACGGCTTCGCAGGTAAGCCCTTCTCGGCATGTTTTCCGTACCCGACGTCCTGGTCGTTTCCGTGCTCGCGCTCCTGCTCTTCGGGCCGGACCGGCTGCCGAAGATCATGCGGCAAGCCGGCCGCTTCATGCGCGAGGTCCAGCAGACTTCGCAGTCGTTTATCGCCGAGATGGAGCGCGCGGCCGATGCTCACGAGCCGCCGGCGGATGCGGAGGGGGAACGGCGGGACTAGGAGCGGGACTAGATATTGAGGTTCTGGCGCAACTCGGTGATGCGCTGCTGGACCATGCTGCGGACCTGCCCGTTGATCCGCTCCTTTTGTTCGTCGGGTAGCCGCCGGTAGATCATGTAGGCGGCAGCCGAGAGCAATCCGCCGAGCACGCCGACGAGGACGACCCGGCCGGCTTCGCCGCCGTCTTCATGGCGCGCCGCCTGGTCGTTGAAGTCGCCTTGGTAGCCGTCGCCGTGGTTGGCGGAACTCCAGGGCCGGTCGGGCGGCGGCGTGCGGAAAGTCTCAGACATCGTCGTTCTCCTTCGGTTAGCTATTCTTGTTACCCGCTGCGCGGCGGCGGGTTCCAGACTCGGTCCGGGTGCGGCGCCTTACGCGGACGTGTCCGGGGTATTGACGCGCGATCTGTGCGATCGCAAGCTCGGCCGTGCCGACGATCGCGCGCAGTGCGGCGTCGTCACGGTCCTTTTCGCGCCAGCGCAGCTCCAGAATGCCCGGCGCTTGACGAGCTTCCGCCTCCGCGTGGGCGCACTCGGTCAAGCCGAGCCGGGCCGCCTGCAATATGGCGGCGGCGGCGGCGCAGACGATGTCGGCGCCGTGCTCGGCAAACTCCGCGTGACCGCGGGCTGCCAAGCCGGCGAGTCGGCGACTCGCGTCCCGGTAGAACGTCACCTCAAGCATGGGCGCCGGTCTGCCTTACGGCAGGGTGATCTTGGTGATCTTGACTTCGGCGTAGGGCTGACGATGGCCGTTGAGCTTGCGGACCCGTTTCTTGGGCTTGTAGCGGAAGACCAGGATCTTCTTGTCCTTCCCTTGGCGAAGAACGGTCCCGGAGACGCTTGCGCCGTCGAGGATCGGCGTACCGACCTTGACCGCGCCGTCGCTTTCGGCGAGCATCACGCGATCGAACGTCACGTCCGAACCTACCTCGGTCGCGACCAGGTCGCAGCGGATGACGTCGCCCTCGGCAACCCGAAATTGCTTGCCGCCGGATTCGATGATCGCGTACATGACTTCGGTACGATAGCAAA
>JASHOM010000057.1 GCA_030041115.1 Vulcanimicrobiota bacterium | reverse complement strand
GCAATGGGATTGCTGTTCGTTGGACCGGACTTTGCCACCAAGCCGGACTGCGACGGAGCGCGGAACGTCGCTATAGCCTCTCACGGTGCCTCTTCCTTGGTGCGCTGCTGCTCTGAGGCTTTGCGTTGTTCGTACAGCATCCGGCTACGCTCGCGCATCGTCACCTCGATCGCGCCATTCTCGACCGCGAGCGCCCGCTTCGCCAAGCAAATATCGAAGTGTTCGGTGGGGCGACCTTCTCGTTGTATCCACTTTCGAGCCACACCGATCTTATCGGCCATCGCTACAAGCTCGGCGGTTGAATCGGCGGTCATATGGCACATTATCATGCGCCCGAACTGCGCGCGCATATCGTCAACGTAAACGCTCACGTTGCCTCCTCACTTGGTGCGGCAGAGGCTCGGAGGGCGGCTTCGAGAACAACCATCGCTTTTTCGAGATAGTCGGCGTGGATTGCAGCAGGCTCTGTATCTAGATCGTGCTCTAACATGTATAAAGCGACTGCTCCTGCATTGCGCATTTCCAGCGTCACGCTCACGGCTTGCGCAGCGGCGAGGCGTTCGACGAGATCGGCCACTTCGTCGCGAGTAAAGAGGCGATGCGGCCTCTGCTCGCGCGGGAGGCTCTCGTTGTCATCGTTGGCGACCTGCGGCGCTCGCATTTGCGCGACCAACGCCTTCGCCTCGGCGCTCATATTAGACATTGACTTCAAACCTCATAGCTTTCTGCGAGGGTCGCCCTTACCGATAAGATCGATAGACCAGGACATTAGGCTTCCTTTCTTGCCGCTAGGAGCAGCCAGCATTTTTTACAATGTTGAGTTGGAACGTGGCACTCGCAGCACGCCCTTTTCGGCTGCTCCATCGAGGCGAGTACGTCTTTGAGAAGGGCAACCGCGTTAGCGATTTTGCCGAAGTTTGTTTCTTTGTAGACGGGCTCACGATTTTCTATGACTGCTGCTTGCGCTTCCGAAGGGTGCCGACCCCATCCTGAAAAGATAAAGTCGGGATACTCTCCTGTAAGGTCGAGAAAGGCGTCCCTAACGCCATCGCGCATCGGTCCGTCCGAGCCTTCCGGCATCGTGTCTCGGCGCGCAAATCCGACTAGGCAGGACCACGAATCGGCTTCGTAGTTGACGGGCCGCTCTGGTTCCCGTTGTATTTCAACGAGGTCCGTAATCGCAGCCTTGATTCGCTCGCGGAGGTCACTCATGTTCGCTCTCCTCGCTCTGCGGCAACATGGCGGCTTCGATCGCGTCGGCGTACTGTTTGTGCATCGTGCCGATCTTGACCATATCGAGATACTTTTGGCGCCACTCTTTCTCCGCTCGCTCTCGGGCTTCACGTTCGGCGGTGAGCGTTACCAGCAGGCGCGGGAGATCTTCGCGGGCGTGAGCAATGAAGTCGGCGTCGGGCGTCGTTTCGGTTGGCCCGAAAGGTCCCCGACTCTGCCAGGTCACCGCGATTATATTTTCGCTGCTCCGCAAATCGTGGGAGAGGAGCACCATGCGCGGTTCGCGATCATCTGTCACCCAATCGCCCGGTGTTGCCTTCTCGCAACGCTCCCGTATCTGCGCTTCTTCGGCTGCGGACAGCGGGGTGCTCGAGTCGGCGCTCATCGCTTCCTCCCATCCCTGCGTTGACTGACGCCCTTGATGAAGCCATGGCAAAGTCCGTAATAGTGGTTACGCCTGTGCTCTTCTTCGTCCACTACAGCCTTGCAGCGGTTGTGATATGTCGGATCCGGTTTCGGTTCAGCGCACTCACAGAAATACGGAGAGCACGGTTCGCCGACGCCTGACAGAACGGCCTTCAGCCCCGCGCGGATTCCTTCGTGGCATTCGCCGTCGCAGTCAATGCCAGGCCCATGCTCGGCGTCGGTATTGGCTTTACAAAACCGCCGCACCATCGCTTCGGTGACGCGCGCATTAGCCATCGCCTTCTCCGCCTTCTGGAATACCGTCGCCGTGAAGGATACAATCGAGTATCTTGCGGACGAGCATATGTACGCCTTTGTCGTAGTCGCGGCGGTTATCGCGGAACTGTTCCGCTCTCGCTCTCATCGCTCTCAGAGATTGCAGCTCGCCTTCGTAGGCTTCGAACAGAGCAACGAACACTTCAATCGTCGCCTTCGGGACAAGCGCGCATGCCGTGGACTTATTTCGCTCTATGTAATAGCGCGCTTCATCGAGCCACGTTTGGGCTTCCGAGAGCAGCGCCTTCGCGGCAGAGTCACTCATCGCGTGCTCCCTCTGTCGCTCGGATATTCGCGAATGCGCAAATCATCGGGAATCATCGAGTCTTGAGGTCTGACTGCCGAAACCTGCTTGAAGAAGAACGCGACGCCATGGTCTTTGCAACGGTCGCGAATATCGCGCGCCCAATAGAGATTCATCGGACGACGCTTTGGGCCGCTCTCACCGCCGACAATCACCCAATCAATGCCCGTGAGATCGAGCCTATCGAGCGAGCCGAGGAGCGGCTCCAACGACAAGAAGCGCACCGCTGCCGGCGTTTCCTGTAGCATCGCCGCGCGCCAGCCATATTCTTTACTCTCGACGGAGACTCCGAGCCACACGTTTGGTGGGGGCCACGTTTGGCAGTCCGACGGTAGACGCGCTTGGAATCCATCCCCGCGCTCCTCGATCTGCTCCGCCGAGCGGCTCGTCATGTAACGTTTCATCCGCTCGGGGCGCTTTGTTAGAACTTGAAAGGTGTGCTGGTTCGCGAGCATCATCACGAAGAACACCTCGTCGATGAAGTCGTCGGGAATGTCGCGGTGAAACAAGTCGCTCATCGAGTTGACGAATATCCGGCGCGGTTTCTTCCAATCCAACGGCTGCTCTAATCGCTCGGGGTGGAGCTGCAGGTCGAATCCGTGCTCGAACGGGTGTCCCTTCACGCCACGGAACCGCTCGGCAAATGTCTCAGCGTAGCAATGGTCGCATCCGGACGACACCTTCGTGCAGCCGGTGACAGGATTCCAAGTGCCGTCAGTCCACTGAATTTTCGTGTGGGCGCTCACTCGATCTCCTTGAACTCATTTGCGCTCATATGGCCGCCACACCGGCCGCAGACACGCTCTGGTCGGCCGCGCATATCCCTCGACCGTGAAATCTTTGAATGCACGCTGCATAACGCGGCTCGGCAATATGGACAACGCCGCGCCGCCGGGCGCTCGCGCATCTTGTCCGCGCACACCTCGCAGGTCAATAAGCGGGCAGCGGTCATCCGGCGTCTCCAAAGAGTGTCGGCTCTGATCGACGACCTGCACGTTCGCGCCTGTGCCTCGCCGCATTGACCGAGCCGACGACTTGCCCTGGTTCGGGCGAGTTCACTTGTACGAGTTCGCAGCCGTCCCACCGCCAGATCGGGGCGAAGCTCGGCATGCCCGTATCGGGGTCGCAATGCGTTGCTCCGTCGATCATCGAGCGGACGACCGGCATCGCTTTGAGATCGCGCAGACCTATGAAAAACAGGCGCATCCGGTCTTGAGGAACGCCATAGTCCGCAGCATTGAGCCGCACGACCGCAAAATCATAGCCCGTTTGCGCAAGGCCCCGGCAGACGGCTTTCACATCCTTGCCTTTGCTCGAAGACAAAAGACCCGGAACGTTCTCCAGCACAAACGCTTTCGGTGCGATGCCCTCGATCATCCGCACGCACTCGAAGAACAAATTGCCGCGATCGTCGTCGCGGCCTTTCCGCTTCCCGGAAACCGAAAAGGGCTGGCACGGGAATCCGCCGGTTATCAGATCACACTCGCCCTTTTTCAAGCGGGCGGCGTAGAGCACTTGCTGCACGTCGAGCGTACGAATATCGCAGTCGAAAATCACAGCGTTGGTCCACCCGAAGGCCAATGCGTTGTGAATGATCGCCGAAACGGCGGCTTTGTCCATCTCGATAAACACGCGCGTTTCACACCCTGACATGGTCGTGCCCAAATCGAATCCGCCGCATCCGGAAAATAGCGAGATAGCGGTGCCCACGGGCTCCGGAATATCCGGCTCCGCGTGCATTTCGCGCTGGAAGTCCGTGCGCGGCAAAAACAGGCCGCTGCCGCACGCATCGCGGTAGTAGTCGTCGTCGCCCCACTCGTAGATGCCGATATCGCTGCCAGGAGTCACGGGCTTGGGCAAGTCGCCAATGGCTTCGCGAACCGTGACGTACGGCTTACGCTCGATGGCGGTCACGCGGCTGGCCTCACCGGCGGCTTCCGACGTGGCACCGGACTCTTCGATGCCATCGAAATCAAGCGAAATGCTTTCGCCTCGCGATCGGGCGGCACTCGGACGGCAAGAGTTCGGTCACCGTGCCCATCGAAGGCGTCATGGCAATCGCGGCATCCTCGCAGCACCACGTCTCGATGCGATACCGCGCCAGCGCATTCACGGCGCGGGTAGATATGCGCGGTATCAGTGGAATGACGTCCGCACTCGATCCAGCGCCGTTCTTTTTTCGACCATCGTTCGAAGCGGCAGATCGTTCCGTCTCGCGCAATCGCTTCACGACGTTGCCGCGCATTGTCGCGCTGCGTATCCTTGCGCGAGAGTAACGGCCGGTCGCTCATTGAACTTTTCTCGCCGATACGGGGTACTGAGTTGTCGGGACGTTCCAGGCGGGGTCGAATCCCCACGGCGCACCTCGGAGCCAATACATATCAAGCGGCGAGTAGGCACCGGGAACGACGCGCGCGGCAGCACGGCCTCCGCATCGGCGGCATTCGTAATAGCGATGCACTCCGATCTCGCCCACGAGACGGCGCCGATGCAACCCCAAAAAACACCGGCTCGCATTCGGGCGATTCGGGTCGAGAGGAAACGGCGCGCCCGTAGCTCCGCAAAGGGTGCACTTGGTTCGTTTCCAGGTCAGCGCGGAGCCCTGAGGCCGTGCCGCAACAACGAGACCAACCGTCCCGTATGCGCCGCAGTCCCCGCAGTCAAAGATTCCTTTCACGCGACACGCTCCACGTCGGTGCGCCGATACGACCAAAACTTTCCCGTTCTCACTCGGCTGACGTTGCGATAGTTCGCCAAGAATGACAACGCGTCGAGTACGCTGACGACGGCAACACCAAGGCTCCGATGTAACTCCTGTGCGATCTCGTCGCTCCGATGCAAGCGCCCATCGCCAAGGAACTCGATGACGCGCTGCCGCGTTGACATCGTCCTCATGCGCGTCCTCGCTGCGACCGACCCGACACTTCGACCCATCGGTCGAGTGGAATCATGCCGCGTAAACGGTCGACGAGCCCATCGGCCATATTCTCCGACAGCGCTGCGTTTGAGCACGCGCGTGCATAGTGATCGTGCAATTGCTCGAAGCTGAAGTTCGTCGTAACGATAAGCGGGCGGCATTCGTTCCACCGCCGATCGAGCAGCTCGTACAGCCACGGCATCGTGCGCTTCGTGAGCGCTTCGCGCCCGAGATCGTCGAGGACGAGCACCGGCACCACCGCGAGATCGCTGAGGATTTCGGGAACGTCCTCGTCGCTGCCATACTTCGACGCTTTGTGCATCGACTCGAAGATTGAAACGGCGCGCAGGAGCCTGGCACGAACGCACTGTTCCACCGCTGCGTTCACGAGCGCCGAGACGAGATGCGTCTTGCCGTCGCCCACGTCGCCCCCGTAGAGCGCAAGGCTTGGTCGAAAGTTTTGCGCGATGACCGACGCGGTCGCGTGCACGGCATCGGCGTTGCCGTCGGTCATCGTCACCGCGTCGATGGTCGCGCCGGCGAACCGGACCGAGACGCCGCTCGTACGCCGCAACTGCTTCCGGCGGTCGGCGCGCTCGCGCTCGGCTTTCAGCCGCTCTTCGGCCTCGATCTGCGCCGCGCGAGGATTCGTAGCGCGGCCGAACTCAGCAAGTCGCTTCGCGATCTCCGCCATCGAACTGCGAACGGTCGTCATAGGCCCTG
>JASHOM010000056.1 GCA_030041115.1 Vulcanimicrobiota bacterium | reverse complement strand
TGCCGGCGAGTACCTCCTGATCTGCCACGAGTACTGCGGGATCGACCATCAAGAAATGTTTGCCAAAATCGAGGTCGTCAAATGATCGATTCGGCCGCGGTCCGCGGCGAGAATCGCATCGTGCTCGCCCATCTCTACACGGCGACGGCCGCGATCGTCCTGGGAGCGATTTTCGGCGTCTTCCAGGGCTTCGTGCGCACCGGCGCTTTCGGGGCGCCGGGCTGGTTCGACTATTATCGCGCGCTCACGATGCACGGCGTTCTGATGGCGCTGGTCTTCACCACGTTTTTCATCACCGGCCTCGCGCTCTTTGCGACGTATCGCGCGGTTACCAGAGAACGGTCGCTGCGGATCGCGTGGTTCGGCTGGGGATTGATGCTGTTGGGCACCGCGATGGCGGCGACGACGATCCTGCGCGGCGATGCGACCGTGCTCTATACCTTCTACGCGCCGCTCAAGGCCAGCCCGTGGTTCTACGTGGGAGCGACGCTGCTCGTGCTCGGCACCTGGGTGGTTGCCTTCGAAGTCTTCGAGAACGTCAACCATTTCCGGAAGACGAATCCGGGGAGACCCGTCCCGCTCGTCCTGTTCTGCGTTGCGGCAACGTTCGTCATGTGGATGGTGGCAACGCTGGGCGTAGTTGCGGAGATGTGCTTGTTGATCCCGTGGGCGTTTGGCTGGACGCACGGCGTCAACGTGATGCTGACGCGCATGTTCTTCTGGTATTTCGGCCACCCACTCGTCTACTTTTGGATCATGGGCGCCTACGTCATTTGGTACAACATCATTCCGACACGGTACGGCGGCAGCGTCTTTAGCGATGCTCTCACGCGGCTGACGTTCGTCATGCTCATCCTGCTCTCGACGCCGGTGGGCATCCACCACGAGTTCATGGAACCGGGAATTGCATCGGTTTGGAAGATGCTCCACACGGTCATGACGTACGGCGTTGCGATCCCATCGTTCGTTACCGCGTTTGCGATATTTGCCTCGTTCGAGCTGTTCGCGATCAAGCAGGGCCGGCGCGGTTTTATCGCGACGGTGAAGGCTCTGCCGTGGAACGATCCGACCTTCAGCGGCGCAGGTTTGGGGATGCTGCTCTTTATCCTGGGTGGTTTCGGGGGGCTCGTCAACGCGTCGTATTCCATGGACACGGTGGTGCACAATACCATTTGGATCGTCGGTCATTTTCACGTGACCGTCGGCGGCCCGGTCGCGCTGACGTTTCTCGGTGCGGCCTATTGGATGATTCCGCGGCTCACGGGCCGCGCGCTCTGGAGACCGGATTGGGCGCTTTTCCAGACGCGGCTTTGGTTCTTCGGCATGCTGATCATGTCGCTCTCGATGCACGTCGCCGGATTGCTTGGCGCGCCGCGCCGTACCGCCGAAGTCGGCTACATGGGCGCGGCGGCGGCGACTGTCTGGCAACCGTTCATGCTGCTCGCCGCGGCGGGGGGATTCTTTCTCTTCGTCAGCATCGTCGTCTTCGCGGTGGTCGCGGTTGGAACGCTCCTGCAAAATCAGCCCGCCGAATATGGGCCCGTCGAATTTGCGGCGCCGGCCGACGGCGCGATCGAGACGCCGGCGGCGCTCCAGCACGTTTACCGGTGGGGCGCGCTGGCGCTGGTGCTCGCGGCGCTTGCCTACGCCGGTCCGCTCGGCGACCTCATTCGCCATCCGGGCTATCTCGCGCCCGGGATGCGGACGTGGTGAACCGCTCGGCGCCAAAGCTAGAAAGTGCGGAGTTTATCGGCCCTTTACGTGGCGACGTTCGCGAACGCATCGGCGGCACGGCCGATCGTAGCGATACGCGCATCCATCGCCGCTATATCGTGAGGTCAACGCCGACGACGCCCCTGGCGGCGCCCGTTATGCCTCGGGTCGCGAAGACGGAAAAGCGCCCGTAGAGCTCCAGCCACCGCGTGGGATTTCGAGTCAGGCCGAGCTCGAAACGATTGGAGGGGGTGAGCACCGTGTTGCTGCCGCTGAACCGCAGCTCTCGTGCGTAGGCCGTATACATGCGCGTCGCTCCGTCGCCGGTTAGGGGAACGGTGTACGTCGTTACGAATTGGTCGAGATCTTCTTGCGGGCGATTTGCCTGCGCGTAGACGTTTTGCGAAACCTTCAGCAGCACGTCGAACCGGCGCGACAAACCGCCCCACCCGGTCGGTATCGGCGGCCCGAAGTAATAGTCGCCCGAGAGGTAGGGCGTGTGGTAACCGTCGGCGGCATTCGGGTCGGAGTGCTGATACGCGTAGCCGGTACGCACCTCGACGCGGTCGCGCCCATCCGGGGCGCTAAATCGCAGTTTGACGTCGACGACGTCGAACGGCGGGTCGAATTTGCTCGACTGCTCCTCTTCGTCCGAGCCGTCATCCTTATCGTCGTCCAGGCCCATTTGATAGGCTCGCGAGAGTCGGATCCGCACGGAGAATCCTCGAACGGCGTACGGCTTGTATTGGATGCGGAAATTCGTCCGCACCAGGCTGCTGCAGGAAGACCCCGCGCTGAGGCAAGCCGTATAGGCGGGTTCGATGCCGCCGGTTAACGAGCCGTCCGCCAGGCACGCGCCGGTTGCACTCGCCCAAAGGATCGGCACGCCCAGAGTCCAGACCGCGCATCGCGGCGCTCTTACCACAGCGCAGCGGTAATAAGGCGTACGTCACCATGTTCCTGCGCCCGGCATGACGAATGCGGCGTTATTGTGCCGGCACCGCTGAAGCGCTATTTCACGACCCTCTTCCTTTTTACGGCGATGGCCTTCAATGCGACCGAGACCGCCGCGCTTGCGTTCGCACCAAGCGACGAGCCGACCCAGGCCCATCCGGCCGTCGTTCGCGTCGGGATACTGATCCGCAATATCATCGACATCGACGACGTGAACGAGAACTGGGAAATCAGCGGTTTGCTCATCGCGAGCTGGATCGATCGAAGCCTGCGCTTTCGAGCGGGAGCGCGAAGTCACGTCTATCGCGGTCTTTCCGCCGGCATGTGGAAGCCGGACTTCGAGTTCACCAATGAAGAGAGGCCGACGACGTTTCGTTTCGTCGATCTCTACGCCGAGCCCGATGGAACGATCGTCTACACGCAAATGTTTAGCGCGACGCTTTCGTCGAGCTTGAACTTGCGACGATTCCCTTTCGACTCACAAGTCCTGCCGGTCGTCGTGCAAGCCAGCGGGGACGACCTCGACCGCACGATTCTGAGACCGGATTCCCAGGACTCGGCGCTCTCGAACCGGAGCTACGCCGGCGTCTCGCAGTGGTCGCCGGTTTCGCTCACGGAGAATCTAGGTACGGTCGTAGGAAGCGCCAGCGCCGCGAAAGACGTGGAGTTCGGCCTCAAAGTCCGGCGCAATCCCAGGTCGTATGTTTTGAAGTTCATCGTGCCGCTGCTCTTGCTCGTGATCATATCGTGGATCACGTTCTGGCTTTCTCACGAGGAGTTCAAAACGAAGGACCAGCTCCAGTCCGCGGTCTCCACGCTTCTGATCGTCGTCGCCTTCAATATCACCGCCACGAACATCTTGCCGCGGACCGAGTATATCACCTATATCGATGCGCTCTTATTCGTCTGCTTTATCTTTGTCATGATTTCGATCGGGACGATCGTCGTTACCCATCTGCTTCAGATCAAGAAATCGGAGCAACGCGCGCTGAAAGTGCGCCGGCTTGCCGGCGTGATTCTTCCGCTTGCATTCCTCATCGCTCAGATCATCCTGTTTTTCGGCTTCCGCATCGTGGGTTAGCACCGCGAGATCGCGGCTTTCGGTCGTCGAGCGAGCCTTCAAACAGTCCGCGACGTAGCCCGGGACCGATTGAATCTCGGTGATTTCGGCCGAATGAGCCATCGCGTTACCGCGTGCAATCGCGGCTTCGCGCGTGGCCGCTTCGACCGTCGGGCAGATGGAAAGCGGCCGGGTGCCGCGGTACACCAGTCGATCGACTTCCCGGTCGGCCCAATGCCTGACGGCTTGAACGAGCGTTTCAAGTTTCTCTTCCGTCATGCATCGCACGCTAGCAATTATCGCTGGGAGCACCCTGTAACGCGCAGGTCGCCGGGCCGCCGTAGGCTCCGGCGACTGCGCCCAATGCTCCGGCTAGCGCGCTCGGCATCGGTGAGGTCGCCGAAGCCTACGAACGCTCGCAAGGCGCGGGCGCCGCGGCGCTTGTGATCTGCCTCGGACGCGCCGGCCACGGCATCGTGATCCGGCATCCGCGCTGGGCGCAGGCTCAGATCGACGACGCGATTCGGTTGTGATAGAAATGCTTTCGTGTGCGCCTCCCTTACAGCGCGGCTTCTTTCAAAGCGCGGCCTTCATGCATTCTATAGCTGGCGCATTGCGTCGACGAGTTCGTTCACAGAGTCGGTCGGGTCGTGCAGACTTACGAGGTTTCGATTGCTGTCGATGAAGAACATCGTACTGTCGTGAGCCTCATCGTACTCGTATCCGCGATTCCTGGAGGGGAGCTTTTGAGCCCACACGTGATACGATCGCTCGACGGAATCGATCTGCGATGGGGTTCCGGTCAACCCGACGAAATGCGGCCCGAACTTCGACAGATACGCGCGGAGCACGGCAGGCGAATCGCGTTGGGGATCGACCGTGACGAAAACAACCGTGATGGGAACGGTCCGCAGGTCGTGCCCGTTCAGCGCCTTCGAAAGCTTTGCGAGCATCAAGGGGCACGTATCCTGGCAATGGGTGAACCCGAATAGGAGAACCGTCGCCCCCACCTGTGCTTGCAGTTGCCACGGCCGGCCGCGATCGTCTAGAAGGTCGAACGCGGGTGCGCGATTTTGCTTATCGCATGAGACCAGCGTCGACGCAAATGCGGCGACGCTGACAAGAAACAAGCCGAGCAGCTTCACGAGAGCTGCCGGATGTGAGTTTCGAGGATAGACTGCGACAGCTCGCCGCTCGCGATGAATTTAATTCGTTTGTCGGTCCCGATCATTACGATCGTCGGGTAGCCTCCCTTGAGATAGCTTCTTGCGATGCCGAGCGACGGATCGAACGCAACGGGATAGCGCACGTTGAAATATTGGGCAAATGCGAGAACGTCAGCCTCCGATTCGGGTGAAGATCGGTTGCCTCCGTACGGGCTACCGGTCACCGCAACGAAGTCGAGGCGGTCTTTATACTTCGCGTAGAGCCGGTTGAGAACGGCCGTCTCTCGTTGGCAGTGGGGGCACCACGTCGCAAACACCTCGAGCAAAACCGGGCGATCGGCGCGGGCAAGAGCAAACGTGCCCTGCGTCGTCTCTGCTGAGAAGCTAGGCGCCCGCTCACCCGGAGTTAGGGAAGCATATGGGATGACGGCTGTGGCAGCCTGAGGCACTATTCTATTTGTAAACGCGATGGCAACGACGATGCCGATCGCCACGGCTCCGACCGTCAGCCCGAGCGCGACAGTCCGAAAGGGAAATGATCGCGCCGGTCGGCGCGATGAACGATTGCGCATGAAAAGTCCTCGCTAGTAGAGCTTATGTGTTCCGTGCTGTAGCTTAACTAGCGGGGAACGGTGGAGCGCGCTTGCCGTGAATCTGCGCTGCGTCCCACACGTAATCGAATGTCGTTAGAGAGGTTCGCTTCGCGTGGCAACCGATCGGCCCTGGGACACCGCAATGTGGTCGCAGAAGAAGGGCGACGACGAAAACGAGTTTCGCGTGCGCGTTAGCCAGCCAGTTGCAGAAGACCGCCGCCAGCGCGTTGAAGATCGAGCTGACGATAAGAATCAGTCCCAGTCCCACCAGCGGCGCTCCGCCAAAGGCGCTTGCGTCGCCGTCAAGGCTGCCCGCGGCCAACTGCTCGGCGCTTTCCATCGCGAGCAAGATTAGGCTCGCTCCAAGCGCGCCGGCAACTACGGAATGAAAGCCGATACTCTTTCTGAGAGCACGAGCAAGCGATGGCGCCGAACGGCGGTCAACGTTCGCGAGGTACAGCACGTAGAGGAAGCAGCCGCCGAGCCCAATCACGGCTCCAGCCGACGCAACCGGAAAGAGCGCCCCGTGACCGTGCCGGCCGTAGTCGCCCTGCAGCAACCCGGCGTGTTCGCCGGCCTGAAGGATTGCATGGGTGACAAAGGCCGTTGCGAGCGCCAGCCAAACAGATCCGGTCAACGCGATGCCGCTGCAGAGCCTTCGCGCATTCACTCGATTCCTGTTGCACACCGTCGAAAAATCTGCCTGCCGGTCCGAAGATGAGAGGGCCGTTCGTTGGCACGTCGAACGCGGCCTCGTAATGCGACGTTTCCCAGGCGCGCTGGCGCTGGGCCTGCTAGCGGCCTTTTTGGCTCACACGGTCGTGTATGGGAACGATCACATCATGGGCGGCTTTTATGGCGCCGCTCTTAGAACTTTCGCACTAGCGGTCGTCTTCGGCCTCGTCGTGTCTTGGTTAGTCATATGTTTAGCGAGCCGTAGGCGGCTTTGCCAAGGTAGCGTACTAACCGCGAACATTCGCCAACTCGTTCCTTCGTTCACGGGCTTATTTGCAGCGTCTTTTGGCTGGTTCTGGCTGGCCGAAGCGCTAGAAGACGGCCACGCATGGGCCCCGACCGGCTATATCGTTTTGGCGCTATTCTTAGCTGCCGCACTGATTCGCCTTCTGGCGTTTGTCGGACTGCGCGCTTTGGCCAAAATCGCGTTTCTGTGCGAATCGGGGAACTTCAACGATCGCATCCCCTCATGGACTGCGCTCACCGATCGCCCGGCCGTACAAGCACCCGTGGCGCGCGCGCTCCGGCTCTTCTCGCGTCCTCCTCCGGTCCGCTTCAGCTACTAGACGCTACAAGAAGCACCCCCGACCCCTTCCTCCGGAGGACTTCCATTGCCGCCATTTCGTAGAGCGCTTTGCGCTCTTGCGGCCCTTTGGGCGGCGTCCGCGACAGCCGCGGTCGCCCACGCGTACGTCGACGGCGCGCAGCCGCCCGCGAATAGCGAGAACCAAAGCCTGAACGGCCGGGTCGGAATCTCGTTCGATGAGCCGATCGACATAATTGATTCGAACGCGCTCGAGGTTTTTGCGCCCGACGGAAGACGCATCGACCGTCACGACGTGAAGGTCGATCCGGCGGATGCGACGCGCATCATCGCGCACGTTCCGACGTCCCTGGAACGAGGCGTGTATACTGTTCGATGGCGTGTTATCTCGGCGGATACTCACGTCGTCCACGGCGCCTACCGTATCGGACTTGGAGTGCCGGTCAGCGGCGCGTCCGCGAGCGAGGCGGCGTCACCTTACGATCCCGCTTCACCTTTAGCGGCTTTCTTGCGTTGGCTCAGTCTAATGGGCGCGTTGCTTGCAGCAGGCGCTGTTTCTCTGTGCGCCTACCAGCTCGATGGTTTCCGCCCCAAGCTTCCGGGCGCCATCGAGGTGGCGAGACGCTGTGCGGTTGCGGGCGCGGCTACGACTCTGGCAGCGTGGGTACCAGCCGTCGTCGTCCAGGCGGCCGCAGCGAGCGGAGTCGTAGGAGGCGGCATCACCGAAACGCTCCTGCATACGACATGGGGAGCCGCTCTGCTCGTGCGTGCGGGCGCCGGATTGGCGATACTCCTGGCGGCGTGCTCGTCGTGGGGCTCCGCGGCTAGGAGGCTGCTTGCGCCAGCCGCGATTCTCTTGGCTACGTTCAGCGTCACCGGGCACGCGTTCGCGCAGCCCGACTGGCTTGGGCGCACGCTTGCCATTGCGATTGATTTTGCGCACCTTGGCGCAGCAGCGATCTGGATTGGCGGCCTCTTCGTATTGGCGGCCATTTCCATTTTTGTGTTCGACGCAAGCGATAGGACTTGCGCACAAGCGCGAACGCTCTTTGCGGCGTTTACTCCCACGGCTGCTCTTTGCGTAGGCGTCATCATAGGCACCGGGCTTTATGCCTCCAGCAATCATGTTACGTCGTCGAGTGCGTTCCTGACGACGTTCTACGGCCGCTTGTTGCTGGCAAAGACCGGCGTTCTGGCGGTCTTGCTGGCTTTCGGCTGGCATCACTCGCGCGTGGCAATGGGCGTGCGATCCTATCGCGGGAGTTCGACGCTCCTTGTTGAGGCTGCCTGGGGCATCGTGGTCGTGGCGCTAACGGCGCTGCTCGTGGGACAAGTGCCGCCGGCTAGCGCGCCCGTGCTGCCCGCCTCGGCGGGTAAGGCGCTGCTGGCGTTGATTTGCGTTGGTGTCGTCGCGGAGTTCGCGTTTTTTTCGAACTCCGGCGATACGCCTACGTCAAACCAGCGCATCGCGCGCGTGTACGTTGACGCGCCCCTTGGCCTCTGCCTCGTTCTGTTTCTGGGCGTTGGTATCGTGGGGAGGATCGTCGAGATCTCCTCTGTTTCCATGTATCCGACACTTCAGCTCGGCGACGTCGTCTTCGTCGATCGAATGACTTATAAGATCCGCGCGCCGCGTGACGGCGAGCTCGTCGTCTTTAGACCGCCCGTGCAGCGCGGCGATCTCGATGTCGTCCAACGCGTCATCGGCGTAGGAGGAGATTCGATAGAGATCGCTGACGGGGTGCTTTATCGCAACGGAGTTGCCCTGCGCGAGCCCTACGTGGCCGAGCCGACCGCTTACGACTTGAAAATCAAGGACTACGCAATCTACGTCGACGGCGCTCCACTCGATCCAAGTTTCGCAAACGTACCTCCCAGGGTCATGTGGCAGTCGCCGAACCGCATCCCGAGGGGCTTTTACTTGATACTCGGCGACAATAGGAACTATTCGATAGACTCTCACTCCTGGGGCTTCGCTCAAACCGGCGGAACGTTCGCGGCAGGTTTCTTAAGAGCGCGAGGCGTCTCGCGGCCGGGCAAGCCTCTTTTTATCGCGTGGCCCCTTCGACGGGCGGGCCTGGTGGAGACAACCTGAACCATGATTCGACGATCGGCACTCATAGCCGTCTTCACGGCGCTCTGCAGCCCGTGTTCCGCCGCGGCCCACGTGCGCGTTTTCCCCGAAACGGATAACACGCAAATACAGGCTTGCACCTTTACTACGTTTCGGGTGCGAGTCCCCGTCGAACGCCCGTCTGCGACCATTCGTGTCGACGTTGCAGTTCCCAAGGGAGTCATCGTCTATAGCGTTCAGCCGAAGGCTCCTTGGCAGTTCACCTTGCAGACGACGAAAGGAATCGTGACGCGTATCTCGTGGACGGGCGGACGCCTGATGCCTCACGAGTTCGATGAGTTTGCATTCCTCGCAGCTACGCCCAAAAGCCCCGGAACTCTGAACTGGAACGCGTGGCAATACTACGACGACGGGACGATCGTGAGTTGGACCGGGCCGACGAACGCCGACACGCCGCATTCTACGACCACGGTTACGCCCGGTCGCTGCAAGTCAACTATGAAAGCGAAGAAAAAATGAAAAGACGCACGTTTTGGATGGCTGCACTCTCGCTTGCATTCCCGCTAGTCGCGGGCGCGGCTGCGCCACTCCTCGGTAGGTTTGCGCTGCAAGGCGGCACGCCCCACGTTGAGGGGTATTTGCTCGCGACGCAGACAGGAAGCAATTCTTTGAATCGGCATCTCGACACGTGGATGACGCGGAATGGCTCCGCGACCGCCATCCGATCCTATCAGATCGACATGACCAAGTACCTGCACATGATAGCTATCAGCGATGACTTTCGAGTTTTTTTGCACGTACATCCGATCCTTGGACACGACGGGCACTTTCTCTTGGATCAATCGTTTCCGTCCCCTGGTTTGTATCATATTTATGTTGACGCGCACCCGGAGAGGTTCGGGCAACAAGTGTTTCGTTTCGAGGTGAACCTCGGAGGGCCGGCTAGCCCCGTGGCTCGAGATCTCGGCGAAACGCGCCCGGCGTCGGAAGTCGGGCCGTACACGGTCCGCATTTCTTCGAATTCCCTTTCCACCAAGAACGAGTCGAGAATCGTCGTCCACATCTTGAAAAACGGAAAGCCCGCGACCGATTTGCATCCTTACCTCGGCGCTCTCGCCCACGCGGTGTTCATAAATGCCGAAGATCTGAGCTACGTACACGCTCATCCTATGCAGCTATCAGCGTCCAACACCGACGCCAACGGCAAAATGGCGATGATGACAAGTCCTGAGAATATGACGATGCGGACATCGCTGCCTCCATCGGCCATCTCATCGCCGAATATGTTGCTTCATGTTGCTTTGCGCGAACCGGGTACGTATAAACTATGGTTGCAGTTTCGCGGTGGGAGCAACCTCTACGTAGCGCCGTTCGTTCTGAGCGCCCGGTGAGCCGGTCACTCTACCCGGAGCGCAGCAACGAGCGCGAAGACACGTGAGCAATTTCTTGCGATCCGAGGCGTAGCGGGATAATCATGGAGTTCAAACCCTTACTTCGAATCGAGGTTGAGCCTTCGCGCATCGGTGACATAGATGCGAAGCGCCCTGAAAGAGCAACGATACCGCTTGACTGGCTCATCGCATTGGCGGCCGCTTGGATCATGACCGGCTTATTCATCGATGCGCACCAGCACTTGTTTTTGGCGGTCGAGTCGTTCATCAACCCCTGGCATCTGACGCTCTACAGCGGCGCGGTTTTCGCTGCGGCCGTGCTCGCCGTGACGATTACTTGGAACTATCGTAGCGCCGGCGGATTCTGGCGAGCAATACCGTTCGGCTACGTACAGAGCGTGCTCGGCGTAGCCGCCTTACTAGTCGGGGGTGCTCTCGACGCCGCTTGGCATTCGATCTTTGGCTTCGAGCACCAACTCGATCTGCTGCTCAGCCCGCCTCATTTGTTCCTATTGACCGGGTTGTTTTTTTTAATAACCGGACCGGTGCGAAGCGGTCTCGCTCGAACGGACGCAAAGAATCTTCTAGACCAGCTGCCCATGTTGGTTTGCCTGGGACTCGCCTTTGAGATCGCCCAATTCCTAACGCAATACGGGTTTTACCCGGAAGCGCTGATGCGCGATCGCCCGTTATCCCAAGTGACGTTTCATAACGAGCAGTTCGTACTGTCGGTGTTTCTCTTTTACCGTCAGGCTTTAGAGATCGCCATCATCATATGGCAGAGCGTACTGCTTGCAGCGGCCGTCCTTTATCTATGCGTGGACAAGCGCCTGCGCTTTGGAGCGATTGCAATCATCTGCTTGGTAGAAAAACTCTGGATCGGCGGCGAGCTTTCGTCCGGAGTTTTGGAGTTTAGTCTCGTTGTGCTCGCCTCGCTGATCGCCGGTTTGCTCGGCGACGTCATTGTGGCGGCGCTTCGGCCGTCGGCCAACGCTCCCAACGCGTTTCGCCTCTTAGCGTTCGTAGTGCCGTCCGCATATTTCGCGGCGTATTTCGTGCTGGCTGTACCGATGTTCGGGGGAACGTGGTGGGACGCGAGCTTCGTCTTCGGCGCCATCGCCGAGGGTGGGCTGGTTGGCCTCTGTGTCAGCCAGCTCTATCTCGCTGCTGTGCGAAACTCTCCCCAGGTCTAGCGTATCGAGATGGGCACGCGACACTCATCGGCTTCTCCGTGCGTATTTCGCGCGATTAGATGCAGAATGTAACTGCGACGGTATTGCGGTATGACGTCGAGAATATTTTGCGAAAATGCGAAGATCCCGAACCCGCGGCGATCTGCGGTAAAAGAAAAGGATTCGGTACGTATTTCTACGCTGGCAACGTTGGTAGAAGCGACGATCTTGCCCCTCCACTGCTCGCCCGGACGCAGAATTGTTTGGTTCATCCAAACGGCAATGATGCGGGGCGGCGCGCCGGGCCGAAGAACCTGTGGAGTAGGCCATACCGCCGGGCTCGCCACGACGCTGAGCGGATCCAAGTTGCGACCGCCAGTCACCGTGCACCCGGCCCAGAGTGCGGCAAGGACGATCCCCAGCCGATGCCCCATCTACGTACGGGGATTCGACGCACTTGTCGCCTGAGACTGCCCGCGTCAACTTGAGGTCGCCGGTTCGCTCCTGGTACGACTGGCTAATGGCCATCGCGTCGCTATGGCTCGGCGGCGGCATTATGATCGACGCATGGTATCATTTCCACTCCACGGTCGAAACGTTTTTCGAACCCGCGCACGGGCTGCTGTATGCGGGGCTGCTAGCAGCTTATCTCTTTACGGCTTTTGCTGCGGCTGCCGGTCGCGCGCAGGGCTATCCTTGGCGGCTCGTGCTTCCGGCCGGATACGAGACAACTTTTGCCGGGCTAATCATCTGCTTCGTTGGCGGCGTGAGCGACATGATAAAGCATACCCTCTGGGGATTCGAGCAGGGCTTCAACGCGCTCCTGAGCCCGACTCATCTCCTGATCGGCGGGGGCATGTTCTTGATTATCGCCGGCCCGATTCGATCCGCGTTGACAAGATCGCGGCCCCCGGCGAATCTGGCGGGCCAGCTCCCGCTCGTCTTGTCAGCCGCGTCGATGATGGAGCTCGCTCACTGGGGAACGCAATTCATTTTCATGAGCGAGGCTGAGCGTCCGGACGCCCCTCTATCGCCCGCGAGCCTCCCGCATTGGACGTTGACACTACTGACGCTGCAGTACGATAAACAGGGAATCGGACTTCTCGCGGTTATCGTTCAGAGTATCTTGGTCACGGGGTTCGTTCTGTATCTCGCTCGGCGAATTCGTCTTGCATTCGGTGCGGCGACGGTGCTGCTACTCGTCGGTGACGTCTTCGTTGCGGCAGCCGATTCAAATTTTGCCGGTCAGTTTGCGGCTGTGACGTTGGCCTCGTTCGTCGCTGGGATGCTCGCGGACCTATTCCGGCTCGATCCGGGCGACCAGCGTTCCAGCCGTTGGACGCTTGCGGCGTTTTTCGTCCCGGCGGCATACTGGACCGCTATGCTTGCAACGCTTGCTGCGACGATGGGTGGGATCTGGTGGTCGCCTGACGTCATCTCGGGCTCCATTCTCTTTGCGGGCTTCGTCGGTCTTCTTCTTAACGCGCTGACCGGCCCGTTCAGGGAGGTGGCATGAGAAGAGTACGAGGCTTTGGAATCGCTGTCGCCGTCGCGCTGGCGCTTGCAGCTTTTGCCTGGATTTTCTTCATTTCCGTTGGCTCCGATTGAACGATAGCTTCCGGCAAAACCGTGTTCGGCCGCCGACGCGCGCGCAAAGGTCCGAGAACGTGAAACGGCCGCAGCGCGAGTACCGATCATGCACCACGCTAAGGCCGTTCGGCCATTCCATTCCCGGCCAGCACGGTGAAATCCGACGTTTTGCTCAGGCCGATGTCTGTTGCTTGACGCCGTCGACGAGAATGCCGACCATGTTCCCCACGATCGGCGCGGCCGGCGACATGGGCGCTTGATGGCGCCAGGTCATTGCCGCACCGACGAGCGCCGAAGCGACGAGCATCGCGGTGCAATGTCCGAATGCCGGGGAAAGAAACTCGGTCAGCTCCGCTTCCATGCTGCGTTGAAGCTGGGGCTCGAACTCGCGATCGATTCGGCAGCGGCGGTGCAGTCCGACGAAGTCGAAGACGTTGTTCCCCACCGCAAGCAGCAGCGCCCGGGTGTCGGCCGTGCGCAACGGATCGCCTTGCGCTAGCCCGAGCGCGAAGTCTTCGCGGATCATCGCGTCGAGCAGCGCGAGCTTGTCGGTGAAATGCGCGTAGAACGTCGCCCGGTTGACCGTGGCGCGCTCTGAGATGTCCGCAACGGTGATCGACGCGAAGTTCTTCTGCGCCAGCAGCGAAGCGAGCGCCTCTCGCAGGAGCTTGCGAGTGCGCATGATGCGCGGATCCGTGCGCGGCGATCCTTGCGCGACCGCGCTAACCATCAGCTTGCCCTTCTCGTCGGATAAGCGACACAATCGCCATTCTGTCGGTTGACCGACACGGACAACGGACGTAGGATAAGCAACATAAGCTGATTATACGACAGTCGTTGCCGAACGGCAAGGCAGAAGGAGAGATTATGACTACCCAGCTTCAGCAGGCGAGCGTTTACACGCTAGACCCAGCTCACACGAGCGTCGAGTTCGTCGTCCGGCACCTGATGATCACGAAGGTGCGCGGCCGCTTCACCGCATTCGACGGGGAAATCGAGCTAGCGCCCGATAGCGATCTGCCGCGCTCGATCGAGGCGACGATCGACGCCGCGTCGATCGATACGCGGGAAGAGCAGCGCGACGCCCACCTTCGCTCCGCCGACTTTTTTGAAGTGGAGAAGCATCCGAGCCTCACCTTCAAAAGCACCGGAATCGCCGGAACGCCGGACGCGTTCACGGTACGCGGCAAGCTGACGATTCGCGGGGTCACGCGTGACGTCGAACTCGCCGGAAGCTTCGAAGGGCGGGCTGCCGACCCGTGGGGCGGCACCCGCGTCGGCTACGCCGCGCACACCACGATCAATCGCAAGGACTTCGGGCTTGCGTGGAATGCCGCGCTCGAGACGGGCGGCGTCGTCGTCGGCGACGAGGTTCGTATCGAACTGAACGTCGAGGCCGTGCTGCACGAATCCCCGTCACGGTGAGGGCAGGAGCTCGTAGTAGACGCCGCCTTCGCGCGAGACTTGCTTGAGGCCGCGCCGTGTCGGCGCAACGCCGGCAAATGCCGCGGCGGCGTCTGCGAGCACCCGAGGATCGAGCAAGTACCCATGACCCGATCCGCCGCCGCTCTTGAGATAGCTGACGTCGACGGTGTCGACTCCGCTGCATAAGATGAGATCGCCCCCGGCTTGACCGGCGCGCTGATTGCGATGGTACCTCTGCGACTGCCGCAACGCCTTGTCGTTGTTGGAAACGTAGAGCAGCACGGGCGCCGGAGCGACGGGGTTGAGCAAAGGCTCTCCCGTGCAAAGATTTGCCGACGTAAGCGCGCTGCGCAAGTCCGCGGTAAAGACGTCCGGCGCGAACAGCACGGCACGCCCGAAGCAGTTGTTGCATCGCCCCCGGCGGTAGTAGGCAATCCCCGCAGTGACGAAACGCGAGCCCAAACTATAGCCGGCGAAAGAGACCGGCATGCCTGGGAACGCCTCGGTGACGTTGCCGAGGAACGTGACGAAGTGCGGCATCGACCAGTCGGCGCTCTTCTCGTCCCGGGCGTAGGACGTGACGCTGGTCTTTCGTGCCGGCCAGGAATAGACGATCACCGGACCGGGAAAGTGCAGACCTTGCTGCAGCGCTATCCCGGTTTCGACCGCCGTCACGAACGAGGTGTAATATCCGTGAACGTACACCAGCACTTGGCGCGGCCGTTTTGGATCGAAGGCCGCTCTTACCGCGTTGATAAAGGCCTTTCGCGACGAGCATCGCGACTCGTTTGCCTTGTCGACCGGTTCCGATACGACGCCGGCGGTGATGAGGGGCTCTCCATAGACGTTGCTGCCCCACTCGCCGCTGAATAGCTGATTGTCGTCCAGCGGCTCACGATCGGTAACGAAGAAGATCGATCCGGGCTTTGCCACGCATTCCGCCCTTGCCGGAGCGAGCCAGAAGAGCGCAAAGCCCAACGCGGCAACGCCCAACAACACTGCGCGGATGGATCGCAACGGCATAGATTGCGCTTGTTTGACCTTTCGAAGACGATCCCTTATCGCGAACGGGTCTAAATCTTCGGGAAAAGGACGAGCCGGAGTGCGGGTCGAGGGTCGAGCACGGCGGTGGGCTATCGACAGCACGAGCGCCGGACGAGTATGATACTTGCTCGTATGCAATCCTTCGATCGCACGCCCAAGCAAATAGTCGGCGGTTTTTCCGGTGCCGTCGGGAACACGCCGCTCATCGAATTGAGCCGGCTCTCCGCGTTGATCAAGCGTCGAGTGTTGGCAAAGGCGGAGTTTCTCAACCCGGGTGGTTCCGTGAAGGATCGTGCCGCAAAGGGCATCGTCGACGATGCCGAAGCCGGGGGGCTGTTACAGCGGGGCGGGACGATCGTCGAGGGGACGGCCGGAAACACCGGCATCGCGCTGACGCTGCTGGGCAACGAGCGGGGCTACCGGTGCATTATCGTCGTCCCCGACGATCAATCGCAAGAAAAGATCGGCCTGCTCGCGACGATCGGCGCGGACGTGCGCGTGGTCCCTGCCGTGCCCTTCACTGACGGCCAGAACTATTACCACGTCGCGCGACGCATAGCGGAGAGCACGCCCAACGCGCTGTGGGCGAATCAGTTCGAAAACGTCGCTAACCGGCGATGCCACGAGCGCTCGACCGGCGTCGAGATTTGGGAACAGACCGGTGGCGAGATCGACGCGTTCGTTGCGGCAGCCGGAACGGGCGGAACGCTCGCCGGCGTCTCCGCGGCTCTCAAAGCGCGCCGCGACACGGTTCGTACCGTTCTTTGCGATCCGATGGGATCGTCGCTGTATAACTATCTCCACCGCGGCGAGCTCAGTCCGGAGGGCGAGTCCGACCTGGAAGGGATCGGAATCAAACGTCTGACGGCGAATTTCGCCGGCGCTCCGATCGACAAGGCGATTCGCGCTGAGGACAACGACGCGATCGCGATGGTCCACTGGCTGTTGCGCAACGAGGGTCTGTTCGTGGGCGGGTCCTCGGGGCTCAACGTCCTCGGAGCAGCACGAACCGCCCGGGAACTGCCCGAAGGCGCGACGGTGGTAACGATTCTCTGCGATGGCGGCGATCGCTACCGGTCGCGCTTGTTCAACGAGTCCTGGCTACGTGAGAACGGGCACTGGCCGCTATCCGACGACCTCAGCTTCCTTGACCCGACGGGCTCCTAGTTCGGCTGAGAAACGATCCGCAAATAGGGTCTGGGCGCATCCCAACCCTCGGGATACCGTTGTCGCGCTTCGTCGTCGGATACCGCCCCGCTGATGATGACGGGATCGCCCGGACGCCAGTTCACCGGCGTAGAGACTTTGTGTTTGGCGGTCAGTTGCAGGGAATCGATCACGCGCAGAACTTCGTCGAAGTTGCGGCCGGTGCTCATCGGATAGCTCAGCAGCAATTTGATCTTCTTGTCCGGCCCGATGACGAAGACGGTGCGAACGGTAGCGTTGTCCGCCGGCGTGCGTCCCTCCGAAGTCTCACCCGCGTCGGCCGGAAGCATTCCGTAGAGCTTGGCGATCTCGAGCTCGGAGTCGCCGATCAAGGGATAATCGACCGCGTGCCGTTGCGTCGCTTCGATGTCCGCAATCCACTTGCGATGAGACGAAACGGGATCGACGCTCAGGCCGATGATCTTGCAGTTGCGTTTGGCAAACTCGGGCTGCAAGCCGGCCATGTAACCGAGCTCGGTCGTGCACACCGGAGTGAAGTCTTTGGGATGGGAAAAGAGAATCGCCCAGCCGTCGCCGATCCAGTCGTGGAAATTGATCGGCCCCTGCGTCGTTTCGGCGGTAAAGTTTGGGGCATCGTCGTTGATACGTAGCATTCTAGCCTCCAGCGGATGAGTTATGAAAAGCAGTAAGAATCCGACGATGCGTCGCCGCCTTGCAGGCGGACCTGGTGGACGCGGTACGCCGGGTCGAACTCGGCGAAGAACTTCTCGTCGAACGAGATCGTGCCGTCGCGCGCGACGTTCAACTTGACCAGCCAGTTCCCGACCCCGTCGGGATAGAACTGATCGTCCCACGCGCGATAGAGTGAGTTGGTGAAGTAAACGCGACGTCCGTCGCGGCTGATCTCGACCATCTGCGGACCCCCCGCAAGCGGTCTATCGGGATCGGCGGGATGCGGCGTGCGCCTGACGATGCCGCCGATGCGCACCGAGCCGACATGCTTGGGATTGAACGGATCGCTGACGTCGTATTGGCGCATCTCGCCGGTACCCCAGCACGACGCGTAGAGATAGCGGTCGTCGACCGACAGGTCGATATCGCTCAGCAACGGCGGCACTGCGGCGAATCCCTTGAGCAGATCCGGAAGCTGCTGCGGATCCGCGGGTTCTGCCGGAATCTCGATTACCTTCGTTGCCGTCCATTGCGCGTTTTGACGGTGCCAAAGCCAGATCGAGCTCGACAGGTCCTTGAGCGACACGACGACGCCCGCAAAGCCCCACTCGTTGTGCGGATCGTGCGAGGGACGTAACTCGAGCACCATCTGCTGCTCGGCGCCCAAGTCGACGCTCTGCGCGTGCCTGCGGTTCTTGAGATCCCAGAAATGTAGGTGATGGCCGTACTTGCCCGCGAGCAGCAGCTCGGGGTCGAGGCCGCTCTCGATCATCTTCGGCGTACCCCATTCGCTCGTGACCATCACGTCGTGCGTCAGGTGCCACCAGAAATCGTAAGCGAGAAATTGCGGCCCGCGCTCTTTTTCCCAAGGACCTATGATGTCGAACGTGTCGCAGTCCAACATGAAAATACCGCCCGGACCGTCGCCTGCGGCGTTCCCCAGCGCGCTGACGTAGATGGCATCCGGGCCGCAATGAACGGTGTGGGGCCGCGAGTAACCGGTGCGTTTGATGATCTCTTCGGGTTCGATCACGCGCACGATGCGCGGCCGTGCCGGATCGGGCTTGGTATCGATGACGTGGATGCGCGACGAGCGCAGTCCGGGCACGATAAGATAGCGCCGCTCGACGTGCGGGTGCGGCGCAAACGGGCAGAGTGCGGCGCTGCAGGCGTTCCAACCGAAATGGTGCAGCTCATCGCCGGTATTGGGGAGGGCGACGCCGCCGATCTCCCTTCCGTACCGATGCGACGTGGAATCGGTGTCGACGACCGTTAGCCGATCCGGCGCGCCGTTTCCCCGCGCGCTGAGAAGCGCGACGTAGGCCAGCGTTTCCGGCGGTGCTTTGATCGCGTCGCGGGGGGATGCGTAGAAGGTCGGATCCGGCTTGAGAAGCTGCATGAGGGCCTCTTATTGTGAATTGGTGACTTAGGTTCCTTTTTGAGTTTAGGTCATGAAGGCGATCAGTCCGGTCAGCACGAGCGCCAGCGCCCAAACGAGGTCCACGTTGACCCAGCCGGTCCGCAGAAAGCGAACCCCGATCTTCGCATAGACCAGTAGGGCCACGGCCGTCGCCGAAAGCACGTAACCGAGCGTATGCACGCTGATCATCAGCACGCCGGCTGAAACGGCTCCGTGCACGGTTTCGAGGCCCGGCATCGTCATCGGCATCGCCGGCGTGCTCGGCGCCTTCGAGCCGCCCACCACGAACGGCAGCAGCATCAGGCCCGCCCCGTGCGCGCCGGACATCAGAAATCCCCACAGCGTCAGGCCCCCGAAGCCGACGCGCATGCCGACCCAGCGAACGTGCCGCGCACGAACGAGCCGGTAGATGCCAAAAGCGATCAGGATGGCCGCGGCTGCGAAATGCACCCCGCGATGGGGCAGTTGGAAAGCAACGAGCGAGGCGACCAGCACGATCGCTGCGACGGACAGGAGATGTCCCAGCGTCAGCGGCACCATCGCGCGTACGGCAGCGGTCCAGGTTCGATCTTGGAAGGCTAATCCGACGGCAAAGAGCCAACCCATGCCCGGGTTGATGCCATGGTAACAACCGAGGAAGAACAGAGTCAGCCAAACGGCGGAGTTACTCACGGCGGATAGCTGAAGACGCGGAATTCGAGCCGTGAACGTTCCAACGCATTTTCGCCGATGGCGGGTGGCCGGGAGGTGTCGACTATCGTGTTACGGGCGGAAAGATCGTGTTCCAGTCGCGTTTCATGTCCGCGACCTGCCAGCCCCGGGCCTTCGCTTCGTCGAGCGCCTTGCTGAGCGCGCCGAACGGCGAATGAGCGTCGTACGCGTACTCGCGCTCGGCGTCGGTGTGATGCACGAGAAGAATCAGCCGAGCGCCGCTGCCTGACGCGGTCCATTGCAGCATCTCGAGGTCGCCGTCGGAGTTTCCAAAGGCCGCGATCGGCTGCTGTCCGATGAACTCGTGGATGCCGACCGGCTTGCCGTCACCGTCGTTGACGAGGTTGATCTCGGAGGTGCGGATGAGAACCGGCCGGTCGTCGCGCATTTCGAACTTCGTCTTCAGCGAGCTGCCGACGACCCGTCGCAGCGGCACCCCGTAGACGCGTTCCGCCCACGGACGCACGAACTCCATGCCGCCACCGGTGACGATGTAGATCTCGAAGTCGCGCGCCCTCAAGTATTCGAGCAGCTCCAGCATCGGTTGATAGACGCATTGCGTGTAGAGCCGTCCGAATTTGGGGTGGCGAGCCGTCTCGATCCAGTTTTGAGCGGTTTGGGCGAACTCGTCGGTCGACATTCCGCATTGGGTCGCAGCCAAGAGCTGCATGAGGCCCGGTACTCCGGCTGCCGCTAACCCGGGGAGGCGGCCGTCGCGCGCATCTGCGAGGAAATCTGCGACCGTGAAAAAGTTCGTAGCAAAACGGCCGTGCAGCCGGGAGGCGTGAATGATGCCGGTCATCGACGCGGGGCTTGGCGCGTCGCAATAAACGCGCCAAGTGAGACCCTTTGCTTCGAGCCGCTCGAAGATCGTCTCTGCGGTATTGTGGACCGGAAAGGCATCGGCGGGCGGAAAGTTTATCACGTAGCCGGACGCCGATGCTGCATGGAAGAACGAGCGGCCCACTCCGGGACGGGGTGCTCCGGCCTACGGCGAGGCCCGGCAGCGCGGCGGCAACGGAGGCCATTCCGACGCTTTTCGTAAATTTGCGCCGCGTGATGTTGTCGTGCGTTCCATCCGACATCCTGTGGCCGCCTTCCATCCGACGAGGAAGCGAGGGCCTTCCAGCGCGATCAGAGTGGTCCTGCCGAAGCTGACGGGGGATCGGACGACGTCCCATGAGTGACGTTACGGCGATCGATATTCTGCTCGAGCCCGACGCTACGATGTTAGAGCATGCGCGGGCCGCGAATGCGCGCCTACTGAAGCAATTTCCGAAGGGCTACGCGCTGGATGCGTCGCATGAGCCGCACATTTCTTGCTTGCAACGGTACGTAAAAGCCGATGCTCCGGAAAACGTTTATGCCGCCCCGAGCGTTGGTGTTGCGGCGAAAAAGCTGAAAGGTTGGTCGTTGACCGGATCGGCGCTCCCAGGTTAGCGGCGGGTCCCCTACGCGACGACCTTGAGAAACGCTCCGATGATGGTCACGATCACCGCGGCCGCCGCCAGCGCTAGGGCCCAACGCCAGGGATTTCCGTTAAGGGCATATCCCAACCCGGCGCCTAAAGCGGCGAGCGTCGTCGTACCTACCGCAAGCGCCAGCCATCGCTCATGAGGAAAGAGCCCAGCCGGTAACAACGGAACCAACGCGCCGCAGAATGCCGCAGCGCTCGACACGGCAGCCGAAGCCAAGCTCTCGCGCAGGATGGCGGTGCCCAGCTTTCCCGTTACGAAACGACCGCGGGCGGCCAGATTGAGTTGGCGCTCTGCATTGCGAAGTTCGCCGCGGAGCTCGGCATAACGCGCGACGAAGAAGGCAAGCGCGCCGGAAACTAGGGCCACCGAGGCAATGCGAAGTCCCAGCCCAATCGTCAATCCCTCTCCGGCGTTCGTTAGCCGCGCCGCCGCTAGGGCAAGCGCCGTGAGAATGCCGTCGATGAGTCCGAGCACCAACGGCAGGATCAACGGCTGCGCTTAACCCCTTCGACCAGGCGGTGCCCGGCGATCAACTGGTCGATGCTGTGGACGACGGCACCGGTCGATTCGATCGCGCGGACGAGGGCGTCGTAATCCAGCTCGACGCCTTCGATGGTGACGTTCATACCGACGGTCTCGACGTCGATCTCCGTTACCGTGATGTTCACGCCTTCCACGTTGGGTGAATTCTCGATGGCCTTGGCGATTTCGAGGATAGAGGGTCGGGCGAGCGCCTTGTCCACGTCCAGGACGAGTCTGCGAACATTCATGATTTTCTCCGATCACGGGAACCTGCCGCGCGGCTACAGGGGCGAGAGCAGGCTCGCAAGAGTCTCCGTCGCCGGATTCTCGCGCAGTTCCTCCCATGTCCCGGATTGCATGACGCGACCTCGGTCGATCGCGATCGCCCGCTGCGAGACTCGCTTCAACACGTCGAGTCCGTGGTCGACGATCAGGAGCGAGAAGCCGATCGTACGCTGCCAGTATGCCAGCATCGCGATCAGCGTACGCACGATGTCGCGGTCGGCCGCTGCGAACGGCTCGTCTAAGAGAATCAGATTCGGTCTGCGAGCGAGCATTCGCGCGAGCGAGACCCGGCGCGCCTGGCCGCCGGAGATTCTGAACGCCGGGGCGTTCCAAATTCCGTCGAGGTCTAAACGTTCCCGCAGCTCCCGGACCCATGCGCTTCCGTTCTTGCTCGATTTCAGTCCGAACGTGACGTTCCCGGCGACCGACATATGCGGAAACAGATCGGCGCTCTGCGCAAGATAACCGATGTTTCTGCGCGGCAGCGGCAGGTACGGCGCGAAGTACGTCTGACCGTCGACGATGACGTAGCCGCGATCCGGACGTTCGAAGCCGGCGATGCAGTTGAGCAAGGTGCTCTTTCCCGCACCGGATGGACCGATGAGCGCCACCGACTCGCCGCGCTCGACTTCGATGCGCACGTCGACCGTAATTCCACGGCGCTCCTTAACCACGTGCGCGCTAAGCATGGTGTTGACGCCGCTGAGCAAAAACGTGAACGAGCCATGGAAGCGGCAGTGCCGTGAGCATGAACACGATCAGCAGCGGCATGACGCCCGCAAGCCCGTAGGTTTGAAGGTTGACCCAGAGCTGGACCGGCATTCCCGCGGGGTAGTACGAGGTCACCAGCACGGCGCCGAACTCTCCGAGTGCCCGCACCCACGCAAGGCTGAGCGCAGCCGCCAATCCGGTGCCGGCGAGAGGGAGCGTCACGCGCTTGAAGACGCCGAAGGCGCCCTCTCCCAGCAGTGCGGCATGTCGTTCCAGCGTTCGCGGTACGGCGTCGAACGCAGCGATCGCTCCGAGCACATAGTATCCGATGCTCACGTATACTTCGCTCCCGACGAGCGACGTGGGACTATTCGAGGTATCGACGCCGATGCGAGCGAGCCACTGACCTACGGGCATCAGGCGGCCAAAAGCCAGCACGAGCAGCAGCCCCAGTGCCAACGACGGCAGGAGAACCGAAAGAAGGACGATCGCCTGCCACGCGACGCGCTCTTTGACCGAAGCGCGGGCGACGTAGTACGCGATCGGCGTCCCGATCGCGACCACGATCGCCATCGCGATGACGGTGAGCCCCAAGGAGACGCGCACCGATGCGAGCGTGGGTTCCATCACGTCGCGGTCCCAACGCCAAGGGCCGATGGGCGCGAAGACCCCGACGAGCGGGTACAGCAGAGCTACTGCAAATGCAAGTGCAGCGAGCCGCCCAAATTTCACGCGCGCAGCGGCGTGGATTGCCCGATCGGGTCGTAGTACCCGTCCTTGAAGATCTTCTGGGCGTCCGATTGCGTCAACCAGCTAACGAATCGTTTTGCCTGGGCGGGATAGCGTGCGCCTTTGAGCACCGCCGCGTAGTAAATCAACGGCTCCGGGCGGTACGTATGCCCTTTGACCGTCAGGGACGCGTGCGCGTACTCCGGCATCAGTGCATCGTTGCTGAGATTGATCTGTTCGGGCAGCTTCACGTAGGGGAGTCCGACGGAGGAAGGCTCCGGACGGTATCCCGACGCGGCATCGAGCTCGCCGCTCTGCAGGCGCGGCTGTAAGACGGTTCCATCGAAGATCTGTTTCGGATTGAGATCGGGACCGAGGATGCGTCGAGCGAGCCCGGGCTGGTGATAGTAGCGTTCGGCAAGCTGCATGACGAAGATGATGTTGCGCCCTTCGGGGTCCGTAATGGGATCGGTGCGTCCGAACCGAAAGCCGTTGCTTTCCAAAAGTTGCCACCAGGGCATGGCCCCGGGTTTTCCTGATGCGGCAAGCTTATCGCCAAACGGCCCATGTGGGTTGTAGGCGACGACCATCGAGGTCCGGGCGATGGGAATGGCCTCGGAGATCATGCCCGCTTTCATGACGGTGCGCATCGGCGAAGGCGTGATGCAAATGAAAACATCGGGTTTCATGCTGCCGGAAGCGATGAGCTGGGCAAGCAAACTGCTCGACTCGGCCGGGCCCTGAATCGTGAAGCCGAGCTTTGCGGCGACCGCGTTCTTGATCGGGCCGTCGATGACCGGTCCCATGTCGTCGGCGTGGGCGACGTTGAGAACCTCGCCGGCCGCGAACGCTTCCGAAGCCGTCGTCAGCAAGACCGTACCCGTTGCAACCGCGCCGCCGATCCAGGCGCGGCGATTTACTAGCATTTTCACAAAGGTTACCTGTCCTCGCAAAAAGAGAAGGAGTGCGCTACCGTAGGTCCCTTACTCGATCGCCGGAGGGCTCCACACGAAAAAAGCGCCTGCGCTCGAAAGCGAGCTCGTCGTTGGGAACGACGGATTCTCGGCCGTACCTATTGATGCGTAACTCCTGTTCTAAAAAGAGCAGGAGCCATCAGTCGCAATCGCGACACGTCTACGGCGAGCCCCATCGCCGGCCCGGAAACTACCACTTCGAGCTCGAGCCAGCCCTTCTCGATACGATGAGATTTTTTCAGCACGTGCGGACGGCCGTGCGAGTAGATCGCGGGCCTCGTCTCGAGACGACCCTCGATCTCATATGGGCGACAAAAGTCGCCGGCAGTCCGGGCGCGCGGAGCTGCGACTGCGGTCTCTTGCCGGTTACCGCCCGGCGTGCCATGCTGGCGACATCGAAATAACGGAGGCGGACTTTCATGCCTACAACGCTACTCATCGCGCGCCACGGCGACGTAGAGGGAATCAGCCCGGAGCGGTTTCGCGGACACCAAGACGTTCCGCTAACGTTGCTTGGGGACCGTCAAGCCGGTAAACTCGCGCGAGCGCTCGCCGATTCGCCTCCGGTCAAGATTTTTACGAGCCCCTTGGTTCGCTGTAAGATGACGGCGCAAGCCGTGTCCGATCTCTGCGGAACCGAACCGAAGATAGTCGATTGGCTGGAGGATATCGACTACGGAGACTGGCAGTGGAAAACCGTCGAAGAAGCGCAACGCGAGTCGCCCAAGATGCTCGAGCTTTGGTATTCGGCGCCTCATGCCGTCCGTTTCCCGAACGGAGAATCGCTTCAAGACGTTGCCGTGCGAGCCGCCGACGCGCTGCGGTTCGCGAAATCCTTTCAGCGCGAAGAGCGCATTCTCTACGTTTCGCACGACACGGTCATCCGCGTGCTCCTGCTGCAACTCTTGGGTGCGCCGCTGAGCTCGTACTGGCGATTGGCGCAAGGACCCTGCTGCATCAACGAGGTGACGATTCGCGGTGACGGCTGGAGGGTGGAACGCGTGAACGATACCGCGCATCTCGAGTGAGTTTGCGTCCTGCGTCGAGCGGATTCGCCGGTCGCAGGATGCCGCAAGGAACTTACGCGGCGCCGCCGTATCCAGGCGATCATTCCCTTGCTTCCTAGGAGGTTACGTTGATGAAGAAGCTTCTTTTCTCGGGCGCATTCGCCGCGCTGTTGGCGGCGCCGTGCATCGCAGCGGCGCAATCGCCAATGTCGGCAGCGGCCTACGGCATCGGTCCTCACGGGTGGGACTACTACCTCGGGACGTGGACTTGCACGAATACGATGCCGCCTTCGGCGCAGAGCGGCCCCGCCACGGTGAGAGTGCAGATCTCGGCAAGCAACGCGGGAGCTCCGCTGTTCTTCCG
>JASHOM010000055.1 GCA_030041115.1 Vulcanimicrobiota bacterium | reverse complement strand
CATCGGGAGCACATCGGGGAAATCGCCGTCTTGCCGGAGCGTCGCGCGCGCGAATCGGCGGCCGAGGAGCTCGCGCGCAACCTGCTCGAGGGCTCGGCGTGAAGATGCTCGTCGCGGGGATTGACGGCGGACAAAGTTCGACCGTCGCCGTTATCGGCGACGAGCAAGGACGGATCCTCGGGCGCGGCGTCGCAGGACCGGCCGACGAGATCGGCGCGAGCAACGATTCGACCCGGCTGAAGGACGCATTGAGCGGCGCACTCCAAGCCGCGCTCCTCGACGCGCAGCTAGCCGGCGAAAGCCGCTGTGCCGCCATCGTCGCCGGCATAAGCGGCTACGACGGCCGTGTCTACGGCCGCGCGCCGGAGCTGCCGTCTTCGTGCGTGACGTTGCTGCACGACGCACCGATCGCGCACGCCGGTGCGCTCGCGGGGCGGTCGGGCGTGATTGTGATTGCTGGAACGGGCTCGGTCGTGTACGGCCGCAACGACGCGGGCTGGTCCTGTACGCTCGGCGGGTGGGGGTTTCTCTTCGGCGACGAGGGAAGCGCGCTGCGCATTGTCGTCGATGCGCTGGCGACGCTCATGCGAGCGCAAGACGAATCCGATTCCGCGCTCGCCGCCGAGAGGCAAGCGGCTTGCACGTTCTTCGGCGTCGCCTCGCTCCGCCGGCTGGTGCACGCATTTTATAAAGGAGAGATCTCGCGCGACCGGCTTGCCGCTTTCGCGCCGACGGTGCTGAGCTTCGACTCCTTTCGCGCGGCCGTGAATCGTGCAGCCGATCGGCTCGCCGTGCTCGTTCGAGCGGCGGTCGTGGCCGGCGCACCGGGGCGCGTCGCCCTCGCCGGGGGCGTTTTCGGTGATGCCGGCTTTCGCCGGCGCGTGAGCGCCGCGATTTGCGACGGGATTGCCTCGGCCGAGATCGTCGAAGCGCGCTACGACCCGGCGTGCGGCGCGTTACTGCTCGCGTATCGCGAGCTCGGGTTGAACGTAACGGAGCTGGGAGCATGAGCCTGCTCGACGCGCTGCGCGGCAGGTTGATCGTTTCGGTTCAAGCTTGGCGGGGATCGGCGATGGACGATCCGCACGTCATTGCGGCAATGGCGCGCGCCGCGCAAGAGAGCGGCGCGGCGGCGGTCCGAGTCGAGGGCGGCGAGCATTTACGCGCCGTTCGCGCGCGGGTCGACCTGCCCGTCGTCGGTTTGATCAAGCGCGAGTATCCTGGGTTCGAGCCGTACATCACGCCGACGCTCGACGAGGTTCGCGCGGTCGTGGCGGCGGGCGCCGAGATCGTCGCGCTCGACGCGACTGCACGACCGCGGCCCGGCGCCGCACTCGGTGAGCTCATCGCGGCCATCCATGGCGGCGGCCGGCTCGCGCTCGCCGATTGCGCCACCGCCGACGATGCCGCCGCCGCGGCCGGCGCGGGTGCAGACCTCCTCGCGACGACGCTCTGCGGCTATACCGCGGAGACGACCGGTCGAACGCTGCCCGCCTTCGACTTGGTGCGCGAACTCGCGCGCCTGCAGCGCTTCACCGTCTGCGAAGGCGGGGTGCGCGCGCCCGCGCAGGTGCGCGCGGCGCTCGAGGCCGGGGCCGACGCCGTCGTCGTCGGCACCGCGATCACCAACATCGACTGGCTCGTGCGCACGTTTGCAGGGGCTGCGGATAAAGTCTCTTAAGAGCCCGTTTAGTCGGTGCGCGCCTCGCGCACGATCCGTATAGTGAGTGTGGGGAGAGAGCGTTCTTTTGGTGGAGAATAGGGCGGAACCGGCTGGATTGGACCGCGGCTTTTGGATCGTCACGGCGGTACTCGCCGTCCTTTCGGTCATCGCGATCGTCTTTTGGGCGACCTTCCCGCTCGAAACCTACTTGCCCGCGGCGGTCGTCACGGCCCGGCAAGTCGACCACCTCTTCCGGTTCATGGCGGCCACCGGCAGCGCGCTGTGGATTTTCATTGCGGGATATTTGCTCTATTTCGCGATCGCATTTCGGGTCAAGCCGGGCGATCCGCCCGACGCGATCGGCGTGCAGATCCACGACAACCACAAGCTCGAGTTCTGGTGGACGATCGTTCCGGCGCTGTTCGTCGTGCTGCTTTCGGTCGTCAGCGTTCGCATCTGGTACGAGATCATGCTCGAGCCCGAGAACGGACTGGTCGTAGAAGCGATCGGGCATCAGTTCTACTTCTCGTTCCGCTACCCCCAGATCAACGGCGAAGTGACCGACGAGATGCATCTTCCGCTCGGGGTCCCGGTGACGTTGAATCTCACCTCGGCCGACGTCCTCCACGGCTTTTGGGTGCCGGCGATGCGGCTGAAAAACGACACCGTTCCCGGGCTAGTGACGACGATCAGGTTCACGCCGCGTCTCGCCGGCCGCTACCCGATCGTCTGCACGCAGTTTTGCGGTGTGCTGCACAGCGAGATGGACAAGCAAGTGCTGGTGATCGAGTCCAAAACCGCGTTCGACAAGTGGTACAAGTATTGGCAGCAGAAGAACGCGCACGTGAGCAACACGCTGCCGGCCGCCGGCGGTGCGATCAATCTCCAGGGCGCAAGCGCGGCCGCCGGAAAGACGCTTTTCGATCAGAAGTGCACCGCCTGTCACAAGGTCGCGCCGTTCAGTCAAATGCTCGTCGGCCCGGGGCTGGCCGGCGTGCTGCACGACCCGGCTCATCCAAATCTCGTGAACGGCGATCCCGCCACGCCGCAGAACGTGGCGGCGATCCTGCAACACGGGTACACCGGCAGCATCGGCACGATGCCCAATGCCAACGCGAACGGCCTCTCCGGGCAAGACATCGCAAACCTCGTCGCTTTTCTCGACACCTTGAAGTGAGATAACGAAAGAACAATGGCAATAGCAGCAGTACACGCCGGCGGAATCGCCGATCACATTCATCCCGAGCCGCAGGGCTTCGTCCGGCGTTACGTTTTTTCGCTCGATCACAAAATCATCGGCATCCAGTACATCATCACCGGCTTCGTCTTTTTCATGCTCTCAGGCTTGCTGGCCGAGGCAATCCGCACGCAGCTGCTCAATCCCGCCGGCGGCTTCGTTGCGCCCGACACGTACAACGAAATCTACAGCGTGCATGGAAGCGCGATGGTCTGGCTGGTCGTCATCCCGTTGCTGACCGGCGGATTCGGCAATCTGGTCTTCCCGGTGCAGATCGGTGCGCGCGACGTCGCATTCCCCTGGCTGAACATGCTCAGCTTCTGGATTTTTCCGGTCTCCGGTTTGATGCTCTTCTCGTCGTTTTTGATGGGCGCGCCGACGGCCGGCTGGATGGAGTATCCGCCCGTCTCGCTGCAAGGAGCCGCGGG
>JASHOM010000005.1 GCA_030041115.1 Vulcanimicrobiota bacterium | reverse complement strand
CCGATCCTTCAGCACCGCGCTGAGCGGAACGTAGGCAATGCGAATCGACTCGCGATCCTCGAAGGGCATGCGCTGAATCATCGGAATTGCGGCGCGGCCGTCGACGCTCGACAGATGGAGCATCGGGCGATGATAGAAGGCCAGGCTTCGGCGGCCTTTCGGTGAGTAGACCGGCTCGGGAAAGAACGCCGCGTCTTTGTCGTCGCCCACGACGTTGGCGCTTCCCGCGAACTGCACCAAGCCGAGGCGCTCCCAGTCATACGCGTCCTGCGAGATCGCAACCGCAATGCGCGGGCCGTCGGGACCGAATGCGGTGTAAGTCATGACGTATGCGCCAAGCACCGGCACGTAGGTCACTCGCGCATCTTCGCAACCGTAGCCGGGATGCGAGCGCAGCTCGTACGCGGCTGCCGGTTCGAGCGCAAAACCGATCCGCTCGACCGCAAAGTTCTTCCCGTTCGGAACGACGCGCATCGTGCCGACGCGGGAAATGTTTCCTTCGGCCACGCAGCGCGGATAGAGGAGCAGCTCGCCGCCCGGCGCACGTGCCGCGCCCGGGTTCAAGATCCCGCCGGCTTCGGTCGGATCGCCGTCGGGCTTGATCACCGCACCGAGCCGTTCGACGCGCACGTCGAGCTGCTCGATTCGTTCGACAGCCTCCGGTCTAGGGTAGGTAAGTCGTCGCAATCGGTTCGTTGCTCGGCGTTACGACTTCCACCCGAACGCCACGCCGGTAGACGCTGTTGGGGACGATCCACAGGGTGTAGCTGCGATACTGCTCGGAAGGCTCGCCGCCGTCGGCGGGCGCTTGTTCGAACGCAACGACGCGCACGCGATCCAAATTCGCGCGAATCGACTCGACGATCTGCTTGTAGCCGGTGCGATCGTGGGGTCCCATCAACAAAACCACGCCAAACTCATTCCTGTAATGTATCGGCGCATGAATCCCGAGCTTGCCGAGGTCCTCCGCATTGCGCACGACAAGGATTTGATTCGCTCCCAAAACGGTGGTCGTGCCCACCGCGAGCGTCCGCACGCGTATCTCGCGACATCCGGCCAGCAAGACGAGCCCCAGGACTACACCTGCCAGGGCCGACCAGCGCTTCACGGCCGTCCGCTTCGCCCGTGCCTACCGGCGGCCTCCCCGCCGCATCAAATTTCTTCCTCCCCAAAATGTAGTTGCCGGGCGTCCGGGGTAACGATAGGCTCAAGACGCACATGAAGCTTCTGCTGCGCTTGGCGCTGGCTGCCGACGCCGTTGCCCTGATGACGCTCATGCTTGGAAGCTGGACGCGGATCAACGGCGCCGGCCTGACCTGTCCCGACTGGCCGCTCTGCCGCGGCCGGGTCCTTCCGTCGCTGGCGGGGGGGACGATCTGGGAGTTGCTGCATCGCTTGCTTGCGTCAGCCGTCGCGCCGCTCGTCGTTGCTCTGATCGTGGTCGCGTGGCGCCGCCGGCGCCGCTCGCCCTTCGTGGGGCCGACGGCCGGAGCGATCGCCGGGCTCTTCCTCGTCCAAGTCTTCCTCGGAGCGCAGACCGTGCGCCTTGCCAACACGCCGCTCTCGGTCGTCCTGCATTGGGCCGCCGCAATGGCGCTCATCGCCTCGCTGTGCGCGATGGCGGTCTTCGCCGGCGCCGCGGATGCCGCGCCGGCAGCGCCGCGTTCGCCGGGTTCCTACCTGCTCCCGGCGGCGCTCGCCGCGACCGCCGCGATCGCGTTTGGGACGATGTGCATCGGCGCGTACGTCAGCTCGAGCGGCGCCGGACTCGCCTGCCTCTCGATTCCGGGATGCGCGGGGAACGTCGTCGTCTACACGCCCGGCCAATACGTGCAGATGCTGCATCGCGTCGCGGCCGCGCTCACGCTGATCTCCGCCGCCGCAACGTTCGCACTGGCATGGGTTTATGCCGCAACGCTTCGCGTGCGCCTGGCCGTCTCGCTCGGCGTCGCGCTCGTCGCGCTGCAGGTGCTGCTCGGCTTGCTCAACGTCGCGTTGCGCTTGCCGACAAATCTTCGCGAAGCGCACGCGGTCAATGCGGCACTCCTTTTCCTGGCCTTCTTCGTCGCCGCGGCCTTTGCCGCGCTCGACGCCGTGCCGGACGCGCACGCGCTCGCGCGCGCCGGGAGCACACCGCGATGACTCCACTCGCACGGCTGCGCGATTACTACGAGCTTTCGAAGCCCCGCATCATCGTGCTGCTGCTCGTCACGACGGCCGCCTCGATGGTCATGGCCGCGCGGGGCCTTCCCGCACTTCCGTTGCTCATTTGGACGCTTCTGGCCGGTGCGCTCGCGGCCGCTTCGGCGGGCGCGCTCAACTGCGTTTGGGACGCCGACATCGACCGCGTGATGAAGCGCACGCAGGCGCGGCCGATCCCGCAAGGCCGCGTGTCGCGACGCGCGGCCGTGATCTACGCGATCACCGCGGGAGCGATTTCATTCGCGATCTTCTACGCGCTGGTCAATCCGCTCGCCGCCTGGCTCTCGCTGGCCGGAAATCTCTACTACGTCGTGATCTACACGATGTGGCTCAAACGCATCACGCCGCTCAACATCGTCGTCGGCGGCGCGGCCGGCTCGGTGCCGCCGCTGGTCGGCTGGGCCGCCGTCACGCATACGATCGGCGGACCGGCGCTGGGGCTCTTCGCGCTGATCTTTCTCTGGACTCCGCCGCATTTCTGGTCGCTCGCGCTGACGACCGAAACGGAGTACGGCAAAGCAAAGATTCCGATGCTTCCCAACGTTTGCGGCACCGAACGAACGAAGCGCGAAATCGTTTACTACAGCATTCTTCTCGTTGCCGCGTCCCTCGCGCTCTATCCGCTACACGTCATGGGTGCGTTCTACTTCGCCGCCGCCGCCGTCCTCGGCGGCATCTTCGTCATCGACGCCCTGCGTACGTGGCGCGAGCGGGCGACCACGCTACGGGCCCGCAAGCTCTTCCGGTACTCGCTGCTCTACCTCGCGCTCATGTGCGCGGTGATGGTCATCGACCGAATCGTTTCGTGAATCGTCTTCTCTGGACGCTCTCGCTCGGCGTTTTTGCCGGGGCGCTCGATCTGAGCGTGCTGTCGCCCGCGCTGCCCGCGCTGGGCCGCGACTTCGCCGTACAAGTGAGCGACCTCGCGTGGGTGTTCACGCTCTACCTGCTCGTTACCGTGCTCTCGATCGCATTGTCGAGCACGCTTGCCGACCGCTACGGACGCCGTCCGATCTACCTCGCCTGCATCGCACTCTTCGCAATAGGAAGCATAGTGGCCATCACCGCGCCCTCGTACGCGGTTTTCTTAGCGGCGCGCGGCGTTCAAGCGCTCGGCGCCGGCGGTATCTTCCCGGTGGCGACCGCAACCATCGGCGACGTCGTCCCCGCGGCGCGGCGCGGTGCGGCGCTGGGAATCGTCGCGGCTACGTGGGGTCTTGCCGCGGTGATCGGACCGGGGCTCGGCGGCCTCATCACGCACTTCGTCTCGTGGCGCTGGATCTTCGGCGCGAATCTTCCCCTGGCTGCGATCGTCTTCGCGCTCGCGCTCGCCGACGTTCCCGCCGCAGCGCCGCGTCGCGCGAGGTCCTTCGATGCCGGCGGCTTGACGCTGCTCTGCGTTGGTTTGGTTGCGCTGACCGACGGACTGATCGCGGCACGGCCGATCATCGGCATCATCGGCGCCTTCATTCTCGCCTGCTTCGGAGTTTGGGAGACGGAAGCAAGCGCACCGATCGTTCCGCTCGAGCTGCTGCGCTCGCCGCAACTACGGAAAACCTACGCGCTCGAGATTCTCATCGGCATGCTCGAGGGATCGCTCTTCTTCATTCCGACGGTGCTCGTCGGCGCGCAAGGCCTGTCGTATGCGGCGGCCGGCTTCGTCGCGGCGCTCGGCGCGCTCACGTTCGTCGCCGTGATTCCGGCCGCGGGACGCGCGCTCGACCGGGCCGGCAGCCGCGACGTTCTGCTGGTCGGCGCGATGCTCACCGAAGTCGGCCTCGCCCTCTTTGCCCTCGGCTTCCAATCGTTGCCGCTCGCGTTGCTGGCGATGGTCGTGGCCGGCGCCGGATTCGGGGCCCTGCTCGGCGCGCCGACGCGTTACATCGTGACCAGCGAGACGCCCGAAAGCGCTCGGGCCACCGCGGTGGGACTCTTGAGCCAAGCGTTGATCGTGGGGCAAATCGTCGGCAGCTCGCTTGCCGGTGCGCTCTTCGGCCTTGCGAAAAGCGAGATCGGCGGCTACCGCGACGCCTATCTTGCCTTTTGCGCCGTCGCTTTCGCGGCGATGCTGCTGGCCGCCACGCTCAAATCGCAGCGCGACGAACGCCGCCGGCCGATCGAAAAGGCAGCAGCCGGAGCGACGTAGAGCGAATCGATCGGCATGGCGACCCATTCGGTGGAAAATCAGTCACCGAGCGTCGAAAATTACAACGTCTTCGAGTCGGACCACGCGCTCGTCGAAGCGCTCGCGCGCGAAGCGTCCACCGCTGCGGCGCGCGAACTGATCTCGCTCGGCGAGCTGGCGGGTAGTGCCGAAGCGATCGCGTTGGGATTCGCGGCCAACGAACACCCGCCTGAGCTTCGCACTCACGATCGCGTCGGCAATCGGATCGACGAAGTGCAATTCCATCCGGCTTGGCATCGCTTGCTCGACCTCGCAACGCGCGCGGGACTCACCGGCGCACCGTGGCGCGACGCCGGAGCATCTCCGCACGTGCGACGGGCGGCAAAGTTTTACGTCTGGGGGCAAGTCGAATCGGGCCATGGCTGTCCGCTCTCGATGACGTACGCCGCCGTGCCCGTGCTGCGCATGCAGCCGGAGCTGGGTGCGGTTTGGCTCGGCCCGCTCACCGCCGACGGCTACGAGCCTCGCCTTGTGCCGATCGCCGAGAAGACCGCCGCGCTCTGCGGCATGGCCATGACGGAAAAGCAAGGCGGATCGGACGTTCGTTCCAATCGAACGCGCGCCGTGCCGGCGGGCGCGGCGGGACCCGCGCGCGAGTATCTCTTGACCGGGCACAAGTGGTTTTGCAGCGCGCCGATGAGCGACGCATTCATCGTGCTCGCGCAGGCCGGTCGCGGTCTTTCGTCCTTCTTGGTGCCGCGCGTGCTCGCCGACGGAACGCGCAACCGGTTCGCGATCGTTCGTTTGAAGAACAAGCTCGGCAATCGCAGCAACGCTTCCGCCGAAGTCGAGTTCGATCGGACGCGCGGCTGGCTGATCGGCGACGAAGGCGAGGGTCTCGCGCGAATCGTCGAAATGGTCAACTACACGCGAATGGATTGCGCCGTCGGCTCGGCGGCACTCGTGCGCGCGGCGCTCGTCGCTGCGATTGCGCATGCGACGCATCGTCGCGCCTTCGGCGCGTTCTTGATCGAGCACCCGCTCATGCAGAACGTGTTAGCCGATCTCGCGCTCGAGTCCGAAGCCGCCATGGCTCTCTGCCTGCGCGCGGCCCGGGCGATCGACGACGCAGTCCGCGATGCCGGCGCAAACCCGCTCAAGCGCATCGGGACGGCGCTTGCGAAGTTCTACGTCTGCAAGCGAGCGCCGGTGGCGGTCGGCGAGGCGCTGGAGTGCCTGGGCGGGAACGGCTACGTCGAGGAATCCATCATGCCGCGTCTCTATCGCGAAGCGCCGTTGAACTCGATCTGGGAAGGTTCGGGTAACGTCAACGCGTTGGACGTTCTGCGGATTCTCCGGAAGCAGCCCGAGTCGTTCGAGGCCTGGCGCGGCGAGCTCGCAGCGGCGCGTGCCGAGCGGCGCATCCACGATGAAGCACGACGTCTCGAGCGCGATCTGAGCGACTGGGAGCTCGACGAGGCGCGAGGCCGCGAAGTGAGCGAGCGCATGGCGCTGCTCTGGCAAGCGGCGCTGCTCGTGCAGCACGCTCCGGCAAGCGTAGCCGATGCTTTCATACGGAGTCGAATCGCGCCGGGCTCGTCGCGCTCGCTGGGGACGTTACCCGCCGGCAGCGCGCTGCGGGCGATCGTCGACCGCGCCGCCCCGACTCTGGAACCGGTGACCGCATGAGAGCCAACGTTTCCGATGCTCGCTGGCGGATGCTCGCGCGGCGGCCGTGGACGGCGGCCGAACGCAAGATCGTCTGGCGCGGTTTGACCGGACGCTTCGCGCTTGCCGTCGAGCCGCTGCTGGGGATGCTCTTCATGTCGTTGCTGACGTGGGGCATCGTCTATCGCGCGCAGCACGTTGCCTCGGATGCAACGCTGATCAAGATCGCCTGGATCTTCGCCGTCGGCGCGCTCGCATTCGGCGGTTATTTCTTTGCCGTACTCGTCGCACCGTTTGCGGCATATCTCCAAACCTTTCGCCCGATCTACGTTCTCGACGGTTACGTGCGCTATCGCGAGGCCGATGCTCGTTCGCGCATCGACGGCTGCGGCTACGCAGCGGCGCTCTTCGCGGATCGAACGCTCGCGTACGAATGGGAATGGCTCGGCACCAAGCCGCTGCCGAACGTCACGCTGCCGGCGCTCGTGGAGTTCTCGCTCTACGCGGGCATCCACAAGATCGACGGCAAGCCGACGGGATTACTGCCTGAAGGCGAGCTCCCGCTACTCGCGATCGGGATCGCAACGCGTCACGGCAGACGAGCCGACTTGTAATGCGCCGTCATCGCACCTTGCTTAAGGCTGCGAGTTGTCGAGCGGGACGCGCAGCGTCGTATCGGAGGGCCAATGGTGGCCGTAGCCCGAGAGCAAGCAGACCGAGGCACCTATGGCGAAGATGATGAGCAGGCCCACCGCAGCAAACCGATAGAGCGATGCCGGGATGCCGCGGCTCTCGGGTACTTTGCTGAAATCCTGATACTC
>JASHOM010000054.1 GCA_030041115.1 Vulcanimicrobiota bacterium | reverse complement strand
CGACGTTGACGATCTGCCCGTCGGCGGTTCGTTCGAATGCGCCGCGGTAGAGGCGCCCGTCGAAGGTGAAGGTCTGCGCCGATACCGGCGCGGCCTCGCCGCTTCCCAGCAGCACGCGCAGCGCTTGGCGCGACGAGGAGCTCGCGGGATCCACGTCGCTCTGCGCGAGCGCTCGATGCGCGCCCAGCGCGGCTGCCCCTGCGAAAATCAAAAAGTTCCGGCGTCGCATCGAACTCTTTTAGAGCAGCCGTTCCTGCGCCGGCGCGGCGCCCGCGACGCCGAGATGACGGTAGGCGAGCGCGGTTGCGCGCCGTCCGCTGGCGCTGCGCGTTACGAATCCTTCCTTGAGCAGGTAGGGCTCGACCACGTCCTCGAGCGTTTCCGCGTCTTCGGTGAGCGTGGCGGCGATAGCCGCGATGCCCGCCGGGCCGCCGCGGTACTGTTCGACGATCGTGCGCAGGAATGCACGGTCGAGCCGGTCGAGCCCGAGCTGATCGACGCCTTCGCGCTGCAACGCCTCCTGCGCTACGGACGTCGTGATCCGGCCGTCCGCGCGCACTTCGGCAAAATCTCGAACGCGCCGCAGCAGCCGATTTGCAACGCGCGGCGTTCCGCGGCTTCGGCTTGCGATCATCGCGGCCGCATCGGCATCGATCGGAACGCCCAAAACGCCGGCGGAACGGCGAATGATTTGCTCGAGCTCGGGAGCCGCATAGTAGTCGAGATGGTGGACGATTCCGAAGCGCTCGCGCAGCGGGGCCGTCAGCATGCCGGCGCGCGTCGTGGCGCCGACCAGAGTAAAGCGCTGGAGCGGAAGCTTCAGCGTCTTGGCGTAGGCGCCGCGGTCGACCACGAAGTCGATTTGAAAATCCTCCATCGCCGGGTAGAGAAACTCTTCGACGACGCGGCTGAGCCGATGAATCTCGTCGACGAAGAAGACGTCGCCTCGCTCCAGCGAGGTAAGTATGCCGACGAGGTCCTTGGGTTTCTCGAGCGTCGGGCCGCTGGTCGGACGAAAGTTCGCGGCGAGCTCGCGGGCGATCAGTCCGGCGAGCGTCGTTTTTCCCAGACCGGGCGGCCCGTAAAAGAGGACGTGCTCGAGCGGCTCGCCGCGCTGCTTCGCCGCGTCGATGGAGATGCGCAGATTTTCCACGACGCGTTCTTGTCCGACGTACTCCTCGAAGGAGCGCGGACGCAGACTCGCGCCGTAGATCTCGTCTTCGAGCGTATCTTGCGGATCGACGACACGCTCGTCGGCATATGCCCCGCCGGCTTCGAGCGAAACGTCCGCGGGGCCGAGCAGACGTTTGCGAGCTCCCGGCTCGCTCATGGCTGTTCTTTCGCCTTGCGCCGGTATATTTCCGCGAGCAGCCGTTCGGCGTGATCGATGGACTGGTCCGCGTCGAGCGTTCGCCGGATCATGGCCTCGCCTTCGCCGCGCTTGTAGCCCAGCTGCAAGAGCACGGCGAGCGCTTCGTCCGCAAAGTCCGGAATCGGTTTGGGCGGCGCGGGCGGCGCATCGCGAATGAGCAGAAACTTCGCAACTTTCCCTTGCAGCTTTGCCACGATGTCGCGCGCCTTCTGCTGGCCGATGCCGGGCAGACTCTTCAAGAAGGCGTAATCTCCCCGATCGATGGCGCCGGCGATCGTCGACATCGGCGCGCTGAAGGCGCGTGCCGCGGAGCGCGGGCCGATGGACGCCACGGTGAGCAGGGCTTCGAAGAACTCTCGCTCGATAGCGTTGGTGAACCCGTAATACGTAAATCGCCCGCTCTTGCCGTCCAGGTTGACGACCGCGTAAATCTCCAGGGTCACGCTCTCGCCGGAAGCGACCGGAACCTTCTCGGCGATGCATGGAGGCAGGATGACTTCGTATCCCAAACCGCCCGCTTCGACGAGGACCGACTCGCCGCTGCGCTCAACCAGCGATCCGCTGATTCTAGCGAACACGCGCGGGATCGACGACGTTGAGAAAGGCAAGCGCGAGTCCCAGCGCGTCCGAGACGTCGTGCGGCTTGGGCGCGATCCGCAAACCCAGCATGCGTGCGACCATCGCGCCGACCTGCTCTTTGCGCGCGCTTCCCGAACCGACCAACGCGCGCTTGACGCGCGCGTGGCCGAGCGTATGGACGGCGACGCCGGCCTGCGCGCTCGCCAAACAGAGGACGCCGCGAGCATGACCCATCAAGAGCGCCGATCGCGGGTTCTTGTAGGTCGTGTAGAGATCTTCGATGACGACGAGTTGCGGCCGGGTCTGCGCCAGCACTTGGCAGATCCCGGCGTGGAGCTCGCGTAAGCGCTGCTCCAGCGTAGCATCCTGGCGCGGTACCACGACGCCGGCTTCGATGAGCCGTATGCTCCCGTTGCAGCGTTCGATCGCGCCGTACCCGGTCGTGCGCAGGGCGGGATCGATGCCGAGGACGCGTAAGGTTTGAGCGGTCACTGCGGGGGCGGCGTTCCGTTCACGATGACGGTCACGCCGGCCGGCGGTGCGAGCGTCGTGCCGACGCTCGGCTGCGTGCCGACGACTTTGCCGCCGGCGCCAACGGCCGTGGTGTATTGCCAGCTCCCGACCGCGTAGCCGTACGACTCGAGCAGACTCTTTGCCGCATCCGGAGTCATGCCGTCGGTGTCGGGAACCTCCCCCGACACCGACAGCGTGAGGGTTACGGCCGATCCTTGCGGGACCTGACCGGGCGGCGGGTCTTGCGCCACGACTTTCCCGTTGTTCGTACTCTGCTGCGCATAGCGAACCGTGTATTGAAAACCCGCCTGCGTCAAGGCTTGGCGTGCCGCGGCGTAATCGTCGTCCACGACGTCGGGCAGGCTCGCGGCCGGTCCGTTGCCTTCGAGGGGAGCCGGCGCGTTCTCCATCCCGCCGTTGACCACGACGTGCACGGTATCGTTGGGATTGAGTTGCGTTCCTTGCGGCACGCTCTGCGATGCGATCGTATTGGGAGGCATGCCGGGAATGCTCTGCGACGTATCGAGCGTGATGCCCCGGCGAAGCGCGAGCGCGCGCGCGGCCGCGACCTGCATGCCGACGAAGTTCGGTACGAGCAAGGGCGGTGGGCCGCTGGAGACGATCAGCGTCACGCGGCTCCCTTCGGGCACCTTTGCGCCGGGCTTGGGAAGCTGGTCGACGACGTTGTCCTTCACCGTATTGTCGTAGCGCCGTACGAGCGTTACCGCGAAGCCGTCCTGTTGTAACGCACGCTGCGCATCGTTCGCGCTGAAGCCGCGGACGTCGGCGAGACCGAGCAGCGGTTTGCCCGTGCTGACGAATAGCTCGATGACCTGATTCTTGTCGACTTTCGTTCCGGCCGGCGGTGATTGCCGGATCACGTGATCGGGCGGCACCGTTTCGCTCGCGCTGTTGGTAAAACGAGTTCGCAGGCCGGCGTTGACGATCGCTTCCTGGGCATCGGCCTGCGTCATGCCGGTGTAGTCGCCGACGAGAACGCCGCCGCCGAGTCCGGGAAACGGCCGCGCGAACAGCGCGTATCCCAGCGCGATCGCTGCGAGCAGGGCGACGACGAGGAGAACCGCGCCCCACGGGGATCGCCCGCTGCGCTCCTCGTGCCGCTCCGTTGCGAGATACGGCCGATCGGGCATCGGCGAGCGTCGGGGCGGCAGATCGAAGGAGACGCGACCCGGAGCGTCGTCGGAGATACGGTAGCCGGCGACGCTGGGGCGCTCGCGCGCTTCGCGCAACGCGGTTGCAAGCTCGCTGGCCGACTGAAAGCGATGCTCCGGCTTCTTCTGCAACAACCGATTGACGATCGCGGCGAGTGCCGGGCTGACGCCGCTGTCCTGCACGTCGATTGCCGGCACGGGATCGCCGATATGCTTGAGCGCCACCGTGACCGGCGACTCGCCGGTGTACGGAAGCTTGCCGGTCAGCATTTGATAGAGGACGACGCCGAGGCTGTAGAGGTCCGACGTTTCCTGTACTTCGTGTTCTTGGGCCTGTTCGGGCGAGATGTAGTAGACGCTGCCCATGACGAGGCCCGGCTTGGTGAGCGCCATCGTCTGCTGCGAAACCGCTCGCGCGATGCCGAAGTCGGAAAGCTTCACCACGTCGTCTTTGGTGACCAGGACGTTGGCGGGCTTGATGTCCCGATGCAGCAAACCTTGACGATGCGCGTACGCCAGACCGCTGGCGATCTGGGCCGCATAGTCGATGGCTACCGGCTCGGGCAGCCGTCCGTCGGCCGCGATGATCTCGGCCAGCGAGGCGCCGTCAACGAGCTCCATGATGATAAAGTACGTGTCGTCTTGGCGCCCCACGTCGTAGGTGTTGACGATGTTCGGGTGCGAGAGCTTCGCGGCGGACTCGGCCTCCTGATAAAAGCGCCGGACGAACTCCTCGTCGACTGCATACTGCTCGCGCAAGACCTTGATCGCAACGCGCCGGCGCAAGAGGATATCCGTTCCGCAATAAACGGTCGCCATTCCGCCCTCGCCGAGCTTTCGGTCGAGCCGGTACCGATTGTTGAAGATGCGCTCGTCGATCACGTACCGCTCTCCAGCGCGGTCCGCAGAACTTCACGTGCGATCGGCGCCGCGTAGGTTGCGCCGTAGCCGGCGTTCTCGACGACGATCGCGACCGCTACGCGCGGCCGTTGCGCCGGCGCGAAGGCCACGAACCACGCGTGCGAGCGACCGAGCGGATTTGTCGCGGTGCCCGTCTTGCCCGCTACCGTCACGTGCGCCAGCGCCGCTGGAGTGCCCGTACCGCGTTGCACGACGGCGACCATCATCCGCGTAACCTTCGCGGCCGTCTCCGGCGATACCGGGCTTGCCAGCGTTGACGCTTCGGAAATGCTCTGCGGCACGCCGTCGCGGACGACCTCGCGGACGATGAAGGGACGCGGCTCGTCGCCGCCGTTGGCGATGGTCGCTCCGATGAGCGCCATTTGCAGCGGCGTCATCAGCAATGCTCCCTGGCCGAAAGCCATCTGCGCCAGCTCGCCGGGAACGACGCTCGTCTCCGGCGGAATGCGTCCGCGCTCGGCGGGAAGCTGAAAATCCAGCGAGTCGCCGATGCCCCACCGCGCGAGATACTCGTAGAACGTCGCTACGCCCATCTTGAGCGCGATCTGCGCAAAATCGACGTTGCTCGACAGCGCGAAGGCGGTCGTGAGATCGGCGTATCCGGTCGCCTCGCTCTCGTTGTCGTGGAGCGTAAAATTGCCGATGACGAGATAGCCGGGATCCTCGAAGTGCGAGTCCATCGTCACGGTGTCGCTGTCCAGCGCGGACGCCGCGGTGAAAATTTTGAAGCCGGATCCGGGCGGATAGAGCCCGTCGAGCGCGCGATCCAGAAGCGGGGACGCCGGGTTTTGGCTCAGCGAAGGGAACGCCGCATCGAAGTCGTTGGGATCGTAACTAGGCACGCTGGCGAGCGCGAGGACGGCTCCGGTGCTCGGATCGAGGACGACGCCCGCCGCGCGCGGGTACTGCGACAGCAGCTCGAAGAGCCTCGCCTGAATGCTTGGAACGATCGTCGTCACGACGTCGGCCCCCTGCGCGGCGTAGGACGCCCCGCGTAAGGTCGCGACGATGCGATCGATTTGCGCCTGGGCGTCGCCGCTGAGGTCGGGCGAGCTCAAAGCGCGGTCGAAACTTGCTTCGATGCCGCTTGTGCCGTAGCGCACCGACACGTAACCGAGCGGATGGGCAAGCTCGGCTCCGAGCGGGTAGACTCGCTTCCCGGCGACGGTTTGGGCCAGCACGGTGCCGTCGGTCGCCAGAATCCGTCCGCGTCCCGGATCGAGCAACGCGTGGCGCGGGTTCGCCGGGCGCGTCGCGATCTGTGGGGCGGCCGCGATTTGAATGTATGCTTGACGCACTGCGAGCACGCCGAAGAGCAGCACGAAGAACGCGGAGAGGTCGCGAATTGCCCGGTTCGTCACTCGGCGACGACGCCCGGCGAAGATCTTTCGCGCAATACGACGACCCCGTTTGCCGTACGAACGGCCAGATGCGGACGAGACGGCTCATGATCCAACAGCGTGGCGACGACCGCCCCGATCGCGCGCTGCGCCGGTTCGCCGACCGTCAACAGAACTTCGACGGCCATTTCCTCCAAAAGCTCGGGAACGACGTACGCGCAGACGGGCAGCGTTTCGAAGTGGCGAGTCTCGTATGCTCCATCCCGCCACGGTCCGCGCTTGCCGAAGACTTGTCCGTGATAATCCCAGGCGCACAGCTGCCGCTCTTTCCAGACGAAGTCGTCGCGCACGCAGAGCCGCCGGCAGGCGGCGCATTGCACGAGAGCGGCCGCCGGACGTTCCAGCGCGTCGGCAAACTCTTCGGGGAGATCCTCGATGTTGAGGACGCTCTCGCCGTCGAGCCGCTGCGGGAACGTCGATTCCCAGCCGATGCGAGCGAGCAGCTCGAGGTCGCGCGCCGACGCGACGAACGCGTGCTCGTCGTCGGGTAGAAACGTACGATCGATCCAGTCGAAGAGCCCGGAGAGGGCGATGGCAACGTCTTGGCGCCCTTCGCCCAGCGTAACGCCGAGCGGCGTCCAAGCAAGCGGCACCAACGTCGTCGCGATCCGGCGGCCGCGAAGCGCGTTAACGGCCGCCAACGTCGTGGCGTTGGCGCCGATGACGAAAACCCGGGGCTGCCCTTGCGACTCTACGAGGTCATCGTCGCGCGAGCGTTGCGATACTCTTGCAGGCTGCGCGGCGGCCCGGCCTTGCTCGTGAGCGCTTCCGCCAGCGCCCGCGCGGTGTCGAGACTCGTCAAACACGCAATGTTCGCTTCGACTGCGGCGCGGCGAATCTTGTAATCGTCGGAGATTTCCCGCGCGCCTCTCGCATCGTTGACGACCAGGTCGACCGCGCGCGACGCGATGAGATCGAGCACGTGCGGCGATCCGTCCGCGATCTTGTTGATCGGATCGGCAGGAATGCCGGCCTCCTCGAGCATCGCCCGCGTGCCGGGCGTCGCGACCAGCGTGTGACCGAGCTTCGCATAGGCCCTGAGCACCGGAATCGACTCGTCCTTCTCCTCGTCGGCGATCGAGACGAGCAATCGACCGCCGCTGCCCGGGAGACGAACGCCCGCCGCCAGGAATCCTTTGCGAAGGGCTCCGCCGAACGACTCGTCGATTCCAAGGACCTCACCCGTCGATTTCATCTCCGGTCCGAGCACGGTTTCGACGCCGCGCATCTTCGAGAATGAGAAGACCGGCACTTTCACGACGACGTACGGTATGTGCGGGCGCAGTCCCGTCCCGTACTCCATGTTGCGGAGCTTCTCGCCCAACGCGGTCCGCGTTGCCGCGGCGACGAGATTGATGCCGGTGGCTTTTTGAATGATCGGCACCGTCCGACTCGCCCGGGGATTTGCTTCGATGATGTACAGCGTTTCGTCGTGCAGGACGAATTGGATGTTGATCAAGCCGCGGATTCCCAGCTCCGCGGCGACGGCAAAGGCGACGTCCGCGATCCGCCGTTCGGTGGCCGGATCGATCGACTGAACCGGATAGACGCTGATCGAGTCCCCGGAGTGAACGCCGGCCCGCTCCACGTGCTCGAAGACGCCCGGAACGAGGATGTCGTCGCCGTCGAAGACCGCATCGACCTCCAGCTCGAGGCCGCGCAGATATTTGTCGACGAGCAACGGTGCGTCGGGGAGAATCGGAGGGGCCGACTCCGCGTAGGAGACGAGCTGCGCTTCGTTATTCACGATCTCCATCGCGCGGCCGCCGAGGACGAACGAGGGTCGCACGAGGACGGGAAAACCGAGCTCGCGTGCGATCGCGCGCGCCTCGCGGAAGCTGCGCGCCGCCTTGCCCTCCGGCCGCGCCACGCCTAGGCGCGCGAGCGCGGCGTCGAACTGCTCGCGATTCTCGGCCATGTCGAGCGATCGCCGGTCGCTGCCCACGATCGGCACGCCGCGGCGGCTGAGCTCGGCCGCGAGATTGATGGCGGTCTGCCCGCCGAAGGCGAGCATCACCCCGCGCGCTCGCGTGGCCAGGTACGTCGCTTCGACTTCATCGGCCCCGGGCGGTTCGAAGACCAGAGTGTCGGAGATGTCGAAGTCGGTCGACACCGTCTCCGGGTTATTGTTGACGACGACGGGCGAACGGCCGGCATTTTTGAGCGCCCACGCCGCGTGGACGCAGCTGTAATCGAACTCGATCCCTTGCCCGATGCGGATCGGGCCGCTCCCAACGACGACGACGGCATCGTGCGGGGGCGGTCGCATCTCGTCCTGTTCGGCGCTCGAAAGGTAATAGTACGGCGATTTTGCCGGGAACTCGGCGGCGGCGGTATCGACCATTCGAAAGACCGGCTTCTCGCGCGCGGGGGCGTGTCGCCGTCCGTTGCGCCCGAGCCGCAAGAGACTCGCCGTCGAATACCCCGACTCGCGGGCGTCGGCACGGTCCCCGTCGCCGGCCTTCCCGCGCAAGCGTTCCTCGAGCGAAACCAGTTCGGCCAGCTCGTACAGCCAGAACCGGTCGATCGCCGAGAGCTCGTGAACACGCTCGAGCGCGCTCTCGCGGGCCCCGTCGGGCGCGCGACGGAGCAGCTCGCAGATCGCGAAGAGCCGTTCGTGCGTCGGTCGTGCGGCGACGCTTTCCAGCTCGGCTCGGCTCCAATCGGCGAGCGGGCCCGTGAGGGTTTCGCGATCGAGGTCGAGCCCGCGCACCGCTTTGAGAAGCGCGGCGCGGAACGTCCGCCCGATCCCCATCGCCTCGCCCGTCGACTTCATTTGCGTGCCGATTACCGTGTCGGCGATCGGGAACTTGTCGAAAGGCCAGCGCGGAATCTTGACGACGACGTAGTCGAGCGTCGGTTCGTAGGCCGCCTTCGTCACGCCGGTCACCGGGTTGGGGATCTCGTCGAGCCGCTGACCGAGCGCGATCCGCGTGGAAATTTTGGCGATCGGATATCCGGTGGCTTTCGAGGCGAGGGCGGAGCTGCGTGAAACGCGCGGGTTGACTTCGATGATCGCGTACTCGCTGCGCTGCGGGTGAAGGGCGAACTGAATGTTGCAACCGCCCTGTACGTCGAGCGCGCGAATCACGTTGATGCTCGCGCTGCGCAGCATCTGGTAGTCCAAATCCGAGAGCGTCTGCGACGGAGCAACGACGATCGAGTCGCCGGTGTGAACCCCGACCGGATCGATATTCTCCATGTTGCAGACGACGATGCAGTTGCCGGCGCCGTCGCGCAGCACTTCGTATTCGATCTCTTTCCAGCCGAGCAGGGACGTTTCCAAAAGAGCCTGATGGATCAGGCTCGCATTCAATCCGGCATCGAGCGTGGAGCGCAGTTGCGCTTCGTCGTAAACGATGCCTCCGCCCGTGCCTGCCAGCGTGTACGCGGGCCGAACGATCAGCGGATAGCCCGCGGCCTTGGCAAAGGCCAGACCTTCATCGATCCGGGTGACGACCGCACTCTCCGCTACGGGTTCGCCGATCTCGAGCATCTTGAGCTTGAAGCGCTCGCGATCTTCGGCCAGCCGAATCGTTTCGATGGGCGTTCCGAGCAGCTCGACGCAGTGCCGGCGCAACACGCCCGCCTCTTCCAACTCGACCGCCAGATTGAGTCCCGTCTGGCCGCCGAGCGTCGGCAGCAGCGCATCGGGGCGTTCGCGAGCCACGATCTCTTCGACCGACTCGACCGTCAGCGGCTCGAGGTACACCGCGTCCGCTATTTCGGGGTCGGTCATGATCGTCGCGGGATTCGA
>JASHOM010000053.1 GCA_030041115.1 Vulcanimicrobiota bacterium | reverse complement strand
TGCGTTTCGAGAGGATCCGGCCCGCCAGACTCCAGGCCTCCGCGCGCACGTCCTGCCCGGGCACGAGAAAGCCGTAGCGCTCGATCAGCTCGGCGGTCGTCGCTCCGACTTCGAACCGCCGCGCGTCGAACGGATCGTGCCCCCGCGAACGCAAAGCGGCCAGATTCTCACGTCTGGCCGCTACGAGCGCCGCTTCGGTCTTGCCGAGCTCGTCCAATGGTTACGACGCCTTCTTTGCAGCCTTCTTCGGCGAATTGCTCTTGATGGATTCGATCTTGTACTTCACGAGTCCGCGCGGCGTCGCGACGTCCACCGTCGCATTTTTCTTGTGCCCCATGAGCGCGCCTCCGAGCGGCGACTCGTTGGAGATGCGGCGGTTGGGAGGATCGGCTTCCGCCGAGCCGACGATCGAAAACTCGTAGACCTCGTCGTTTTTGAGGTCGCGCACCTTGACGATTGCGCCGAGGTGGACTTCGTCGGCGGCGTACTCCGACTCGTCGATGATTCGAGCGTTGCGAATCATCGCCTCGAGCTTCAGGATGCGGCCTTCGATGAAGGCTTGCTCCTGTTTGGCATCCTCGTATTCCGCGTTTTCGCTCAAATCGCCGTACTCTTTGGCTTGACGAATGCGATCGTTGACCTCGCGCCGATGGACGCCCTTGAGCTCGTCGAGCTCCCGCTCCAGCTTCGCCAGGCCCTCCGCGGTTAGGATGATCTCCTTGTCGTTCAACTATTAAGCCCTCACGGGGCGCTTATGAGCCCCAAGCGTTTCGCTGCGTTCTCCAATGCTGGCGCGGGGTGTTCTCAGCGGGCCGCGCCGAGGCCTGCCCCCGCGGTGGAAAGGTATACCCGCCGGCAGCGGCTGTCAACCCGCAATCCTCAAGGACGGAGTTGCACGACGCGCGGTTTGAGTCGGAGTTCCCGCAAGAGGCGCTCATAGTCGGAAGGCGTGACGTCGTTCCAAGCCTTGCCCAATAACGCCAGAAGCGCCGCTTCGAGAACGTTCGTTCCGAAAGAACGCCCGGCGATGTCGGGCGTCGTCGTGATCAGCGTCGCGACGCCGCGAGTCGCCAGTTCCGCGACGTCGTTTTGGGTGACGGTGTTCGTCAAAACGATCTTTTCATCGAGCCGCTCGGGCATGAATTGGCGCATGAAGTGAAAGTCGCCCGCGATGATCTCGGCCTGTTCGTAGTATTGCGGATATTTAGGCTCGGGCGGCTTCTCTTGCTTCTTCCCCGTCGGATAGAAAAATTGAAACGGCAGCTTGCAGGCGTCGGGCAGATACTTCTCGGCCATGCGTTCGAACTCGTGAAGGTCGCGCACCGGAATATCCTTGTCGAGGGCAAAAATGAAATCGCCGAAGAGCACGTCGGCGCCCGCATCGACGAGCGCCTGCGCCATTCCGAAACGATCCAGCGCGCTGACCATCAGCACGCGGCGGCCGCGCAGGTCGATCGCGAGCTCGTCCTGCATGAACAGCACCGCTTTGCGCTCGAGCGTGTTCTTGAGACCGCTGCCGTCGACCACCGGCGTCTTCTCGGCTGCCTCGAGCAGCCGCAATCCGTCGCGCAGCGCGTAGCGGTGGCGCCCGGCGTAGAGGTACACGTCGATTCCGCCCAAGCCGATCGCATCGACGTTCCCGTCGAGCCCGCGCACTCGCTCGATCGCGGCGTCGAGCTTTCCATCGGTACCGACGCGCGAAATGTCGAACTCCTCGCCCATGAACGCGACCCGCGCACGATGGTCGCGGCTGCTCGAGCCGAGCGAGACCGAAACGATCCTTCGACTACGCATCGCTTCGCGACGCTCCGCTCAGGGCGGGGCTCCCGTTCGACCGGCGCCGTCTTGCTGCGGCGCGGGTGGCGGCGATCTTCTCCGGCGTCACGGCCGCATCGAATGCCCGCATGTCGGCAAGGGTAAATCCGCAGCGCTCGGCCATCGCCGCAATCTCGACGATCTTCCCAAGCTCGATGCCGCGGCCGAGCGTAAAGGGTTCGAAGCGCCCTTCGAGCGCGAGAATCATCGTTTCGCTCATACACGCGAGCGCCGTGCGCGGGGGAAGATTCAGATCGAACTCCGAGCCGGGCTCGCGCACGCGTTCGAAGCGCGGCCGGCCGGGCACGACCATGTTTCCGCCTTCGATGACCAGGACGTCGGGCCGCTCGAGCGCGATGCGGCGGCTCACGTCGTGCGGCAGCGAGAGCTCGCAAACGACCGCTCCGGTCTGCAGGTCTTCGGGCTCGATCACGTCTTGCGTGGACGTCGTCGCCGTAAGAACGAGCTGCGAGCGGCGAACGGCGCTGGGAGCATCGGTCGCGTACTCGCTCTCGCAGGGTAGGTCGCCGGCGATCTGTTCGTGGAATTTCCGCAAGCGCGTCGTGTTGCGCGCAACCAAAATGACGCGAGCGACCTCGGGCGCGATCAGACGAACGCAAGCGCTTCCGATCGAGCCGGTCGCACCGATGACCGTCGCGGTGGAGGAAGCGGCGTCGACTCCCATTTCCCGCGCGCCGCGAAAGAGACTCTGGACGCCGGCAGCGATCGTCAAGGAGTTTCCGGTCGTCACCGGGATCGGCGAGCGCTCGTTGATCGTGATTCCGGCGTCGCCGACCACCGCGGTGAAGGCGCCGAGGCCCGCCACTTGCGCGCCCAGCTCGGCCCCGATCTCGATCGCGCGCACCACGCGGCGGTAGACCTCCTCGCGCGGAAACTCGACCAGCTGCTGCGGCAACAGCGGCGCCGCGACGAACCATCCTTGCGTCTCGCGACCGTCGGGCGTGCGCACGCCGCTGACGTGCACGGCCGCGTACGACGGCATCCACTCCATGATCTTGCGCAGGATCGCTTCGCCCTTGCCCTTCGCGCCCGGCTCGTAGCGCGCGATGTCCTCGAACGAGAGCGGATGAATGACGAAGCAGAAACTGTTCACGAGCGGCCGTCAGACGTTGTCCGAAAGGAGCAGCGTGTGGCTGTCTTGCGACCGGTTCGCCGCGCCGACGGCCGGAAGCTCCAGTACGGCTTTCCAAAGATCGAGCGACCGCCCCCCGGCGTGCAGCAAGCGCGGATCGGGTTCACGGCGGTAGCCGATGGGTGCGCAAGCGAGCGCCGCGGACTTCTCTTGATCCCAGAGCAGGATGCTTTCGTAGGAGTCGTCGATCGACTCCCGCGCCCACGTATCGTCGCGATCGAAGGCCGGATCGTCGGTCGCGCGGCACATGACGGAAAGATAGCCCGACTCGACGTCGCCGGTAAAGCGCACCGCGTCGTCGCGCTCGTACGCATGGTAGAGACAATCGATCGGCAGCAGCTTGAAATAGCGCAGCAGATAGTCGAAGAGCGGAATCGAAGGATACCAGTACGTCGTGGCCTCTCGTTGCAGCTTTCCGCGATCGTTGAACTCCATCGAAAAGTCCGCGCGCTTCACGACGTTCGTCGAGACGATCATCAGACCGTTTTTTTTCAGCAGCGGCCGCAACCCGGCGAGCACGTGCATCGGCGAGTAGACGTGATAGAGCACGCCCGAGAGATTTATCAGGTCGAATCCGCGCTTGTGACCGAGCTTGCGGTTGAGATCGTAGAGCGAGCCGATCTGGCGAAACTTGAAGTTCACGCCGTAGAGCTTGCGGACCGCCTGCATCTTCTCGTAGTTGTACAGATGCGGGTTGGTCGCGATGACTTCGCGCGCGCCCTGCCGGCACATCAAGATGGGAATCAAGCCCTCGACGCTGCCGATGTCGAGGCAGTCGCAGCCGGCCAGGTCGCAGTTGCGCAGCAGCATCCGGGGAAGGAGCGGAAAATCCGGCGGAAAGGAGGACTGCGTCGCGACGCCGGGCGCCAGCTCGAAGCTGTAGTACCACCATTGATTGTAGAGCCCCGACTCGCGCGCGCTCTCGGGGGAGCGCGGCAAACGCCGTCCCATGCCTCGCGCGGCGAACCACAGCAGCAGCAGCCGGCTGAAGAACGAGCTTCGATCGAAGAGCTTGCGCCGGACGAACTTCTTGAAAAGGGGCGACTTTAGGAAACGCTCGTATCGCATTTAGGGGTTTTCCGACTCCAATTGGCGTTTGAGGGCGGCTAACATCATCTCGCTGTTCTCACGAACCTTCTTCTCCAGCGTGGGTCCGATCAGCTCGGCAAGCGTCGGCACGCCGAAATCGTAATCGACGCCGAGGACGACGTGCGTGACGCCGTCGCGATGCTCGAAAGTCCAGGCGCCTTCGAACTTGTCGAGATCGCCTTCGACGAGCTTGTAATCGATCCGAAGGGCGTCGTCGTCGAATCGATCTTCCTCGGTCCACTCGATCGGCGCCTCTTCCACGAGCGTCTTCCAGCGAGAGAGCATGGCATCGCCGCGACGCTCGACGATCGTCACCTTCTCGACGTCGGGCATGAACTCCGGAAAGCGCTCCTGATCCTTGGCGAGCTCGTAGACGCGGCGCGCGGGAGCGGCGATCACAATTCGGCTCTCGACATACGGCATGCGCGGGTCAGAGATCGCCCAACTTCGCATGGGCGGCGGCAACGCCGGCGCGCAGCGCTTCCAGCGCGCGCTCGACTTCGGACTCGGTGACGATCAACGGCGGCTCCAGGCGGATGACGCGCTGCGCGCCGAGCGCCCACGCGGCGGTGACGCCGCGTTTGAGCATCTCCGGGATGATCGAGCCGCCGTATCCTTCGTTGGTCAGCTCGACGCCGACCAGGAGACCGAGGCCGCGCGCATCTCGCACCACGGCCGGATACTCGGCGGCAACCGCGCGCGCCCCGCGCAGCAACTGTTCGCCGCGCGCGCGCGCGCGCTGCGCCAAGCCTTCGTCCTCGAGCACGTCGAGAGCCGCGAGCGCGGCGGCGCAGGCCAGCTCGTTCCCGCCGAAGGTTGACGTGTGCAAGAGCGGATCGCGACCGAAGGCGCGCTTCCACACGCCGGGACGCGCGATGAAGGCCCCCACCGGAACCACCCCGCCCGAGAGCCCTTTTGCCAGCGTCATCACGTCGGGAACGGCGTCGTCACGATTGCAAGCGAAACGATAGCCGCAGCGGCCCAATCCGGTCTGAATCTCGTCGGCAATGAAGAGCGCGCCGGTCCGGTCGCAAATCGCCCGCACGTCGCGCAGATATCCGTCGGCCGGAACGTGAACGCCGCCCTCGCCCTGCACCGGTTCGACGACGAAGGCAGCCGCGTCGCGCAGCGCGTCGTCGAGCGCGTCGGTCGTTCCGTAGGGCACGCAGCTCGAGTCGGCCAGCAGCGGGCGAAAGGGGGCCTGAAAATTCTCGCGCCCGCTCACCGAGAGCGCGCCGAAGGTTTTGCCGTGGAAAGCGCCGTGCGTTCCGACGACTTTCGCGCGCCCGGTCGCCGCGCGCGCCAGCTTGATGGCGCCCTCGATCGCCTCGGTCCCGCTGTTGCACCAGAACGAAATCTGCAGATCGCCCGGCGCCAGCTCGGCAAGGCGCCGCGCGGCCCGCCCCAAGAGGACGTTGAACATCGTCTTGCCCGAGAGCGCGAAGCGTTCGAGCTGTGCGCTCACGGCCGCGACGACGCGCGGATGCGCGTAGCCCAAGGTAAAGACGCCGTAGCCGCCGGCAAAGTCGAGATAGGCTTTGCCGGTGTGATCCCAGATCGTGCAGCCTTGCGCGCGCACTTCGACGGGCGAACCCGCGAGCTTCATCACGCGCGCAAGCGGGGGGTTGACGAACTCCTTGTAGTTCTCGTACGTTTCGTCGGCGAGCGCCTGCGGCGTCGGCGCGCCGTAGAGTTCCGCGCGTTCCTCGATCATGCCGCGACCGGCGGCGCGGCTTCCAGCAGCGCGATCGTTTCCTCGACGAGGGCGATCGTCGACGCAGCGCTCGTGGTGCGCATGATCCGCTCGCGCAGCAGCGCGGCGCCGGCAATGCCCTTGAGATAGAGCGCGAGATGCTTGCGCATTTGCGGAACGGCGCGCTCTTCGCCGAGCTCGTCGACCATCGTGCGATAGTGCACCAGCGCAAACCGCAGCCGGTCCGCCGCGCACGGGAGCGGCCGGGCGGGCCGGTCTTCCATCAAGTCGCGGATCTGCGAGATGAGCCACGGGTTGCCTAGCGTCGCGCGCCCGAGCATGATCGCGTCCGCGCCGCTGGCGCGCATGCGCTCCAACGCGACGTGCGCTTCGTCGAGGTCGCCGTTACCGATGATCGGGAGGTCGACGGCGCGTTTGAGACGCGCGACGTGCTGCCAGTCCGCTTCACCGCGGTAGAACTGCCTCGCGGTGCGCGCGTGAAGGGTCACCGCTTTCACGCCGGCTTGCTGCGCGCGTCGCGCGACGTCGACGTACACCAGTGCATCCTCGCTCCAACCCAGCCGCATCTTCATCGTGACCGGGCAGTCCACGGCCGCTACGACCGCGCGCATGATGGCTTCACAGCGCTCGGGATCGCGCAGGCAGGCCGAGCCGCCGTTGGTCTTGGTCACCTTCGGCGCGGGGCAGCCGAAATTGATGTCGACGATGTCGGCCCCGCACTCTCGCACGACCCTGGCGGCCTGCGCCATCGTCGCCGGGTCGTCGCCCCAGAGCTGCGTCGAAACCGGCTTCTCGAGCCCGTGCTGGTCGATCATCTCCATGGTCCGGCGGCTGCCGTACTTGAGCGCGTTGGACGAAACGAACTCGGTAACCGTCAAACCCAAACCGAAGGGGCGGTAGAGCGCTCGCATCGTGCGATTCGTGACGCCGGACATCGGCGCCAAGATCAGCGGCGGCCAGACCTCAATCGGACCGATTCTCAACGGCTGAGCGGGCATGTCGCTAGCATTTACGGTGAAAGAGCTCCAATCCCACCAAACTCAAAAAGGGGTCGACGGCCGTAACGACGGGCGTCTGCTTGGCGACGACGTCGGCGAGACCGCCGGTTGCGACGACTTTGGCCTCCACGCCCATTTCGGCGCGCATCCGGGCAACGATCGCCTCGGTCTGGCCGGCAAAGCCGTAGACGATGCCGCTGCGCAGCGAGTCGTTGGTGTTCCGGCCGATCGCGCGATCGGGCGCCTCGAGCGCTATCTGCGGCAGCTTTGCGGTACGGCCGATCAACGCGTCGATCGAAACGGCGATGCCCGGTGCGATCGCGACGCCGAGATACTC